>JAKAZZ010000033.1 GCA_021826315.1 Actinomycetes bacterium
TTGGGGGGCAACCTCCTGGGAGAGTAGGACGTCGCCGGATATCTAATTGACACAACAGTAATGTTGGAAGTTACAGGTTGTGTAACGAAAGGGCTAAGAGGTAAAACTCTTAGCCCTTTTTGTTTTAACCCCCTCCATGTTTAACCCCCCCCCAATTGATTTTTCGCTATAGCTTTATCTTTCGAGTTGGGTGAGGGTTGGGCGTTTTTATTCGTAACGGTGCGTTCTAGGCGATTGCTTTCGATGTTTTAGGTTACTCTTATCTACGTCGGTCCTCTTGTTAGTTGGAAGTTGAATTGTGGCTAAGTTTGTCTCAGAGGAGGATCTGCTTCGGGTCCTTGGAAAGTTCGGGGATAAGAGCCCCCGGATTGTTTTCAGTGGTAATTTTGCTTCGCCCTCCTACCTTCTGGATCTTGTTGATAGGTCGTTAGAGAACTTTAAATTATTCACACTGAACGCCCAGAAAGTATTTCCTATCCGTGACGGTGTTTCGTGGGAGACTCCATTTGTCGGTCCTGGATTTAGAGATCCAAAGGGCAACCTTTCCTACGTGCCAATGCGGTTATCTCTCGTTCCGCGCCTCCTTCGTTCCACGCATATTCCGGATATCGTCCTGCTCAATGTGTCGAGAGTTATCGGTGGCAAGGTATCTTTAGGTATCGAAGTTAACCTTATGGTCGCCGCGATTGAGGAGGCTAGGCGCGTTGGCGCCATAGTCGTAGCTCAAGTTAATAATCACATGCCCTATACGTATGGTGATGGGGAAATTGATCTCGATCGAATCGATTACTGCATTTTTCGGGATGAAATGCTTGCTTCTCCCATTGAGGGTGCGTTAGATGAGGTCGCACTAACCATCGGAAGTAATGTCGCTAGTTTGGTTGGCCATGGTTCGACATTGCAGCTCGGTATCGGTGCGATTCCAAATGCGTCGTTAGCGGCGTTGAAGGGCCATCGCTATTTGCGTGTTTGGTCTGAGATGTTTTCAGATGGCGTCTTTGAGTTGGAGAAGGTAGGTGCCCTTGATCACGGAGTGCCGATTGTAGCTTCGTTTATTTTTGGGTCGGAAGAGCTTTACAATTGGGTGGATTTGAATCCCCGTATTCATATGCGACGAACGGAAGTTACTAATGATCCTTCGCTTATCGCGCGCAACCCCCAGATGACTTCTATTAATACAGCGATTCAAATTGATCTATACGCACAGGCGAATGCAAGCTTTGTCCGTGGCAATATCTATTCAGGGTTTGGCGGACAAACGGACTTCATAGTTGGCGCTCTTCATTCGAGAGACGGCAATGCAATCATAGCGTTGCCGTCATGGCATACCAAGAGCGGTTCTTCTACAGTTGTGGACCGTATTCAAGCTCCCGTTACATCCTTTCAACACTCTGCTCTTATTACTGAATGGGGAGTAGCTTCGATCTTCGGTAAAAGCCAGAGCGAGCAAGCGGTTGAAATAATCGAGCATATCGCCCATCCGAATGCACGCGACGTTCTTCGCAAGGCGGCTTCAGCTATGAAACTTCATTAACTAGCGTTAACAAATTTCTTAATATATCTCTGCTAGTATCGCGATAGAACATCAGTGGACATTAGCCGTGTATGACTTTGTACGATCAAGCTTTGTTTCGCAGAGAGAATTGAGTGAGGAAGTTAGGAATCTAGTGGCAAGAGATGACGTAGCGGCTGCTCTTCGTTTCGACGGGGGTTCTCCGCTATTCAACTTGTTGGCAACCAAAGGTGCAAGAGGTAGAGGTCCAGTCGAGCGTTTAGTTGACGACGATTGTACGCGGGCTTTTTTGAATCGTGCGTTTGGGATCGTAGCGGGTGAATTAGCCGATGACCTAGAGTCAGTTCGCTCCCAACTTATTGCGATTAGAGAGTCTGTCGAGGCTATTATCAGCTACCAGATATTTATGGTGGAAGCGGATCGAGATAGAGCTTTTGCTGGTGTACGTATGTTGAATGAATTTATGGGTAGTAGGGGTTCACAACGACGGCTCATAGTTGACTCCAATCAGCGGATAATCGTAGAAGTCGTATCGTCGCCCCTAGAGGCAAAAATTTCTGAGGTGATATCTGAAGTTAGTGATATTCTTTCAGACTCAGAAAAGCGATCTCGCGTTAAGGTTTGTGCTAGCGAAGGCTGTAAGGCTCCCTTTATGGATCGATCTCCTACCAACAATCGTGTATGGTGTTCGATGGCAATTTGTGGAAACCGAGCAAAAGCAAAGCGTTACTACCACTCCCTGAGGTAGCTTTTTGAACGACAATTCGGCTTGGAGCGTTGTCGTTAGACGCGGAACGACTTTAAGAAAGCTCTTTTTTTGGCTGCTTCGGACCAGGTCCCGCTGACTTTCTTGGCGGTTGACGTAAACGGAAACTTCGTAGACGGTCGCACCGGCGACGCCCTCCATTTTCTCGGTGGCGAGATCAATTTCGAAAAGTACGATGCACGCGGGAATTAGATTTAGCGAAGCTGCTTTACGAATAGCTTGCGGAAATCAGGCGTTATCCCTGATGGAAACGTCTATCTTTTCGAGTATCAAATGCAAAGATTGACGAGAGTCATTCACTCGGGGACGTGTTGACCTTTGATCGTGCACGTCGAGTTTTCAACTTCAATAGGGACCTCTCGGGTTCAAGTATCAATATTCGTTTTGAATGTTGAACCCCAGAACAGACGGATGCGCAGTCGATGACGGGGCAAGCAACGGAAGATTCCGGCCACGCTTCGCTTTCGGCTATGTAGTTCCTCCTTTTTTTCAAACTCGAGTTTGCGTCGATAGACGGAATAAATGGGCTCGTGCCGCTATTATGTGTAATCGTAATGAAAATGATTGCAAATAAGAAGTGGATAATAGTTGGTGTTGTTGTCGTGGCGCTCATAGTGCTTCAGCTGGTTACGTTACCTTCGGTTCCAAATTCTACCGTTACGGTTGTCGCCGCTGAAGATACTTGGGGGAGCATTGTCTCTCAAATCGGCGGTAAGTACGTCAACGTTACATCGGTTATGACAGACCCCAATGCCGACCCTCACGAATACGAAGCTTCTATGTTGACTGCACGAACCTTTGCGCGGTCGTCGATAGCCATAGTTAATGGAGCTGGTTACGACGATTGGGCCTCTAAGTTGCTTTCGGCGAATCCATCAGCGACGAGAAGCGAGATAAATGTTGCGAAGTTGCTGAAGGCTCCAAATGGTGCGAATCCCCACTTTTGGTATGATCCGACATACGTTGAGCTAGTTAGCCATGCGATAACGAGAGTCCTCTCTTCTAAATTTCCATCCCATGAAAGCTATTTCGCAGCCAATGAAGCTAACTTCTTATCCTCCATGAAGATGCTCGAGGGAGAGATTAATTCCCTAAGGGGTATCTTCAAGGGCAAATCGTTTGGCGCTACTGAGGATATTTTTGTCTACTTTGCCCACTATGGCGGTCTGAATCTGATTTCCCCCGCTGCCTTCATGAGAGCCGTTGCTGAAGGAAACGATCCGTCAGTTGCGTCAACTATCTCTATGGAGAGTCAAATCAAGGCGCATCAAGTGTCAGTGCTTATCTTCAATACGCAAACGATTACGCCATTGACCGACTCTATCAAAGCACTAGCTCGCGCGAATTCGATTCCCGTTGTTGGAATTTCTGAGATCATAGAGCCGGTTGGCGCCACCTATCAAAAGTGGATATCAAATGAAGTTAAAGCCATTGCAGCTGCTGGAAAGATGGGGTAATTATCAATGGTTGATTTAGTTTCCGCTAAAGGACTTTCAGTTGGTTACCAAGGTAAACCTCAATGGTCAGGCGCTGATTTTCAACTACAACATGGGGAATTTGCCGCTGTCATCGGACCCAATGGGTCGGGAAAATCGACCTTGTTGAAAGCGCTGACAGGTCAAGTGGGCGTGATATCCGGAGAACTCAAAATCGACGGACTCGATATTCATGAAGGTCGTCGAAAGATCGGATACGTACCACAGCGGCGAAATCTTGATCAAGATACCGTTATTACGTCGCGCGAATTCGCGCTACTTCCTCATCGCGCGCGGAGATTGATCAATTCATCCAAAGAAGAGCGAACGGCGAGCGAGCGGATCGTAGAAGAGTCTCTTGGATCGTTGGGAATAGCAGACTTAGCGGACCGCTCGATATCGACTCTCTCTGGTGGACAGTTGCAGAGGGTCTACATAGCACAAGCGCTTTCGCAGAGGCCTGAGCTCCTCCTCCTTGATGAGCCGCTCTCAAACCTCGATATTCGCGCTTCAGCTCAACTCGCAAAAAGTGTATCAGAGCTCGTCAGGGGACGCGGCGTGGGCGTCATGCTGGTGGCTCATGATCTGAATCCCCTCCTTCCTTATTTGGACAAAGTGTTTTTTGTGGCAAACAAAAGAGTCGTCTGCGGATACCCAGATGAAGTTTTGACTACAGAGCGGCTTTCGGACTTGTTCGAGTTGTCGGTTGAAGTTGTTAGAGATTCGAGCGGAAGGATTGCAATAATGGGCGACTTTAGTGAGGCTCACCATGACTAATTTCCATATGTTGTCGGCAGCTAATTCGGCCACATCGTTCTCCTTCAATATCATCTACGATCTCCTCGTTATGCTTAGGTATCCCTTTATGCGCAATGCATTCATCGCTGGTAGCGCAGTTGCGATACTTGCCGGAGTGGTGGGGTACTTCATTGTTTCGAGGCGGTCTTCATTTGCCGCTCACGCCTTATCGCACGTTGGATTTGCTGGAGCCGCTGGAGCGGTAGTCGTAGGTTTGACTCCGCTAGAAGGGTTGCTCGGGTTTACCACTGTTGGTGCGATAGTCATGGGTGCTCTTGGAAAGAGGGGCGAACTTCGAGACTCTCAAATTGGAATTGTCTTATCCTTTATGCTCGGGCTTGGAGTACTCTTCATCTCGCTTTACCAGGGATATGCATCTGAGGCCTACTCGATCCTGTTTGGGCAGATCTTGGGAATTTCAAATGCCTCGGTTATATTTACAGTTGGATCTTCGATTGTTTTGTTACTGGTTATGCGACTAGCTCTGAACGTTCTGCTCTTTGCATCATTTGATGAAGAGGTCGCAAATTCGCAAGGGGTGCCAACGCGTCTGATTTCGTACGCATTCTTAGTCGTAGTCGCCATAACGGTAGCAGTTGCGGTGCAAATAATAGGTGTTTTGCTCATATTTTCGTTGTTAGTCACTCCTGCGGCAGCTGCAATACGGATGTCGGGAAGACCCCGTATGGCAATTATGGTGTCGATCGTGATAGCTCTTCTTATCACATGGATTGGTCTTTTTGTGGGCTTCTACCAGCCTTACCCGGTCAGCTTCTTTATTACAGCATTCGGCTTTTTGGTGTATCTCCTGACGCGCTTCAAGCCTGTGGCGTCGCACTTTGTGGTGCTAAATTAGCCTTATTTCGTGACTTTAGGAGAGGAGGTAACCTTGTCAATGAGCGAAGATGCCAAGTTGGATAGGATTAGCCGAAAGACGAGGCAAAAGGAACAGTTAGTTACGATCCTCGAGTCAAATCGATCCTTCAAATCTGCACAAGAGATCTTCGCCAGACTTAGAACTGATGGAGTCCAGATCGGGTTGACGACTGTTTACTCACAGCTCAAGTCACTCGAAGCACAAGGTGTAGTCGAGGTGAGTAGGTCCCTTTCGGGTGAAGCTACATATCGAAAGTGTCAGACGGATTCGCACCACCACCATATAATCTGTCGAAACTGTGGAGTTAGCGTTGAATTTACGGTCGATTCATTTGAGGCGGCCGCGAATGAAATCGCTAGGGAGAGGGGCTTTTCCATGGTCTCTCATACGGTCGAGATATCGGGCCTTTGCACCGATTGTTCACAGCAGCCGATGGTAAGGTATTAAAGTCATCACGTTAGATTGCGCGATGACTTGAGTAATCCGGTCTCCTTTCGCGATGACTTATTACTTGCGAGGACAAGGTGGACGCCTACCTCTTTTTTGTCATTCTCGACTAGGCTTTTAAACTTTGTATTGCGGTAAATTGGTCAATTTTTCTGATTTTTTAGGCCGTAGATTGATAACCGTAGCGGAGTAGTTGTGGCAGCTGAAGATAGAAATAGTTCACGGGGAAACTCAAGAGGCGGAAGCTTCGGAGGTGGCGGTGGTGGACGGCGCGGCGCAAGCTCCTCCGGACGGCCTACTTCACGAATTAGGGACGCTAAAGAAGGTGCACCTCGTCCTATCGAGGGTGAGGGCGACAGTGGGCGGGATAGTGAAGGCGCTCCTCAGCGCCCCAGCCGCCCTTATGTTCCGGGAGCCGGTCGGGATATTAAGAGGGATCGAAGTGATAGAGGCAACTTCGATAGAGACCGCCCCAGAGGTGGATTTGGTGGGGATCGTCGTGAACGACGCGACTCATTTGGCCCCCGACGTGAAGGCGGCGACAGACCACGACGATTTGAAGAAAGAGACGACCGCGGTGGATATCGCGGAGACTCATCACGCGGTGGATACCGCGGAGGTTCTTCCCAAGGTGGAGACTCATCACGCGGTGGATACCGCGGAGGTTCTTCCCAAGGTGGCGGTCCACGATCTGGTGGTAGAGGTAATTTCGATAGAGACCGCCCCAGAGGTGAATTTGGTGGGGATAGTCGTGAACGACGCGACTCATTTGGCCCCCGACGTGAAGGCGGCGACAGACCACGACGATTTGAAGAAAGAGACGACCGCGGTGGATACCGCGGAGACTCATCACGCGGTGGATACCGCGGAGGTTCTTCCCAAAGTGGCGGTCCACGATCTGGTGGTAGAGGTAATTTCGATAGAGACCGCCCCAGAGGTGAATTTGGTGGGGATAGTCGTGAACGACGCGACTCATTTGGCCCCCGACGTGAAGGTGGCGACAGACCACGACGATTTGAAGAAAGAGACGAACGCGGTGGATATCGCGGGGACTCATCACGGAATCAATCAGGGGAAGGCAGGGGACCTCGGGGTCTTTCAGCTCCACGAAACCCACGTGAAGCTAATTCGCCCTCCAATCGTTCGCAAAGTGGTCAGTTTGGTGCGCTAACTCGCAAGGGTGCACGCATTGTATCTCCTCGCAGTGACGCTAAGAGCTACAGTCCCTCCGATGCTCCAGCGAAGAAGTACACCGAGCCACAGCCACTCGATCAGTGGGTAGACAAGGGCAAGCCCAAGTCAAAGGGACCTCAGCGAAGCGAAACGGGCGGCGGAATCGTCGGCTACAACGTTGAAGAGATTATTGCCAGAGAGACTCCTCGTGGACTATCTAAGTTTAGAGTTGCGCGAATTAAGCGAGAGTTCCCAGACGGCGTCCGCGCTTATCAGGCAGATCGTTATCGTGACGCGCAAAAGCTTCTCGTCGGACTGCTAGAGCTGATGCCCCAATCGCAGTCGTTGTTGGAGATCATTGGCCTTAACTTCTATCGACTCGGTCGATGGAAGTTAGCACTTGAGCATCTTGAGGCTTCGAAGGCTATAACCAAGTCAGTCGACCAGGGTCCAGTAATTGCTGACTGCTATCGCGCTCTCGGTAGGCACAACAAAGTCAAAGAGATCTACGACGAAGTTGGCGAAGTGTCGCCGTCTCCTGAAGTTATGGCAGAGGCGCGAATTGTGCTTGCAGGATCCTTGGCGGATCAAAAAAAGTTCACTGAGGCTATTGCACTACTTGCGCGATTTGAGGATACGGAACGTCGTAAACCTCGTTTGATCGAAATTCGTCAATGGTATGTCCTAGCTGATCTCTACGAGAAGGTGGGCGATATTGTTCACGCAAGAAAGCTATTTCAGAAGATAGCGATGACCGAGCCCGGTATTTATGATGTCGCTGAGCGACTAGCCGACCTACGCTAATTTGTTGCATAGGGTTTACGTCTAAGACCGTACTTGAGGAGGAATATTTTGGGGACAGATATCGAAGCTCTTCTTGGTAATGATGCCAAGGATCTTCTCGACCACACTTGCGTTGGAGTACCGAAGGAGTCTTTGGTTCTTTCGGGCAAGGACGTTATTGACAACGTCTTTGCCTATTCAGATCGGACGCCTCAGGTGCTGCGTTCGCTTGGTTCGCTCTATGGCGGCGGTCGTTTGGCAAATACTGGGTATCTCTCAATTCTCCCAGTTGACCAAGGTATTGAACACTCAGGAGCTTCTTCGTTCGCCAAGACCCCAGAGTACTTCGATCCTATGAACATCGCAGAACTAGCCGTAGAAGCCGGTTGTTCGGGCGTAACAACGACCCTCGGGGCTCTTGGAATCGTTTCGAGGAAGTACGCACATCGTATTCCGATGATCGTCAAGATGAACCACAATGAGTTGCTCTCACTTCCAGCGGAACCAGATCAAGTCATGTTCGGTCAAGTACGACAAGCTTGGGATCTCGGTGCTGCTGGCATCGGCGCAACTGTATATTTCGGAGCACCTAACTCTACACGTCAGATCCAAGAGGTTTCTGCTGCGTTCGCTGAGGCCCACCGCTTGGGTATGTTTACGATCTTGTGGTGCTACCTCAGGAACCCAGCCTTCAAGACCGCCGAAGCCGATTACCACTTGGCTGCCGACCTTTCAGGCCAGGCAAATCATCTTGGTGTGACTATTCAGGCTGATATCATCAAGCAAAAGCTTCCTGAGAATAACGGCGGTTATGTAAAGATTGGTTTTGGTCGAACCGATCCCCTTGTCTACTCAAAACTGACGACCGATAATCCAATCGACCTGACTAGGTGGCAGGTTATTAACTGCTACAACGGTCGTATTGGATTGATCAACTCTGGTGGCGAAGCGAAGGGTGCGTCGGATAAGGCTGAGGCGGTTCGGACTGCCGTTATCAATAAGAGAGCGGGCGGAGTCGGTCTGATCGCCGGTCGTAAGGCTTTTCAGCGGCCTCGCGCAGATGGGGTCGATCTCCTAAACGCAATTCAAGACGTCTATCTAGATGAGGCAATTACTATTGCGTAGCTAGCTAGCTAGCTAGCTGAAGGTTCTTCTAGGGGCCCTTTTGTTGATTTTTGACCTAATAGGGGTGGAGCGAAGTATTGCGCTCCACCCCTATTCTTTTGGTACATCATTTAAGAAGTCGGTAAAGCTTTGCACTTAGGTACCCTCGATCGTGTCTTGCTCCTCTTGTTCGCCGCAGGTGGAGCGGGTTTTGTAAATTCAATCGCTGGTGGTGGGACGATGATCTCATATCCGGTTCTACTCTTGGTTGGACACAGCCCGGTTGTCGCCAATATTACCAATTCACTTGCGTCCCTGCCAGGCTACTTGAGTGGAACCTTTGGATATAGGCGTCTGTTGAATGAACAGAGGCGCGACCTTCGAAATGTTGCGCCATTTGCGATACTAGGAGCGATACTAGGTACCATCATTCTCTTGACGACTCCTTCATCAATCTTTAAAGGAATCGTGCCATTTTTGATACTGATGGCGTGTCTTCTGCTCGCATATCAAAGTCGCTTGAGCTCGACGTTGGAGAATCTCGGCTTTGCAAAAGGGGGACGGTCGACCCTAGCTATACTCGTCTTCGTCGCCTCAATCTACGGGTCATACTTTGGAGCGGGCCTTGGAATAATCCTTCTTTCAACCCTAACGATATTTCATCACAGTGATATCCAGCGCAATAATGCCCTGAAGATCGCGATATCGTCCATGATTGCTTCGACGGGCGATTTGATCTACTTATTAGTTGCACACGTTGCAATTCTGGATGGACTGATTATGGCGGTTGGATTTGTAGTGGGTGGCCTCATGGGAGCCAAAGCGGCAATGAGGATCCCAGCGGACCTACTGAGGCGGGCTATCGTAACCTTTGGTCTCGTAGTCGCTGCCATTCTGCTTGCGCAAAATTTGCACGTTAAGATCTAACGGGGCGATTTATGCTAAGAGTGGCAGGATTTATTGCTTCTCGGTACGATCGCTTATAGTAGGGGGATGGTAGAGCAGTTTGGGCTCGATGATTACCGCCTGCTCCTCTGAGCCATTGCCCTGCTCGTCATCGTTGCTATCCATCTCTTGGTTAGATGAAAATCCAACGTCCGAGAGGGTGTTTAGATCCTCTTCAGAGACGAATAGGAGAACCTCGAAGAGACCGGGACCACCACTTTCAGCTTTTGAGATTACATATGCACTCTTAGCTGCAAGGTCTGAGACAACTTGTTCGATGACCGATGGAGATGGAACTACAAAGATTCGATGAAGTTGCCCTCGCGTATCGCCCATTCGCGAAATTGGTCCAATCGCACTTGCGAAAGGTAGGCTTGCAACGTCTCCTTCGACCGCGAAAAGGGTAATCGTCCCAGTTTCAGAAGTTGCCTCCTTGGCGACGGCGACAAGGCGAATTCTTACTGGGATCTTTAGAGTGCGGTTTGAGATCTCATAGATGTAGATCGACAACTCTTCGTCTTCGACGAGATATTCGTCGATGTTGCTTTGGACTAGATGGATGGGGCTACCTACTGATGTATCGAATCGGGTAGCTCGAAAGGGTAAAAGATCCCCCAACGGGGGTAATTCGGTTCTGCTATAGCGACTCAGGTCCATTCTGCTTCTAGCCTACAGTAGTTGAACTTCGTTTGGACTGAAGTAACTATCGCTAGAGACGGGGAGTAGAGATGGGCAATGGGTGGGTCATAGATCTCGACGGTGTAGTTTGGTTGCTTGACGATCCGATTCCAGGTTCAGTTGAGGCGATAAATGCACTTCTAGACGCAGGAGTGGTCGTTACCTTCGCGACTAATAATTCATCTTTGACTCAGGATGAATACCGAGCGAAGCTATCCAAGTTTTCTATTAGGGCAGAAGAGACGACAGTAGTAACGTCGTCGATGGCAGCAGCCTCGCTCCTCGAAGAGGGATCTTCAGTGTATGTCGTCGGTGCGAGCGGGATCTATCCATCGCTTGAAGATCGAAATATTGAAGCTAAGGACTCCTCGGAGGTAGACGCCGTCGTGGTCGGTTGGGATCGTGAGATAACCTATGCCAAAATCGCTCGGGCTGCCAGGGCGATCCACAACGGAGCTAAGTTTATCGCTACCAACCTAGACCCAACTTACCCTACTCCTCAGGGTCTATTGCCAGGTGCCGGATCGATCGTAGCGGCGATAGCTACTGCGGGGCTATCGAAGCCCATCGTGGCTGGTAAGCCGGGACAAGCAATCGCTGACTTGCTGGTCAAGATGGTAGGAACTCCTCGATTCATGGTTGGAGATCGCATCGATACCGATGGAGCATTTGCGATGAGCTTAGGGTGCGACTTCGCCATGGTTCTATCTGGTGTCTCTAAAGTGGACGAGATCGACGACATCGTCCCCGCTGTGATCGCTGCTGATCTGGCTGAATTAGTCCGTAGTGAGATCGGAACCTTTTAGATCCCGGCGCCGCATCGCCATACCTGCAATTGCCTCAAGTGCGACCCGGTGAGCATTGTTGATGGTGACGTCAGCGTGGTCAAATGGTGGTGAAACCTCAACTATATCGACGGCGACCACGTTGACATTTCGACAGATTCGCCTAACCACTCGTAAGAGATCAACAGGGGCGAGGCCACCTGGTTCAGGGGTACCGGTACCAGGTGCAAAGCCGGGATCAAGCACGTCGATATCGACCGACAGGTAGATGCCTTTGGGCGAAGCACTCGCCTCCGTGATTGCTTGATCTATGACCGCAACGATACCCCTTTCGTAGATTTCGTTCATCGTGTGCCACTTCATCTCCTGCTCGCCCATCCAATCGAATACGTCTTTTGGCGGCCAATAACCACGAAGACCAACTTGCACAAAGTTTGCCCCCTTGATGGCTCCCGATTCGATGAGGCGGCGCATTGGAGTACCGTGGCTGGCGTAGTTGCCATCGATCTCCTCTGCAGTGTCGGCATGTGCGTCGAAGTGGACCATTCCGATTTCGCCAAAGCCAAAGTGTCTCGCTACCGCGGTGGCGCTCGGAAAAGTAATTGCGTGGTCTCCTCCTATGACAAGCGGGACGATGTCTCTTGAGACTACGTCGTGCACTCGATCCTCGATCGCATGGCGACTTGCCTCCCACATTCCGTGGCTACAGATTGCATCGCCGTAGTCGACGACCTCTAATTCTTCGAAGATTTCAATACCGTAGTCCATGTGATATGTCCCTGGTCCGTAAGCCTGAGCCCTCAGGGCACGGGGGCCGAATCGCGCTCCAGGTCTGTTTGTTGTTGAGTCGTCCCAAGGAGCACCGACGACCGCAATATCGGGCATCCATTGATCGAGTTCTTCGGGATCGGTAAGAAATGGACGCTGGGCAAATGTAGCCAGTCCTTGATACGACGCAGTGTCGAGTTGCCTCTTCATGCCTTCGGACATGCTTCGCTCCATTGAGATCCCCACCTTGTTCGTTCTGAAGATTGAAACTATACGGTATTGGTTGCTCGCTAATCACCCGAGTTGGGTGATTTCAATTTACCGAGCTATTCCGTTCGGCTAATTGTAGGCTCATTAATTGTCAAATTGTATGGAAATGCCATATCTAGTCTCTTTAGGAGAATTCGTGCCAATCACTCGTCAGATAACCCTTGCAAGCCGTCCGATAGGACTTCCCACTGATGAAAACTTTGCGATGAAAGAAGTTGAGGTTGGAGAAGTGGCGACGGGTCAAGTCGGTGTTGAGTTAGTACACATATCGGTCGACCCCTACCTTCGTGGAAGAATGAATGACGGTAAGAGCTATGTTCCCCCATTTGCAATCGGTGGACCGATCCTAAGCGGTGGAATTGCCCGTGTCGTATCTTCGAGAGCGGAGGGATTCGCCGAAGGAGACCTCTTGATGGGCATGTTTGATTGGCAAGAGAGCCAGGTAGTGAATCCCGCCAACTTCAGAAAGTTGGACTCAACCGGAATTTCGCCAACTGCTTACCTCGGCATTCTTGGTATGCCCGGATTAACTGCGTACGCCGGTCTTTTCTATGTTGCCGAAGCTAAGAGTGGAGAGACGATTTTCGTCTCTGGCGCCGCCGGCGCAGTAGGTTCTGCCGTTGGTCAAATGGCCAAGGTTAAGGGGCTGACCGTCATAGGTAGTGCTGGTGGTGAGGCTAAGGTTGCCCGTCTCAAGGAACTGGGATTTGACAAGGCCCTAGACTATCGCGCAGGAGACATTAAGGGACAACTATTAGACGCCGCGCCAAATGGTATTGATATCTACTTCGATAACGTAGGCGGTGATCACCTAATTGCTGCGCTCGAGGCCGCCAATGATTTTGCTCGCTTTGCTCTGTGTGGCTCTATCTCTGAATACAACCTTACTGAGAGGTCTCAGGGTGCTTGGAACCTATTTAGGGCTGTGCAACGTCGTATCCGCCTACAAGGATTTATCGTTTCTGACTTCTCGGATCGCAGTAGAGGCTTCTATGAAGAGGTCGTACCTTGGATAAAAGAGGGCAAGTTGAAGTACGACGAGACCGTTGTGCATGGATTTGAAAATACCCCGAGTGCCTTCCTTGGCCTCTTCTCCGGATCTAATACTGGAAAGATGATTGTAGCTCTCTGACAATCATTGATTCATAGTCGTCTATGGAACAGTGGGCAACGACGTTGGATTTGGAACTTCTGCCGATAGCGTCGTTGTCCAAGCCGAGTTGACTGGTGACAGGAAAAATGGTGGCGTTAAATATGCCAATCTCGGGTCGTAGGTGTACGTCGTGGAATACCCATCGATAATTGAATTTCCTGAAAAGGTACCTTCAATGTCGGCGTACTTGCCGGCCAAAGAACCTAACAAGTAGATTGTGCCAAGCGCCCTTCCCCCAGTATTCCAAAAGTTTTGGACCATAAAGCTGTGGCTCAGAGTAAGGATCGCCGCCATTACAACCGGATTGTTACTTGCTTTCCCGTAGCACGTGTCAGAAGTTGTATTTAGAGATCCGAACTTTGACGATATTTGAACAAAGTTTTGCGCGATCAAACCGAGCACGTCTGATGATGTCGATGAGGCGCAATTTGTGTATTCGAGGTTGCCGCTGATGACTATGTTGTCGTCCGAGCCTACGGTAACCTGTCCAGTTATCTTTCCTTGTACCGCTATCTCGCTAGACCTACAGCTGTAGCTATTTCCACCAACCGTGATGTTGGTGTTGACTGCGCACGACATCGAAGAGGGCATTTGGGCTACGTAAGCAACGCCGTTCGCAGGAAGTGCTAGTGAGCCGGTGCCTATGCATCCCGCGTTAGTCGATGACGAGGTTGTTTCTGGGCTGTAGACCGTCATTGAACTACCCGAGAAAGTAATTGAGGTGGGACCGTAGTACGTACATCCGCCGACTTGAGCTGCGGACTTTAACGCAGAGTTGGTAGTCGGTAGGGCTAGTGGAGCTTGGTAGGTTGGATCGCCACTGTGCGTGAAGGTAGGCGAAGTGGTTTCGCTGTATCCAAAGTAATCATTCAATGGGTCGATCCAGTAAGGATGGGAAGAGTGTGAAGACTGCGTTGCTGATCCCGAATAGACGCGAGCATTGAATACCGGATTTCCTGACAGGTAGTACATGTCGTTCGTCATGATTGGTCCATTAAATGTTTGGCCACCAACGTAGAAGTTGATCAGTGAAAAGCACTGATTCCACTCCGGACCAGTTGCGTATTGATCTTGTTGGTTATCATCGGAGTCAAGTTCAGTAGCGCCATTTGCATTATCGTTGGGCTGCGAGAACTTATATGCGCAGTCAGATGCAGCCGCACTCGATGAAGAAAATGATGTGAAGTTAGGCGCGAGAGTCGGGTCGATCATCATCGTGTCCGTCATCAACAAGTAGTCCAAAAACCCGTTAGTTCTGAGCTGTACCTTTAAAGTCCGGTATTGACTAGCTGTTCCATGCAGTTGAATACCCGTGGATGTTAGGGTTACGATTCCTGTGGAAGCTGTAGTTGAGGTATCAACGGAGTAGTGAAAGTATTCGGTTGATGACCCTGGTACCTTGACCCAGCCGTTAAAAGCTTGGTTGCCATCCGGCGGTGGATTCGTGGCCGAATACTTCCAATAGTTCCCCGCCTGGTTCAGTGCAGTTTGGTTAAGCCGGTTGATGTAGTCAGCTACACCCGACTGAGCGGCGCCAAGTGCTGACTGAAGGTCTTGATTTCCTCTCGTCAGTGGAAGCTGATTTGTTGTGGCTGCGTAAGTAGCAAGTGGTATCGCCGCGAGTAACATTACGGCCATAACGGCGATGATAACGGCGGCTTCTCCGCGATCATTTGGCTTGAAAGATCGGACGCCTCGATTTAGCGAATGACGTCGTCGTTGAATAATTTTCACTCTTCCACCACCCGCATGTCTTTTAGTTCAGAGTTCTGCGGTGCTCTGAAGGCCGCATTTGTTCCGTTGATGACGTTTGAAAGCGTGACTGCTTGGCTAACCGTTGCCGATGTTGATGTATTTAGCTCGGATACGTTGAGTTTTACGCTTACCACGGCTATTTGGCTGAGGATAGTAGATGACGTGGTTCCTGTTGAAGGTACCGATACAGAAGCCGTAGTCTTACCGTCGGTCGTTACGCCGTTCGCAAAGGTGAAGATCTGATTCGTCGTCAGGTTGCTCGCAAGTTGAAGTGAAGTGGCCTGAGGTGAGGTCTCGTTTTCGTAAAGCGAACAAGGACAACTGCTACCCGATTGGAAAGTTGCAACGATGTCGAGGGATTTTGTTGAGTTTGTGGAGGGGTCGAAGGTGCTAAACCTAATCTCGTATGGCGCAGCGAAGGTTAGGGGAGTGGCAGACGATGAAAGATTTACTGCGTTTCTTAGATTTTTTGTAATTTCACTCATAGCCGTCATCGCCGAGGCAGTGTTATTCGAGCGAGCGGAGATATTGGCGCGAGAGACTTCGAAGGTGTTTACTAGGTTCAATGTCATAACCAAAATGAACGAAAACAGAGCAGAGGCCACTAAGAGTTCGACCAGCGTAAGTCCGTCGTCGTTGAAGCTGTCTCCGACCTTATGGGAGATGTAATTATGGATTTTGCACTTTGGTGCAGTCCATAGTTGCGCGATTCCACCCTTCAAGGATTTAGTTACCAACTGCATATGAAGCTGCACCTCCATTCGATGCCATTGGTGCAGTGGTTGAGACCACCGAACCTGATGTTCCTATGAGTTGGAATTCAAAGTATCCCACCGGAATTGGAGCCTGTAGTGTTCCACTTCCGTTAGCGACACCGATAGCAACTGGTGTAGAGTTCGCACAAGATGTTCCAGATGCGTCGGCAACCGGCACTGCATCGACCGTATAACCAGATGCTGGTAGCCCCGATGTCGTTGCGGTAAATGTACCGTTGGTGTAGGTCGGTGTAATTGAAGTCGTTCCGCCCGCGGTCACGGTAGTTATTGGAACCTGCGAGAGTTGTGGAAACTGAGGGGTTCCACTAAAGGAGTAACAAGATCCGAGCCAAATCTGATACCCAGAGGAGAATGGAAACGTTGGACCGAAGGGGTTGGAGCTTCCATTTAAAGTTGTTGCCCCACCCACGGGAAGTGCGCTATTTCCGATCGTTAGACCAAACTTTGACGCGACTTGGAGTGCGTTCGCGTCGCTCAGAGAGATGAGCGCTCCCTTGTCGTACTGAAACTGCAACGAAGTGGTATTGCCGAGCGTTACTCCAGCGGTTGCCGAGGGAGAGGGATTATTGGTGTTATCGACGTAGCCAGCATTTAGGCTCGACGGGAGCGAGATGGAATAGGTACCAACGGGCAAAAATGGAAAAAAAGCGCAACCATTCTGGTCGGTTACTGCTGTTGTCGTTGATGTTCCACTCGTTGCAACCACGGAAACGCCAGCGGAACCGCCTCCAAGGGCATTGAATATACCAATTGAGATATTCCCAGAGGTGCTTGAGTACGCTCCAACGGGGGGAGTGAGGATCTCACTCGAGTACTGAGGTGGACTCGGTAGGCTTCCCGTCCAAGAGACGGTTACGCCAACCTCAACGACGGGTTGATTGTAGGTCTTTGATGATGTAGTGCCACAACTCCCCGAAGAAAAGGTACCTGATGACCATGAAACTAAGGTCTTTACCGTATACGTCGAGCCATTTACTACTTGGGTTGTTGAAGTCGTTCCAAAGTTGGCGCTTACGAACTCGGAAAAGTTAGACGCTCCCAATGCTCGATCGAGTTCTAGTACGGACGTTGCTATCGATGCCGCAATGGCTCGGGATCGATTGCTAGCAGATACCCCTAAGGTTTTTTCGAGTAATTGACTTGCTGGAATCAGGGCAACAACCAGAATCGAAGCAGCGATAAGGACACCGACGACCGTGAAACCGTCGTCGCTTTTGTATCTCCGTTTTGATCGTGGGATCTTTGTCCCTTCCATGGAAAAGGTTATCGACACGCAAAGAGGATTTCTTTATTCGATAGAAGTCGCCCCCTCCAAGGTAACGAGCTTAAATGAGGGAAATCTCATGTTTTTTTCATGAACTTTCACTTTTGTAGTACAAAGATGGAAGTAAGAGTTTTTATAGCCGCTTGATTTTGCAGTTTGTACTTGAGGCGAAAGTCGCCCAAGGGTTTGACCATGATTTCGAGTAGCGGTGATGCTTAGTTGTCGTAGGGATGGTAACGGACGATGAGTGAAGAATTTGAATTAGATGCGAGTCCGATCAAGGTAAGAAGATTCTCGTCGCCAAAGGCTCTTCGGGTAATTTCATTCGTAGCACCGGCCATCGTCGGCGGCGCTGTCGTTGCATCAGTTATGAACTTCGGAGTATTTGGTGGAGGAAGTCGCTTGCCGCAAGCAATCCTGATATCTCCATCGGGCCAAAGCGCTCCATCGTCGACAACTATGGCTACGACATCAACTTTGGCTGCATCAACGTCGACGTCAACGTCAACTAGTGCCGCAACAGTTGTAACCTCTTCGACCGTTACTCTGCCTCCTGTAAAGACCTCTGCTCTTGAGATTGTACCGACCACTTCAAAGGTCTTTGCCTATGAAAATGCTTCATCGACGCCCTCTGAGATTTCAAGTAGTGAAGCGGGTCAATCTCAGTCGTCTGTGGACTCAATTGTGGATAACGGTGAATCCTCAAGGCAAACGACGAGTACCACCGCAACCGTCAGTACTCAAGCTTCTAATCCTGGCAAGGATGGTGGTCATGACGGAGGTTCGACTACCACAACAACGGCAGTTATTGTCCCGACTACCGAAGGCGATAACGCGCCTTCGCCAGCGGTGTCGACTACGGCGGTCAATGGCGATAACTAGGACGATCTATCCGATTGCAGACTAGATTAGACCTTAGGCGATAGATGGCCATAGTCCCAAGAGAGAAGCGTAGCCAAGGAATGAAAAGTTCTAAGGCGCTTGAGGCCCCCTCGATACGGCGCCAAAGAGGCCAGGATTTAACAATTACCAGAAGCTCTACGAGCTCAATGGCCTTCTCCGACGCATCTCCAAAGTCGTCACGATTGCGGATTGGAACAGTTCCGAGGTTAGTGGCGGCCCTCTTTGTGGTAACAGCTGCCGTACTGGGATTAGTGGTTATTCAGATTTCTAAGACGTTCGAATCAAAGCTCATTGGTGTAACCCGTACCGTATTGGTCGATGAGATTTACGAGTTCCAAAGGTCGATTCAGGGTACAACTTCTGCAAATCTCTTCTCTGCGACGGAGCGTTACATACGCGATCACCGAATAACGAGCCAGGGCGCAATTGCTATATCCATCGCTGGCGATCCAATTTTGGGCTCGAATGGATCTCAGACGGTCGTTAGATCGCAGGTGGTTCAAGATTGGATATCGAATCCGCCGCCCGCAACGGTGGAGAGTCAATTTAGGATCGGTAATACTCCGTACCTTGGAGTCGCAGCTCCGATCATAATCTCCGGCAAGGTGGTCGGAGTGATGGTAGCGACCAGCGACCTCGTCTCTCAAGTGCAGCAATATCATCAAATGGTGGTCCTGGTGCTCTTCGAAGCCGGAGTCGCACTCGCATTTACGATGGGCAGTGGTTATTTTCTCCTTAGACGTGTTCTCAACACGGTCGGTCGTATCACTACGGCGGCAATCGCGATCTCGGATGGGGATACTGCCACGAGAATTGAGTACAAGGGAGCCACTGACGAAGTCGGCCTACTAGCTCATACCTTCGACAATATGCTTAATCGCCTTGAAGAGATTATGGATTCACAAAAGCGCCTTTTGTCAGACGTGTCACATCAGCTTAAAACCCCTCTCACGATTATGAAGGGTAATCTAGAGCTGATCGAGCGAAGTGGCGAGTCACTTTCTGCGGACAATCTGGAGAGCTTCGAGGCTGCAAAAGAAGAGATCGTGTTCATGAGTCATTTGATAGATCAGCTCCTTTTGCTAGGTCGCACCCTTGAGAGGGATTTCATTAATCCTGAACCCGTCGCACTTCGCGCATTTTTGGCAGACATCTTCACCTCTTCAGTTGTGATCGCCGATCGCGACTGGAGGTACGTTGAACCTCCAGACATCGTCGTAAATCTAGATGCAGGACGGGTCAGAGGGGCACTTCTCAACCTTATAGAAAATGCAACGAAGGTTACAGACGACGGCGATGTGATTGAAATTTCCGGTTTCGCAAACCGCGATCTCTTGGAGATATCGATTTCAGACTCGGGTCCAGGTGTTCCAAAGGGCAAGGAAGAGGAGATTTTTCGTAGATTTGAACGAGGGAATCAGCCCTATAAAAAGGGCGCAGGGTTGGGACTTTCGATAGTTGACGCAGTTGCGAGAGCGCACAAGGGCTACGTCTCCGTACGTCGCTCGAGCTACGGAGGAGCTTGCTTTACATTTTCGCTCCCGCTGAATGTTATTAACCTCGATGGAGACCTCGCTTAGTTGATTTTTTAGATAGGAGTATTCAATGAATATTGTGATTGTTGAAGACGACCCAAAGATTGCAAGTTTTGTGTCAAGGGGATTGCGAGCCGAAGGATACGCGACGACCCTTATCCAAGACGGTGACTCTGCCATGTCAGTAGTGCCGTTGATGAGAGATGATGTAGATCTCGTTTTGCTTGATCTTGGGTTGCCAGGCAAGGATGGTAAGGCAGTTCTTGCCCACTGGCGAAGTGAAAAGTTCAATAAGCCCGTGATCATTCTGACTGCTCGCGATGAGGTGTCAGAAAAGGTCAAGGGTTTGAATGCGGGGGCTACTGACTATGTCACAAAGCCATTCTCCTTCGACGAACTTTTGGCTCGTATACGCGCAGCTTTGCGGAGTTACGAAACTACTTCAATCACTACTTTAGAAGTCGGCGACGTGGCGTTTGACTTAGTGGCAAAAGTTGCATTCCGCGGTGGACGGCGAATTGAGCTAGCTCAACGGGAATGGGCACTTCTTGAATTGTTCATGAGGAATCCAAATCAAGTTCTGTCCAGGATCCAGATTTTGAATCACGTTTGGGACTATTCGTTTGATCCAGGCTCGAATATCGTGGATGTTTACGTGGGCTACCTTAGGAAGAAGATTAATATCCCCGGTCATGAGGCTCTAATTCAGACCGTTCGAGGAGCCGGTTACAGGTTCTTGTCCCCAAGCTCCTCCTTCAACGGATAGTATTTGATTAGTCTTCGCCGGCGGCGATTGCGCCTTCGATGTCGCTTATCCTCTTCTTGTCGATGTCGTCGGCAAACTTTTCATCTTCTGCCATAACATCATCAAGGTCAATCGATGCAAAGTCCATTACGCCGATCTTTTCGAACGTTTCGCGCATCTTCTTGCCAAATAGACCAATATCGCGAAGAACCGGTACGATTCTCATAAATAGCAGAGATCGAAATGCTAACTGACCTTCGGAGTTGGTGACAAAGTCGACGGCCTCTTTGCTATCAACGTTGAGGTTGTCCCAGACTTCGTGTCCCAAAAATCGGTCCCGCATGATCATGATTGCCTCGGCGCAAAACTCTTCTCGCTCTTCGCGTTCGGCCTCGGTCAACTGGGGGTAGTAGTCCTTTAGGGCGTTACGACCGAAGGCGACGTGGCGTGCTTCATCTTGCATTACGTAAGCTGTAAGCGAAGTCGCTAATTCATTGGTTGAGAAGCTTCTAATCAATCCAAAAGCAGCTAGGGCCAAACCTTCGATTAGAACCTGCATCCCTAGATATGTAATGTCCCAACGCGAGTCACTGATAACATCATCGAGGATGGACCGTAAGCTTGGGTTGATCGGGTACGCTAGCCCCAGCTTCTTTAGGTACGTCGAGTAGACCTCTACGTGGCGCGCTTCATCCATAACTTGGGTGGCTGCGTAGTACTTCGAATCAATATCTGGAACGTTTTGTACGATTTTGCTGGCGCAGATTAGCGCGCCTTGTTCGCCGTGAAGGAACTGAGAGAATTGCCATGCGGAGAGGTGATACTTCACTTCTTCGCGATCCTTTTGGTTCATCTTTTCCCAGATTCTTGAACCATAGATTGGAACGCCGTCGTCAGGTGTTCCCAAGGGATTACTGAAGTCAACCGCCAGATCCCAATCAATACGAACCTGGGCGTCCCATTGACGCCGCTTACCCTTTTCATAGAGGTGTAGTAGTTTTTCTCGCGACTTGTCGTAGTCCCATGTAAAGTGAACTTCGCCGTTGTTGTCTGCGACCTTCCATCCGGTCTGCTCGACTGGTAGAGCGTACTTCATTGTTGCCATTTCGAATCCTCCCAATCAATAAGTTACCACTCGGTAAAGGAGGATGTTGGCAGCTGCTAAATATCTTCGGATCCGCTTCCCTCTAGGTCGTTTGACTCGTCAATGCAGAGGTGGTCGATATCAGTGAAGTCGACGTCCGGACTCGAGAGTTGAGCGAGCATTATGGAAAGCAATATCGAAAAGAGCTCGAGTGGGCGAAATTCGTAGCTGCCACCAGTAATAAGTGCGTCAAAGCCAGACAGAGCAAACCCTTCTCTGGGGGAAGCTAATGCCACGACGTCACCAAGACGATTTACAAAGTGGAATCCAGTGGGTCCATCTCCATGTATGACGAGTACAGTTCGCAGTTCGTCGTTCACAACTGCGACGAACCTATTTGCAGCGACCCTATCGTTATTTAGTTCTAATTTTGGATCTCTAATACGTACGACGACGTTCGCTACCCGTGCGAGATCACGATCGAGAAGTGCTGCTGTAAATTTGTTTTCGCGACGAATGGCGAGAAGCGAGACAATTGGCTTTTCGCTATTTTGGGAGTAAAACCGCCAAATACCATCTTCGATTCTTGCCTCTGCCAATTCAGTTTCGCCGGCGATCCAACTAAAGCTCGTTTGCGTCGGCACTAGCGAAAAGTTTGCAGGTTGGGCGTATAATTGCCCGCAAAATGCGCATGCCAATGATTCGTCTGGGGCTGGTAATCCACATGCTGCGCAAGTCTTCACAGTATTATGTATCGGTAATTATTGGCTAATGCTTGACAGTCGGTTGAGGCGGTCAATCAACTGGCGAAGCAGTCCGTGCGACGATCGATCGAAGCGAAGTGCTATTCTCTCCATTTCAACGGCATCTTTTTCGCCCTTTTCGGTGCCGGTAATTGGAATGGCTTCGATTGTGCCGCTCTGACAGAGAACCCCGAATTCGCGATTTATTTGATCGAGTTCCTCGGGAGTCGGTGCCTTCTTCATTCGAATAATTAGTAGGTTTCCGACCCATCTCATCGAGTGGTAATTTCGATAGAACATGAGGATCTCTTCTATGGCGTCATCGACATCGTCCGTAATGCGAAATAAGGATCGATCTTGCGGAGAGACCATGCCACGTCCAAATAATTCGGCTTCGACGTATTCGAGCCATCGCTGCCAATACTCTTCGCCTCTGGCCTCTAAAAAGACTATTGGTGCAGGCTGAGCTTTGCCCGTTTGAACCAGAGTTAAGAGTTCGAAGGCCTCATCGAGAGTACCAAATCCACCTGGCATGACTACAAATGCGTCCGACTCTTTCATGAAGATAAGCTTTCGAGTGAAGAAGTACTTCATCTCGACCAACTTTGGATCTTGTGCAATGAAAAGATTGGCGCTACTTTCAAAGGGCAGCTTTATATTGACACCAAAAGAGCGATCCCGTCCGGCACCTTCGATTCCAGCAGCCATGATTCCTGGTCCAGCGCCGGTAATTACCATCCAGTCTTCGCTGGCTATACGCTTAGCGATCTCTGCGGTTAATCGATAGTTTGGGTCGTCCTCTTTTGTTCTGGCAGATCCAAATATCGTCAACTTTCGAACGCTTCGGTAAGGAGCAAAGGTTGAGAAGGCGTCGTTCAATTCGATGAGTGCGCTAGAAACGATCTTGAGATCTAACCGGTCAGTATCGTCGCTCGCAAGATTTACCGCGGCATTTAAGACCTGAAATATCAGATCTCTATTCTTTTTTGGTGCGATCTTTTCGACGAGAGACGCTATCTCGTCCGAATAAAACGACGACCGAGGCGTCTTTGATTTAAATCTTGAATCGCTTGTCAAAACTACCTGCTGTACTCGTCAACGCTAGACCTTAGATCATAGATCGAAATTACCATCACAATGGTAGTAATGTCGAGAGCTCGAGGCCAACATTGCATCGATTACCTCCCGTAGATGGCTTCTCCCGCATTTGGATCGACTATGAATACGAGTTCACGCGGCGATAGCTTTGATAAGGGAATCGCTGGATCCTGATCGAGGGCCCTCGCAATCAGTTTTCCTTTTTCGTACCCTACGGTACTAACCACTACGATGTCCGCTGAGTTGATCATGTCAAATGTTACGGATGTTCGAAGCATTTTGTTGTTTTGATCTAGATCCAAAGAGATTTGGGAAAATTTCCCCGTTATATCTAAATCGTCACAGTTTGGGAAGAGTGATGCTACGTGGCCATCAGGTCCGAGGCCGAGATGTACGAAGGTGGCCTTTGGCGACTTGGATATGATGCGATCGAAGTTCGCTACAACTTGCCGCAATAGGCCAGAGTAATTCTCCAAGATTGAAGCTCGTTTGTACGCTAGATCCGTCCCTTCGTTTGCCATAATCTCTTCGATTGCTCTAAGTTCGGCTTCAAAGGGAAGGATCGGTGATGAAATCTGTAGTCCTCCCCCCGTACTTTCGAATTGATCAAACAACATTGAGGTGTTGGACCATGACGATGTTAGCGGTACGAGGCGTTCATCTCCAACCACTAACCGCCCTTGGGTCGCTTCGACTTGGAAGGTCTCTTTGAGGGTGGGGTAGCATTCGATCGCTTGATTGCCACCGGTAGCTAGGAAGGTGAATTCTTCTTTTGTCTTCGAATATTTGAGCAACTCGTCTGCGAGCGTCTTCGGAATGTCGTCGGTGATAGTGACTTTGGATTTTGTCATAGTAGATCACACATAGATTCGGCTTACCTTTTGACCTCTATCTTGACAGGCGATAGCATCGCCGTCAGCTTGTGCTCGAATGAGGGATCCAAAGTCGCTGTTACGACCTGGAATTTCCACTTTAGGTCCATAGTTCGAGGATACGATTTGGATGAGTTCCAAGTTTGCAGGGCCACCTTTGTGAAGCTGTCCAGTTGAATGAAGATGGCGAGGGGCAAGGCCGGCGGCGACTGGAGATGGCCCAGATACCTCTGCAAGTCGGTCGCGCAATAGATAGAGCTCGTCTTCAAACGAAAGGGGTTGGTAGGCCGAGATAGAGAAGTACTTTCCTTCGTCTCTTTTATCGGCGATGTATCCTTCTAACTCATCTAGCTCAAGACGGTTCAACGTTGGATCAAACTTTTCACCGGCTAGTACTCTTCGTGTGATCTCTTTCGAAACACCAACGTCTGGCTCGTTGAATGGATCGATTCCAAGAGCGTATCCAGCCGCAGCAGTAGCAAATTGCATTCCATAGAGATGTTTAGCCACCGAGGAAAGATCGCTGAAGTCTATCTCGGTGATCGTTGAGCGGTATCCGCTATCTTCGAGAGTGGGTGTGATAGGGATGATGCCCTTCTTCTCTTTACCGGTGCTTTCGGCGAGAATCTGTTCCGTCCACATGGCGATTGACCTACGGGAACGGTCACCATATGGAAATTGTGCAAAGCGATTTTCGTCACTCGCAGCCTCTCCAAGGGAAAGGCCAAAGTTGACGTAGTGGTCGAGGTTTGAGGCTTTGGCATTGGTTAGAAGCTGTTCGACGTCGATACCAGCTAATACGGCGGGCACTAGCCCGAATTCCGTGAAGACAGAGAACCTGCCCCCTACATTTTCGGGTGTATTGAAGACGCGTGCTACCCCTAATTCGCGTGCTTCTTGGTCGAGAACGGTGCCTTCATCAGTGATGACGATAAAGCGTTTTGGATCCTTGATGCGGTTGTAGAAGAACTTGAAGTATGAATCTGACTCAACGGTAGTTCCAGATTTTGACGAAACGATGAATGCGGTGTCGGTAATTGATATCTCTTCGAGAGACCTAGGATCGGTTGAGTCGACAACGGATAGTTTTCGCGTTGCGATCTTCAAATTACTCGTCAAGTCAGCAAATAGGCGCGGTCCAAGAGAGCTTCCTCCCATTCCAAGCACGACAATGTGGCTTTGGTCGATGCTCTCAGCCCACTTTATAAGTTCTGAGACGTACTCGCTAGTTCGGTTTACTAGATCGATCCATCCAATTCGGTTAGGTGCAACGCTCTTTGTTCCCCAAATTGTCGAGTCGTGTTCAAGGATTCTTGTTACGAGGTCTAACGCCATCTGCCCTCCATCGCAATCTACGATTGTTAGGCTACATGAAAATTAAATGGTCGATGTAGTTAACTTCTATCACGTAAATGCATTGATTTTGAACGATGAAACGACCCTAGTTTCAGTCCATCAAGTCGAGTTGCGATGAGATAATCGCGAAGCGAAGATCTTCAAGCAACGACATAACTGAACTGGAATTCTCGAATAGGTTATCGCTTAGTTTGGCGACCTTCTCATTGTTTTTAGTCAATGCCGCTCGAATTACGCCAGCTCCAGTTCGATGCACTTCGTTATGGGCGTCGACAAGTGCTGTAAAGGCCACGAGGTCGAAGTATTTTTCGTAGCCAACCGAATTGATCCAACGACCGAGTCGGCAACTCTCTTCATTTGCGACATTTTTATCGTCTATGTCCTCGACGGGTAGCGCAGCTATGGACATTACTTGCTGCACCCACATTAGATGATCAGCCTTTGCGATTGAGATGACTTCAATGTCGCTGGATTCGCTAGTGAGATCTACCGCAATAGAGTGGCCCTTCTCCGTAAGCTTTATTACTCCGTCAGTTATTGCCGCGAAGTTGCTCCGGATCTTCAGGAGTTCTCCGTCGACATTTGACACGTTGTTGGCCATCTCAGTTGAAGTTACGCTCTGTTCTTCTGCGCCGGTTGCAATTTGAAGGATTCGCTCTTTGGTCTCAATGGATGCGTGTTCGGCCAGGCTCATTACCGATATCGCCTCTTCAACGTGTTTGGTGCTCGCAGAAGCCATCTCTTTTCCTTGGATAGCTACTCTTCGCACCATTTCACTCTTGGAGTTGATTGATGTCGCACTCTCAGCAATTTGCTTAGCCATATCGCGGGTACGGTCGGCGAGGCTACGAACTTGCTCAGCTACGACAGCAAATCCCTTGCCGTGAACGCCTGCTCGCGCTGACTCTATTGCCGCGTTTAGCGCTAAAAGATTAGTTTGGTCGGCGATGTCCGTGACGCTTTCGGTCAGCTTGGTGATGATCTTGGTCTCTGATACGAACTCTTCAATGGAATGAGAGATGGAAGCTACAGCCTGCTCCATCTCACTTAGTTGGGCGAAGAGGCGTTCGAGGACATCGGAGCCCTCTTGGGAGTTGGAACGTGACGTCTCAGCGACTTCGGACGCAATTTGTGCATTGGACGATATTTCTTTGGCTGTTGCGGACATCTCTTCAATAGAGGCGGCGATCGTTGAAGTTTCGGCTGAAGTGTTGTCTAGTCGTTTCGCAAAGTCACGCGCCGCAACCGCAATTTTTGCGGACCCTTCAATGATGTCGATAACTCGATCGACTAGGTCGATATCGTGAAAGAGTGCCTCTTTCATCTCTTCTTTTTTGACTTGTGCCCTGGTCTCGCCGGCGCTTATGGTCATTAAATCCCTCAATATTCAACAACCTTCAATCATTTAAGAAGGTGACTGAAGGTTGTATCGGATTAATTTGACCTTAATTTGAGAGTTTTTAGATGAAACTCAGCGGAATTCGCAATTTTTTAGACTGCCTTTTTGTCGATTTCATCCAGAAGTTGCTTCCATGATGCCGAAAATGAACTCACGCCTTGGCTCTCGAGATCGGCCGTGACGCCACTTAGGTTAACTCCGGCCTTCCCAAGGTTGATCTCAATTAGCTCTCTTGCCTCGTCTACGCCTTCGAGTATCGAATTCTTTCGCGCAGCCCCATGATCCATGACAGCCTCCATGGTCGCTAATGGCATCGTATTTACGGTGTTGGGGCCGATTAGGTTGTCGACATAGACCAAGTCTGGATAGTTTGGGTTCTTAGATGAGGTAGATGCCCAGAGCGGCCTTTGTGGAGCTATCCCAGCTTCAATAAGTCGTTGAGATCTATCGCTTCCTGCGACTTCGAGGAAGGTTTGATAAGCCAGCTTTGACTGGGCGACGGCAACCTTCCCTTGGAGCTCGGGATGATCTTTTAGAAGGGGATCGACAGCTGTATCGAGTCGGCTCACAAAGAAAGACGCAACTGATCTATGGTGGCTGTAGTCGACGCCAGCTTCGAGTCCGCGTTCGGCTCCCTTTAGAAAGGCCTCGTACACCTCGCGGTACCTTTCAATTGAGAATATGAGTGTGACGTTAACGCTGATGCCAGCGGCAATGGCTTCCTCAATCGGTCCAAGTCCGGCTTTTGTGGCTGGTATTTTGACCATCACATTGCGATGGCCCCCCTCAACTACGAGTTCTTGGCTTATCTCGCGTGCCGCCTTGATTGTGGCTTCAGAGTCGAAGGCCAGAAATGGATCAACTTCAAGTGACACCCAACCATCAAGATGGCTCGTTCTCTTGGAAACTGGTTCGAGAAGGGTTGCGGCGGCCGCAACGTCAGCTTTGGCTAGTTCGAGGGCGATTTGACCAGCTTCAAATCCCTTAGCCTTTAATTCCTTGATCTGGCTGTCATAGACTGAGGATTTTGAGATCGCATTCGCAAATATCGTTGGATTGGAAGTCAGACCGACTACTCCATCTTCGATCAGTCGGCTTAGGGTTCCGTCCTCTAGCCAGTCTCGCGAAATATTGTCTATCCATGGTGACGTCCCAAGGTCAGCCATCGCATTTAGGTGGGCGTTTTTGCCAGTTGCCATAAGAAAGACCTCCAACTCGATCAATTTGATCTTCTCCCCGCCATTCTAGGAACTTTTTTGGCGGGCAAACTAATCAAATTTTACGCGTTGGAGGTTTGTAGGACTTCCGGTTGTAGTTAGTTACTTAGCTTGGAGCTACTTCTCTAGTGATTCGTTGGGGATTTACGAACTTCGGTTCGCTATGGCGAACCTTGGCCTGCTTTGTCGCAACTAGAAGAGAGATGATTGGCCATGCCGGATCAAGTTGCATTTTACCGAGCGCAAGCTTCGCTGAAGTAGGTGCAGCGTGATGGTTGTTGTGTAGACCTTCACCGGCAGTTAGTAACGCAAGCCAGTTGTTGTTGGTGGCGAGGTTGTCGTACGGTTTGCGTCCGAACGTGTGCCCTATTGCGTTGATTGCACCGGATAGAAGAAGGTACATGACGGTATGAAGGAGAGACGCAATTAGAGCGACCTGCCAACCGAAGACTAGGACGAGGATCACGATACCGATTCCAAGTCCGAGTAGCGCACGATCTAGGAGCGCATTATCTAAGCGGTCGGGGGCTAGGTCTTTTGCGTAGCGCTCAACTAGGCCGGGGATCTTAATGGTTCGACGGTAGTAGTAGACGTTGCCGAATTGAATCGCTGCGAAGCCTTCGATGGTCGGGCTGTGGGGATCTCCTGGAACGTCGGTATAGGCGTGATGGACTCGATGAACTGCGACCCATTGCCTAGGTCGAATTCCCGTTGTAATCCAAGTTATTACACGAAATACCATAGTCACTGGCTTCGAGAGCTTCAATGCTCTATGCGATGCTGTCCTATGGAGAAAGATCGTCGTAGTGAATATGCCGATCTGCGTCACTACAAATGCGACGATCAGTGATTTGAGGAAAAGATGCATTATCTTAGGTTAGTTGCTATTTATAAATTAGAGAGGTCACCTAACATAAAAAGATTAATTTTTATTTCAGATTAGATTTCTAGGGGCTTTTACAGAAGAGTACCCAGTTCGAACGTGACTTGGCGCCGAAAAAAATTTCGTAAAAGATGTACCTAAAGCCACTCTGAGATTTACTAATATTCACTTTACGATGGATAATAAATTGATCTATCTTTTAAAGACTCCATGAAGGATACAAGGGTTACAGCAAATTTACTTTGATGTCAAAGTAATTTCTTGACCTCGAAGAATACATCTTTGGCGATATAGTCATTCGGGCGTCACCGAGTAGAAGTAGACTCGACCTCGATGGAGCGATATCTATTGAATAAGGAGATTTCTTGGCATCGCAGGTGAAGATTCAGGTACCGCCTCCGTGCGACCTGACCCTTGGCATGGAGTGTGTTGATAAAGCGACGCCGGGCAAATCGGTATGGGAGATGATCGCACACGAGCGTTTTTCCAACCCAGCCAATGTAATGCAAGGCGGATTTATCTCGGCTTTCATCGATTCCGCCATGGGAGCTGCCACGGTAACGTTCGCAGGTAGAAAAGTTTTTACGTCAAATACGGATCTTTCTGTATCATTTCTGAAGCCAGTATTCATTGGTTCGAAGCTTACTTGTGTCGCCGAAGTCGTCTCAGGCGGAGAGCGCGTCTTATTCGTCGAGGCTAGGGTTCACGATGATCGTGGACGGTTTGTAGCTTCGGCACGATCAACCTATTTCTTGCGACCGAGGGATTGATTGCTCTTATGTACAACGATGTACCTTTTATAGGTGAGATGCCCTCGGGCGTCTTTGTAATTAAGGTAGTTCTGCTTCCGACCGAGTCTATGACTTTACGAGTCTTTGAGCCCCGATACCACCAGCTCATTCGCGACAGTGAACGTAACGAAGGTACCTTCGTAATCGTCGACACTACC
>JAKAZZ010000034.1 GCA_021826315.1 Actinomycetes bacterium
CGGCAATTGCCGACCAAGAGAGATAAAAACCGCCAAAGATTTGTAAATCTGGGAAATCATATGCCCAAATTCAATCGTCGCTTATTTTGGAGACTTAGAAGAGTGCCTTGCTTAGCAGACTCCTAGCACTGCCGCGGATACTGTTTGGTGATTCGGGGCTCCCCTTTGAATAGGGGGCACCGGAGGCGAGTTCGATTTCAAGATAGAAGGGTTCTGTTGGTAACGCAAGACCATGGATAGTAAATGAAAAGGCGATCGTCGAAAAGCCTAAAAAGCAGATTTGTGAGATCCGATCAGCAAAGATCTTTACTTCGCCGAGAGCGTCTTAGATATCAATTCCATGGGCGAAGGTCTCCATCAGTCGGGCCGAAGCCGCACTCATAGCGGACATCTCTGGTCCGTACCACGGTACTCGCTGCTTTGCGGAGGTACTCGATAGAAGAGCAAGTAGGGAATCCCGTGCCTCTGAAAAGCTGCTGACGATTAGACCTTTGGAGAGTAGTCGCATCTGATCTGTGGAAAGGTCGACCCCGCTTTCGAGTAGTTCTCTCTTGGTCACCTCGAAACCGGCGCGATCTTCGATCGCCATAGCAATGGCCTGGTCAAAGTACGTCAAGTGGTTTATCGAGTTGGCAACGTCCTATCCCTTCGCCGGCGTGGATCGATTGAGGGCCTCGAGGCCGTATTTGGAGACAAGTTTGGCTTAACTCAACTTACTCTTCGCGCAGATCCCGGAGGACGACCTCATATGGGTCGCTGATATCGTTCATTTTGTCTCCTTGTCCTTTTCATCTCCGCTGGTTTACTTAATTTGCATTTCTCAGCAATTGCCTTTGTCCAAAGGCAATTGCTGAGAAAGCAATGACGCTTCGCATAATCCTCGCCCCATACCAAATCCTCACTTGGGCGTCATGTCGATCGATCGGTTGAATCAAAGTGACGTTTTCTCGTCTTTGAATTTGAAGTACTGCCTTGAACATAGATATATCCATATCCGGTCCTCGGTTCAAGGGCCAATCTTTACCACGGTTACCCCTCGATCGATTCGTTGATTGAGGTTTACGTAGAGTTCTTCAACAATGCCATCTACCGGAGAGACGATCGGTTGTTCGATCTTCATCGCCTCTATTACGGCGATGGTGTCCCCCACCTTCACTCGGTCACCGATTGATACCGATACTTTGATGATCGTTCCCGCCATCTTGGTTATAAGAGAACCTTGGGCTACCTGTTCTTTTCGAGCAATCGAAGGAACTTTTGTGAAAGCCGTGCTCCGTCTCGGCGACTCTATGACGACTACGTCATCTCGGTTTCGATATCCATAACGGCGTCTTAGCCCCTTTGATTCGACGACTATCGCGCTCTGGTCGACTTTGAAGCAGATTGGATCCTTATCAAATCCCTCCAAATCGAAGACGATCCGATTTCGCCGATCGCAGGCGTAACGTATGACCTGTTCAGTTTCGTCGATCAAAAGGGTAAGGCTAAAGTTGCTGCTCGGCAGATTGCGATATGAAATCGGCAGGTTCTTTAGGTGATGCCTTGCGCTATTTGCGCGGTCGATGAAGTAGATTGCGGCCGGGATGATCTCTTCTGGAAGGAGCGTTACAACGGAGGAGTCTTTAGTCCGAGATATTAATTCGCCTATGTATCCGGTAGAGGTCACGCCACTTTGAAAGGTACTGTCTCGAGAGATCTCTCGGAGGAGCGAAAGGTTGGTAGAGATGCCTGCGACGTGCGAGGAGAAGAGGCCATTGGTTAACTTTGAGATGGCATGGTCTCTCGTTGATCCAACGACAACGACCTTAGCGATCATAGAGTCGTAGTAGATCGAGACTTCGTCGTCATTGAAGTAGCTTTGATCGACTGTGTCGAAGTATTCAATGTCGATAGATCGGATTTTGCCAGACGAAGGCATAAAGCCATCGTCGGTCGATTCACCGTAGATTCGAGCTTCAATTGCATGTCCCTGTGGCACAGCTTCGTCGATTGCCTTCGGAAGGCTGTACCCCATCGCCATTTCAAATTGAAGCCCAACTAGGTCAAGTCCCGTGATTGCTTCTGTTACGCGATGCTCAACCTGGAGGCGGGTGTTTACTTCGAGGAAGAAGAAGCGGTTATCCCTAGTCACGACAAACTCAGCCGTTCCGAGGTTGGTGTATCCGATTGCTTGGGCTAACGAAAGCGACGCAGTGAATAAGGCTGATCGAACTTCGTCATCGATCGAAGGAGAAGGAGCCTCTTCGATCACCTTTTGAAAACGCCTTTGTATCGAGCACTCTCGTTCAAAGAGGGTCGCGACATTTCCGTAGTTGTCACCGATAATCTGAACTTCGATATGTCTTGGCTCTTCGATATAGCTCTCGATGTAGAGAGTTCCATCACCAAATGCTGCCATAGCCTCGCGCTGTGCGGCTTCAATCTCTAAGAGGAGGTCCGGTTCGAGGCGAACCAGTCGCATGCCGCGTCCACCTCCTCCAAATACGGCCTTTATCAGGTAAGGGGCTTCAATCGTTGAAGTAATCTTCTCCAACAGCTCATGGTCTAGTGCTGACTGAGCTGTGATAGTTACCGAATCGAGTACTGGTACTCCTGCCGATGACGCGATCTCTTTGGCGCGCGACTTTGACCCGAGGGCAGCGATGATACGTGGGGGTGGGCCAACGAATGTCAATCCGGCATCCAAGACAGCCTCGGCAAAGGCGGCGTTTTCAGAGAGAAAGCCATACCCGGGCGCTACAGCGTCACACTCCATCGCTATGGCTGCACGGATGAGCTTTTGGATGTCCAGGTAACTATTTGTAGGGTGGCTTCCGCCGAGGCTAAATGCAAGGTCCATCTCATCTACGTATGCGAGGTCACGATCGGTATCTGAATAGATACCTCTCGGTGAAATCGCGTAACTTCGGGCTGTTTTGGCGATACGCGCTGCGATTTCGCCACGATTTGCAATGAGAAGGTTTTTGATCGGCCGAATGGTGTTGTTGTGGTTACATTCGAAAAACGCCATAACCCTTTGCCCCCTCTACTTGGTTGGAGAAAATAGCTGAAAGCACAATTGATAAGACGCTCCTGGTATCACGTGGGTCAATTACGCCGTCGTCGTAGAGGCGACCAGACATGAAGGGTGCCTCCTGTTCAGTTGTAATCTGATCTTCAACGGCTCTTCGACGAATTAGATCCGCCTCTTCATCAAAGATCTGATCCTTCGGAGTTGACGCGCGGGCCACTATCGAAAGCACGCCTGCGAGTTGCGCTGCACCCATTACGGCGCTCTTCGCGTTAGGCCAGGAGAAGACGAAGCGTGGTGCAAAAGCTCTTCCACTCATGCCGTAGTTACCTGCTCCAAAGGATGCTGACATATTGATTGTGATGTGAGGAACCTTTGAATTTGAGACGGCGTTTATCATCTTCGCGCCGTCTTTGATGATTCCGTTCTCCTCATAACTTTTGCCTACAATGAATCCGGTTGTGTTGGTAAGAAAGAGCAGGGGAGTGTCCCGTTGATTTGAAAGGAGGATAAATTCAGTCGCCTTTTTGGCCTCTTCAGAGAAGATTACTCCTCTGTTGTTGGCGACGATTCCTACCTCCCATCCCGCAAGGGTCGCAAAGCCGCAGACGATGTTAGTTCCGTAAAGCGACTTGTACTCACTAAAGCGCGAGCCATCGACGATTCGCGCTATTACTTCGTACATATCCAAGGGGTCCTTGTAGTCAGTCGAGATTAGTCCCAGCATCTCTTCTGAGTCAAAGCGTGGTTCTTCAAAGGAACTTCGGGGCTCTTTGCCAAGTTTTTTCCATCCGAGTGATTCGATTATCTCCCGACCGATTGCAATTGCATCGAGTTCGTCAGCGGCAAGGTAATCTCCTAGCCCCGACACCTCACTATGCATTCGAGCGCCACCTAGCGATTCGTCGTCAGCGACCTCGCCAGTTGCCATGTAAACCAATGGGGGTCCGCCCAAGAATACCTTTGCTCTTCCTTCAACTAAGACTGCGTAGTCGCACATACCTGGTAGGTAGGCACCTCCGGCGGTTGAATTTCCAAATACCAGAGCGATAGTTGGAATTCCAAGCGACGATAGTTGTGTCAAGTCGCGAAAGGTCGCCCCTCCTGGGATGAAGATCTCCGACTGGGTGGGAAGATCTGCGCCGCCAGACTCAACCATGTAAATAACGGGGAGGCGATTCTCTCCGGCAATCTCTAGGGCCCGTAGTGACTTCTTGAGTGAGAATGGGTTAGTTGCTCCGCCCTTTATTGTGGGATCGTTTGCCACGATCAAAACCTCAACGCCCTCGACGATGCCGATACCAACGATTACAGAGGCCCCGACCGAGTAGTCACTCCCGTATGCCGCTAGCGTCGAGAGCTCTAAAAAATAGCTACCGTCGTCCAAGATCGCCTCTACCCTTGCGCGCGCTAGCATCTTGCCGCGCGCTATGTGACGTTCGACGTAGCGTCTGCCGCCCCCTGCTAGAGCCTCTCGTTGGATCAGTTCAAATTTATCTACCAGTTCGAGATACTGCTCGTACCTCTCCTTTGCGACCCCGCTCGAGAGGTCGATGCTGCTTCCAATCTGCCTCAACTGCAATCCTCGCTTATCGCTTGTATTAGATAAGTTACCCAAGGCGATTGAGTGAAGTGGGGCGAAAAGTGAGATGCCCTAAGTAAAAGGCGGAAGCAGTAGCTTGCAGGCGATTTGTTAGTATTCGACGCAATTGGTGCTTTGGGGAATTTAAAGGCGACACTTAGGGCTTATGGCATAGAGTTTGCGTCTAATACACTGGAGGTTTGCATTGACAAAGAGGGTTATTGAGGAGTCAATAGTCGTGAAAGGAGATCCCGAAAAGATCTTCAATTTATTGGCAACCCCAGCGAACCATCCAATCATTGATGGATCTTCTAGCGTCAAAGCAGCTATCGATGCTCCCGCGAGACTGAGTCTTGGAGCGCAATTTCGAATGGATATGAAGATCGGCGCCAAGTATAAAGTGACAAATCATGTCGTCGAATTCGTTGAAGGCCAATCCATTGCTTGGCGACACTTCGGAGGCCATATATGGCGGTACGCCATTGTGGATAATGGCGATGGAACGGTGCTCATAAATGAGCAGTTTGACTACCGAAGCGCGAAGAGCCCGCTGATATTGGAGGTCACGGGTGCTCCCAAGAAAAATAAAAAAGCTATGGCCAATACCCTTAAAAACTTAAAGCGCCTCGTCGAAGATGGCGAGATATAGTTCCCCCAACGGATTTGTCATCTTGGCCCATGACTAAGCGGCAGAGTGCTTTAGGATTGCACTTTGCCGCCAAGCAAGGCAGTAACGAACGTGGACTTTAATGATTCGGCTAAGGGATATTTCCAAATCTTTTGGGGGATAAGAAAGGCTGTTAACACGTTGATGTACTCATCCTGGGCGAATAAATCTTCAAAAGTAACTGATCCCCATCAAATCTCTCCTACTTGTTATTTCCCGTACCTTGTTCAGCGTGTACTAAATCTCGCAAGTTATTGAGGTCACGTTGAAATATTTGACGTAGGACGATACCCGCTAACTGCTCCGTAACGGCCCCACCGAGATACCAAGGAAAGGTCAACTCTTCAATCCAGTAAAAAAGAGAGTTACCTGGGGTGAAATCGTGGACTTCGAAGAACCCCCGTCCTCCTATTAAGCCTTGATGCTCGATCTCTATCATGCGATTTTCGACAACGCTTACGACTTGCATAACGTCAATAGTCTTTAGTGGTCCTACTTTGGTGAGTGTCTCGAAGGTAGTTCCAACAATCTCGTCGGATCTCTTCTTTATCCTGATCTCGATAGCGTCCTTCATCCACCGAGGCTGATCTTCGAAGTTGATTAAGTAGCGCCATAGAACCTCTTTGGTCGTCGCTATTTCAACCCCTGAAACGATGCGAAGAGTCATTTTTACCTTGCCTTCTTATGGTCATCCAAGACGCTTACGTCGACGCCCTCTTGACTACCACGTTGATCGATCTTCGCTAAGGACTTTCGCGACTACCTTCATCGCCGATAAGACTCTAGGAACACCGATGTAGGGGTTAGCCTGCATCATTATCTCGCTTAGTTCATCCTCTGTAAGACCGTTATTTATTCCGCCTCGTAGGTGTATCTCGAATTCTTCAAGGAGATTTGACGCAAGGAGACAAGAGAGCGTGACGATGGAGCGCGTCTTGGCGTCGAGAACTCCTCTGGTCCAGAAGTTTCCCCAAGGAACTTCGGTGACATATCTGAAAAAACTCCTATTGAAGTCGTTTATCCTGGTATTTGAGGCGTCAACGTAACTGTCGCCTAGTACAGCGCGGCGCTTCTGGTCGCCCCGTTCAAAGTTTGAACCAAGGATAAAGTTCGATAGCTCAGCATTAAAACTCTCGGGGGCGTCGAGGTTCAGGATATGGTTCGCACCGCCGATGACGACTAAGTGCGAGCCGGCGATCTTGCCCGAAAGGTTGAAAAGCGATTCGGGTGGGGCAACTTTGTCGAGACTTCCTCCAATAATTAATGTCGGCGCCGTGATTCTGTGAAGTTCATTTGAAAGATCGCAGGCACCTATCATTTCGGCGCATCTTGCATATCCCTCATCAGAGATGGATTCAACCATAGTTGTGGCTGCCGCCACGACGTTTGGACGGGTGGCAATCGTTGATGGCGAGAACCACCGTTCGGACAAGGCCTTGACTAAAGCTTTCGTTCCTTCGCTACGTACGAGTTGTGCCCGGCTCTGCCAATCTTCACTATTTCCAAGTTTGGGGGCAGAGGCGACTACCACCAACTTGTCAATTCTTTGTGGATGGGAAATTGCCAATTGGAGTGCTACCATTCCCCCAAGGGAGATGCCGACCACGGAGGCTTTCTCAATCTCTAACTCGTCGAGTACCTCGATGACCGCGGAAGCTTCGCGCTCAATCGTGTAGTCCCCGGCGGCTATATCGCTTCCGAAAAAGCTGTGACCGAGGTGATCTACTGTGATTACGAGGCAATACGCCTTGAGGAGGTCGATTTGATCTCGCCACATCTCCTGTCTGGTACCAAGTGATGGAATCATTACAACGGCCGGCGAACCGATGTCACCCTGCATTACATACGATATTTGAGCCACGCTACTCCGTTCGTAACTTAGAAGATCCTACCTAATCTAACCTTGTGGCGGAGGTTGAGATAGGCGCAAAGTGAGAAGTTCGTTAGATCTATCTAAGACTGCTATAAGTTTTGGCCGATTATCTTTAGGGTAATATTGGAGCAGATAATTGATAGGGGCAACTGGTGAATTTAGCGTTTAGAGGTATTGCTAAGCGCCTTTGTGTTGTTCTGGCACTTACGGTATTGATGTCGTACTCAACTTCGTCCCTCCATACGTTGCATCTGCAAGGTGGCTCGACCAAATTAGTTGGTGTTCAATTGAGGGCGACACTCGCTGCTCCAGTCGTATCAATTTCCCCAACCAAAACTGCACATGGGTACGATATTGTGGCGGCCGACGGAGGAATCTTCACCTTTGGCGATGCCCAATTCTATGGATCAACGGGTGCGATTTCTCTCAATCGCCCTATCGTTGGAATGGCATCGACCCCCGATGGCAAGGGCTACTGGCTAGTGGCGGCCGACGGAGGAATCTTCACCTTTGGCGATGCCCAATTCTATGGATCAACTGGATCCATTAATCTTGCTCGCCCTATCGTTGGAATGGCATCGACCCCCGATGGCAAGGGCTACTGGCTAGTGGCGGCCGACGGTGGAATCTTCACCTTTGGCGATGCAACCTACTTTGGGTCAGTGCCCGCGATATTGAATACGTCAACCGCACATCCGATTTTGCCACCTAGTAACCCGTCGATAAATGCAGTACCAAATCCCGATTTCGCATCATCCTGTCAGGCATCGAGCTACACAAGCTGCAATAACCTCGCACTTACGGCTGTTGATAACGCTCGTATGGCGCTTGAAGGGCTACCAGCAATGAATCTGCCGAGCAACTTCGCGACCCTTACCCCGGCTGAACAGGTATTTGTTCTTATTGACATAGAGAGGGTTGATCGCGGCCTCGAACCAGTCATTGGTTTGGTGTATGAACTCAACACAGATGCCCAAATCGGTGCAAATGGTTTTACAGACCCCACTTACGGTGGTGAGGTGATTCCGGGTATTACTGGATCTTACGGATGGGTGTCGATTTGGTCGGACGACTACTCCTCCGTGGCCTCGATCTTCGACTGGATGTATAACGATGGCTATAACTCGTTTAATTACGACTGCCAAACTCCGACCTCTCCCGGTTGCTGGGGCCATCGAGATAATATTCTTGCTTCTGCACCGGCTGGCACTAGCTGGATTATGGGTTCCTACTCGATACCTGCAAGTGGACTCTATTCACAAGCTGCACTGATGCTCAACGTATCTGGAACTGTTTCGCCGTCGGACTTTACCTACACTTGGGCTGAGGCGCAATCGATGGGTGCGAGCTAATTTGGGTCAATAGCATTCTCGATGGTTTGCTATTTAGTTGCGAGGTATCTCCCTAATTTAAGATTTGCCCTCGCCGGGTAAATTCGTCACTTATTTAGTCGTTATTATGAGACAAAAGCGGCGAGGAGATTGATGCATGAGGGTAAGCGCAATTCAGATTGAACAGAAGATTGGCGATCCGGATGTCAACATGGCAACCGCCATGTCTTACCTCTCTAGGGCGATCGAAGACGGTTCTTCTTTGGTTGTACTCCCTGAGCTATTCAAGACTGGTTATCTACATCGCGATCGCCGAGCGGCGCTATCGTTTGCTGAATTTGTTACCGGAGAGACCACCGCCGAGATAATTTCCCACCTTAGAGGAAGTAGTGCCAAGGTTGTCTTTGGAATGATCGAGTCCGATACCTCTACTGGGCTGCTTTACAACAGTGCCATTGTGGTTGACGAGGATGGAATAGTCGGTCGATATCGAAAGAGTCATCTTTATGTCGCGGACTCACTCTGGGCGAGTAGCGGTGCGATGGCACCGCTCGACTTCGACGTAGAAGGTTTTCGGGTGAGGGTAGTCATCTGTGCAGACATCGAGTTCCCCGAAGTTGCTTACACGCGAGTTACGCCCCCGGTTGACATCATATGTCTGCCAACTGCGTGGGTAGACGAGAAGGCACCTTCGATGAACTGGTGGGCGCGCGCAATCGAAAGTGGGGCAAATCTTGTATGTGCGGATCTTTCAGGCGTCGAAGAAGGGGTGCAGTTTTCGGGCGGGTCCTCGATAATTGCCCCTGACGGGAGTATCCTCTCAACTATTGACACTGGTTCTGGCTTGATAAGTGCGGAGCTTTCTCAAGGTCTTCGCCCCTTTAGAAAGATTGAACAGCGGCTTTTTCTAGGTACCGAGACTTTCTCTCGCGAGGAGCTAAAGTTGCGTTCGCTGTCATCGATCCCGAAGTCATCCGATCTTGAAATTGAAGTTTTAGTCGTAGATAGAGCTTCGGGGCCAGAATTGGACTCTAACGATTGGTCGGCGCTGTTGAAGGATGGTGAAGCTTTGCAGTTGGCTTCGAAGCGTGGATCAGTTGGTCTCACCGCCATCGTCGGTACCGGCAACGAGACTTCGCTCGAAGCTCTGATGAAAGTAGTCGAAGCCCCAAAACAAGATGGCGATGATAATTCGGAGTTACCTAAGGACATGGGAGTCGACGGTGAGCAGCGCCGTCCCTCCAAAATAGTTGGAGTGACTGAGGTTGATCGCGATGGACGCAGGGGCCTTGGCGTCCTTTACAAAGGAACTTGGATTAATGTGCTGAGCGGTGAAGTGGGAGAAGTTGTACTCGCCGGAGAAGATGATCTAGATCACACCTCAGGCGGTAGTCAAGTCCTTATTGTTGGCGTTGTTGATGCTCGTAGTTTGAACGAGTTCATTGAAACTAGAGTTGTTGCGCTCGATGGTGCTGATCTCATATTTGTCGTTGGATCAGAGTCGGAGGTACCACCTATCTCACCTCGACCCTCCTCTAAGATCGGATTACCTCCATATGAGAGTTGGGGTCCGCAGACCTATAACTTCTCGATGCTACGTCAACGAGCAGGGGAAAATTCAACACCTATCGTTGCTCTCCTCAGCGATGATATCTCAGTTGCTGGTAGAGATCGAGCTTCGGCTCGACAGTGCGGGGTATTTGGCGGTGACTACTGGACGTTTCCGTATGAAGAGAAGATCTTCGGCAGGGATAGTTGCGTGGGTAAAAGTGGGATCGAATCATTGGGTCTTCAACTTCAACTTAAAGTTGAAAAGGGTTATATGCGCCGTCGTCATCCTGATCTCTATGGCCTTCTCTAAGTCACCCATCCTCGGGTGCGGTCGTATGTGGCCTTATTTGGGTCATTGGGTGACGGGTTAAGAGGAGGGTTTTTAGGTAGCCTTTGGATTGGAGAGGATATGAGAGAGGGGTGGAAGCTTGGCTTGGTTAGTTAGGTCGGAACACGTTATCTCGAGTTTGCGCCATTCATCGCGCAGGGTATTGATTGCTTCGTCCAAAAATGGCTCTATTCGCGACGATGAGTCGACTCTCCTTGTTCGAGCCTCCATAGCCGTGGCATGGCGACTCGACTTCGGAGTCTTCGTTGTGCGGTTGTCAAAGGACGGCTCCATAACCTCTATCAGGCACCACCGAAGGCGCCTTTTGCCACTCGTCGTTGTTGCAATTGGTGAAACCTTCATAGTCCCGCAAAAGATCGCTGAACACGCACGATTGGCCCTCGGAGATATCTTCGAAGTTATTGAATGAAGTCGAAGTTTACGCTTCGCTCTGAGTAATTCAATTAGCTTTGACTTTCAGCGTGGTTTGCGACGTGGCTGTTTTAAATTTAGATCGTATAAATCGGCCTCTCCGTCGTGGCGGCTTATTTGATCATAAAAGTGTTCGCGATCTTTGATGGATAACTTCTAGCTTGTAGGAATGGGAGATGTTGAATTGCCCGATACGGGTTGGAAGTGGTTATCGAACGGGGCGGAGGAGCTAGTCGCATCTACCCTTTATTTGGTTGGAACGCCGATAGGCAATTTGGGGGACTTGAGTTATAGGGCCCGGTGGATCCTGTCGGCGGTCGACGTTATCTTTGCCGAAGATACTCGGGTAACGAGTTCCCTGTTGCGCCAAGTGGATATCGCTCGGCGGCCGCTAGAACGCTTTTCGCCATTTGATCTTGAAGGGTCCATCGCGAAGGTCATTGGCTATCTACAATCTGGATCTCGGGTGGCGTTTGTCTCCGATGCCGGAATGCCTTCTATATCAGATCCTGGTTCTGGACTCGGTCCGCGGGTGCGTTCCGAGGGATTCCAAGTTCGAGTCGTACCTGGTCCAACTGCTGAATCGGCTGCTGTAGCACTTGGTGGTGCGATTGCAGGTGGCTATATATTTGTTGGCTTTTTGCCGACCTCAAAGGCAAAGATCGCTGAGATATTGAAGAGCGCAAAATCACTCGATTACGGAGTGGTCTTCTATGTTGCTCCTCACGATCTCAGGAAGGTGCTTAATTCCCTCAGCGAACTAGGGGTAGCGTCACTTGCGGTAATTCGGGAGATGACGAAGTTGTACGAAGAAGTCATCGATGGTGCGATTGATGAAATTGTGAGTCACTTTTCGCGAGTAGATCCTCGGGGCGAATTTGTGGTGACCATAGAAGCCTCGGCTATCGAAGACCAACAAATCGGACCGTCAGAGGCAAAACAAGTATTTGATATCTTGGTATCGACGGAGGCCACCACGGCGGAGAAGGCCAAGAAGGTCTCCAAACTTATGGGCTTAGATAGGGGAGAAGTCTACGATCTCCTTAGAAGGCTGTAAGCAAAAGATCAATTATCGTCGCTAACCTGTTGGTGTGGGTATTTATTTGGACTATGCATCGACCACAAAGATGACCGAGAAGGCACTGTCTGAGTACGTTCGCGTAGCGAGTAGTTACTTCGGGAATCCTCAGGGGAATCATCGCTTTTCTCGGGAGGCATTGGCCGAACTAGATGGTGCTCGAGAGCGCGTTGCGATGGTTTTAGGAGTAACGCCATCCGAGATCTACTTCACTGCATCAGCTACCGAGGCTAACAACATAGCGTTGAACGTTGAGGGATCGATCTTGACTAGCTCGATCGAACACAAGGCAGTCTTAGCACCAGCAGTGGCTCGTAAGGCGAACATCTTTGCTGTAAATAGCGATGGATCTATCGATAGGGACCGACTTAGGCAACTCTTGAAGGAGAGTGGTGGGTACCTAAAGCTGGTCTCGTTCATGGCGGTCAATAACGAAATTGGATCTGTGAACCCGATTGAAATATTGGGTGGAATGGTCAAGAAGTACACCTCGGCTCACTTTCACAGTGATGCGGTTCAGGCGGCTAATTACTTCGAGCTACGAAAGTTGATCGTTAATTGCGACCTCCTGACTCTCTCTGCTCATAAATTTGGTGGCCCAAAGGGTGTTGGAATCCTTTATATCCGCGAGGGCGTCAAAGTTCGAGCGCTGATGTTGGGGGGAGCACAAGAGCGTGATATTAGGCCTGGTACTTCGAATTTGGCTGGAGCTGTTTCAGCTGCGGTAGCCCTCGAAGAGGCAGCTAAAACACCGTCGGAGAATTGGGCTACCGTTGAAGGGCTTAGGAATCGTTTTGAAGAGTCGATTCACTCTCTCGATGATCGAATTTTGGCGACGGTGGATCGAGGCAGCCTTCGATCCCCGGCAATTTCAAACCTTCTTTTTCCGGGGACTATAAACGAAGAGATGTTATTTCTGCTTGATGCGATGGGCATTGGCGCATCCGGTGGAGCTGCGTGTGCCTCCGGCGCTCTTGATCCAAGCCATGTCATTCTCGCCCTCGGCTATGAACCAAAGATTGCGCGAAGCGCCCTCCGCTTTACATTTTCAACAGAGACGACGATCGCCGAAGTCGATGAGGCTAGCCAGCTCGTTGTACGCGCCTATCGACAGCTGTTACCTCACGGAGGTGCCGTTGAGTCCTAATGCCCCCATATATGTGGTTTTCTTGATCTTGCATGCGGCAAGCGCAATCGTGGGATTTGGAAGCGTAGCAATAGGCGGAGTCTATCTTCCAAAGTTTGCACGAAACGAGGCAGAAGGTGTCGCCTTTTTTCGACAGGGACGGGCGCTCTCGAAAGTTGTGGTTCCTCTCACGCTCGCCTTTGGTGTGACCCTGATCGTGCTTGCGGGAGGTAATTCAAATTTTTATAGCCACCTTTGGTTTCAAGGTGCGGTTACCTGCTATTTGATTGCATATGGGCTCTGTCTCGTCGGCATTTGGCCCAAAGAGGCGCTGATAAGGAGGGCAATCTTTGATGGCGAAAGGGTTGAGATGAAAACCATGGCCGGCATTCAAAAGGCGATTATTGGCGTGGAACTCATGGTGGTCATAGCGTTTTTGCTGATGATTGCCCAACCAGGGTAGTGTTTACGCCTGTTCGAGCGAAGTTCGAAATGCGTTTAGGCAACGCTTGCGTCCGGATTGGGCTGCTCCTCTGATGCGACAGTTGACAGTGCTGCGAGACCATTTTCAACCGCTTTGATTTAGATTGTTATAGAAATGATTACAACTGAAGGGCTCCATTCGTGACCAGTGCACCAACTGACTACTTCATCTCAACGCCGATATATTACGTCAATGATGCCCCTCACCTCGGCCACGCCTATACGATGATCAACTCTGACGTCTTTGCTAGATGGCATAGAGGCCTCGGCGAAAGGGTTTTGTACCTCACTGGTACCGATGAACACGGTCAAAAGATCGCAGATTCTGCTGCTAAGGCGGGAATGGACGTCGGCGAATGGACCGATAGTTATGCAAATAAGTTCAAGGAGACTTGGGCTAGCTTGCACATCAGCTATGACGACTTCATAAGAACAACTGAAGATCGCCACAGTATCGCGGTTAAGAAGTTCCTGCAAGCTGTCTATGACAACGGATATATCTACAAGGGCAAGTATGAGGGACTCTATTGCGTATCGTGTGAGTCTTATTACACCGCTACTGAGGCTGTCGAATCGAACTGTCCGGTGCACAAAAGGCCGCTGACTGTCATGGAAGAGGAGAATTACTTCTTTAGACTTTCAGCCTTTACAGAGGCAATCTCGAAGTGGTACGAAGATGTAGAGGATTCGGTCTTTCCTGATTTTCGAAAGAATGAATCCGCGGCGTTTGTAAAGGGTGGTTTAGAGGATATCTCAATATCCCGAGTCTCGCTGAAGTGGGGTATTCCACTGCCGTGGGACGAGAGCCACGTCTGCTACGTCTGGTTTGACGCGCTCATTAATTACCTGACAGCTATCGGCTATGGAGACGGTGACCCGCTCTTTGAGTCGCGTTGGAAGAATTCTCACCACCTAATTGGCAAGGATATTCAGAGATTCCACTGTGTTTGGTGGCCAGCTATGACGATGGCGGCAGGTTTGACTCCTCCAAGGCAGGTTCTTGTACACGGTTGGCTCTTAGTAAAGGGTGAAAAGATGGCAAAGTCGGGGGGCAATGGCGTTGATGCCGTTTCGCTCTCTGCTACCTATGGCGTTGATGCCGTTCGTTACTACTTGATGCGTGAATACAGCCTCGGATCTGACGGCGACTTTTCACTTGAAGCACTTGAGCAGCGCTATAACGTGGAATTGGCTAACAACCTTGGTAACTTGCTTTCGCGGGTTACGAATATCGTTGCAAAGAATTTGGGCGGGCTTACGCCGGGGTATCGGGGTACGGTAGCAGATCCAATCGTCTTAGAGCGCCATATCACTGCTTTTAGAGAGCATATGGATGGCTATCTGACCTCAAAGGCTTTAGAGGAGATAGCGTCAATGGTGCGTTACGCCAATGTTTTGATTGAGGAGAGTGCGCCTTGGAAGGAGAAAGACCCCGAGCGGCTGTCTGCGATCCTAGGGGACCTTCTTGAGATTATTCGACTCGCGGCAGTCGCCTTATCGCCGATCCTAGTGGTATCTTCTCCGCTTATCCTTGAGGCGATTGGAGTTAACAGGGAAGTTGTCGCTGGAAACTTTGTTGACGAATTAGTGGTTGGTCGTTATGTCGGTGGATCGACTATTGAAAAAGCGGCCCCGCTCTTTCCGAGGATCGAAGGATAATTTAGCGTGAATTGGTTTGACTCTCACTGTCACTTAGAACCTGAGATTGACCTAGCTGACCTTGAAGTGAAGCTTAAGGAGCGGTCAGTTGAAGGTCTGGTCAATATAGGTACGACGATGGAGACTTCAAGGAGGGCTCCCGTTGTAGCTAGAAGGGTGAAAGATGCAATCCCGGAATTAGTCGTTGGTGCGTCTCTCGGGATTCATCCCCATGATGGAGCTGCTGTAGAGGGAGATAAGTACCGCGAATTTGACGAGCTAATTGGTGTAACGAAAGAGGCGTATCCTGATCTCCTGGTGGGAATCGGTGAATGCGGATTGGACTACTACTACGACTACTGTGACCGGAAGGTTCAGCGAGAGGCATTTGTAGCTCAGATTGAAAGTGCTATCAAGTACGACCTTCCCGTTATCATCCACACTCGTGATGCTTGGGACGATACCTTTGCGATCCTGGATGACTTTCGTCACCATAGGTACATCCTCCATTGCTTTACCGGTGGACCAAGTGAGGTCGAGCGTTTACTCGGCTACAACACTGTTATATCTTTTTCGGGTGTTGTAACCTTTAAGAAATCTGCTGACAATCAAGAGGCGGCGAAGATCTGTCCAGTTGATCGTATGGTAGTTGAGACTGATTCACCTTATTTGGCGCCAATGCCTTTTAGGGGTAAGCCAAACGATCCTTCACTCGTCGCCGTTACCGGAGCCTTTATTGCGGATCTTAAGGGTATCGATGTCGATTCGTTTGCTAAATCAACTACCGCAAATGCCCTTGCATTTTTTTCGATTCCACCTAGGGATTAGTTCCTCTCTACAAACCGATGTAGAAGATATAAATCATGGAAAAGTACTTTCTTATGTGCATTTCATGATAATATATATTTCAGTTGCGGAGACCCCGGTAAATTGGAGCGCCTCCCCAGAGTGCAACTAGCTGACGGCTCCCGTGAGGTAGAGCTATCCGCGCCAAAAATTCAAATCGAGCTAAGTCAAGGAATTCGACAACAGCTAAACAGCCAAAACAAGTAGCAAGTTCGCAAAAAAGTGCCATGTACATGGCATCTTTCTGACCCTATAGAAAGTTGAGCATAAAACCCTAGACACACACCACATTCCGATCCAGTTGTTACGAGAGGTAAATCAATGTCCTATCAAAGCAATTGGAGAAGTAAGGTCGTAATGCCGATAGGTCTTAGCACAACCTTGTTATCTCTACAACTTCTCCAAATGTCTACTACATCCATGCCCGCATACGCAGCCACTTTGAGCGTGCAAAAGGGATGGAGCAATATACAAAAAGAGCTAAAAGTTCAATCACTGACTTCTTTAAGCGGTGAGGAGATCGCTCCAATAACCCAGCAATTATCGACCGCGGACGCCCAAAATATGGTTAGTGTTACGGTAGCTGGGGAAATTATTCCTGTGACAAATGACACTGGAGTAAATACCTTTTATCTCCCGCACAGCGTGCGCTTTAAGCAGGTCCTGCCACCTCCCGCAGTCGCCCCGCCTGTCACTCCGCCGGTGGCTGCGCAGCCTGATCATAGAGTCGTCGGCGTTGCTTCTTGGTACGGAAGTGCCCCGGGTACTTGTGCCAATCTTATGGTTCCGTTTGGGACAACTTTAACGATTACAGATTTGTCCTCCGGCAGAGTTGCACATTGTATTGTTGATGACCACGGGCCATATGTAGGCGGTCGAATAGTCGACCTTTCGCCAAGCGTATTTAGTCAACTTTCCTACCTTGGAAATGGTTTGATCTACGTTTCAATCTCTTGGTAGTTGTCCTCTAGATTTAAGTCGGTTCAAAACTCGCTCGCAAATGAGCGAGTTTTGTCTATTGTGCCGTTATTAGAGTTAACTGTAGGACTTCGGTCGAGCTGACGGGACAGGTTAATTTTGAGCGAGCGAGGCCTAACAAAGGGCGATATTCTTGACCTTCTTGGAGTCGATAGCCTATCTCCAAAGCGATCATTGGGACAAAACTTTTTGGTCGATAGTTCGTTTGCACGTAAGGTAGCAACAGCTTGTGTAGGGGACGAAGCGGGCACGATCGTTGAGATAGGCCCGGGCTTTGGTTCACTGACGTTGCACCTCGCATCTATGGTTAAATGCGTCTTTGCGATTGAGAAGGACAATTCAGTTGCTAGCAGACTACAAGAAATCTGTGTAGATAGGTCTATAGACAACGTCACAGTCTTCAATGAAGACGCCCTTGAGGTCGACTATGCACTACGAATGGGTGAGCTTGGCGCGAAGGTTGTCGTTGGTAATCTTCCATATAACATCTCTGTTCCGTTGATTTTGAAGATTATCTCGGAGAGTTCTGGAGCGGTCGATCGAGCGGCATTCATGGTTCAAAAGGAAGTCGCAGAGCGATTGAGCACCGAACCTGGGGGGAGAAACAGTTCATTTACCTCCCTCAAGAGAGCTTTTTATGCGTCGTCGCGAATCCTCTTCGATGTACCTCCCACGGTCTTTTTTCCAGAGCCCAACGTGACCTCGGCTATTGTTGAATTTCGAAGCGATCGCACACGAGCTGGATTTACGAATGAAAAAGAGACTGAAATAGCCCTTGCTCTCGCGAAGATTGCCTTTGGCAATCGCCGCCAAATGCTGCGTAGGACCTTGAAACCTTTTTTTCAGGTTTTAGACGAGGCCGGAGTCGACCCAACTATGCGACCCGAAGCCCTTAAATTATCTGATTGGCTTTCGATCGGCGTAGCGGCACTAAAGGGTGGGATCGATCTCTCAACTTTGGCACACGATTCGAGTATCGACTTATGAGTTTCATATTTGCTCCAGCCAAATTGACGCTGGGATTTCGGGTTACAGGCATTCGAAGTGATGGTTACCACCTCATCGAGTCAGAGATGACTATGGTAAATTTTGGCGACGATATAGAAGTTGTCGAAGTGTTCGACCGGACCGCCGGCAAAAGATCTCACTTCGAAGTGATGGATCCTGAGAATATGAGCAAATTTGGCTTTGGTTTTAGGCAGGTTCCAACTGCCGAGGATAACCTCCTCGACAAGGTTGCTTCGATCTTTGGCAAGGGTTTGAAGGCCCGTATTAATAAGCGCATTCCTGTTGGCGGTGGCTTAGGCGGGGGTTCTGCCGATGGTGGTGCTTTAGCCCGATTGCTTTGGAGCGCTGAGCGAGAGTTGGCGGGCTTATCGATCGAGGAAATGGTTACAAAGTTAGCGAAATTGGGAGCGGATCTGCCGGTCTGTTTCTTTGGTAGGCGGTCTTACGTAAGTGGTATCGGCGAGGTCCTGTCCTTCCCAGATGGACCACCTCCAATTGCCTTACGTAAATTTACACTCTTTCTAGCGCCAATTTCGATCTCAACGCCCGCGGCCTATAGTGCATTCGATGAAGGGAATCGCGTAACAGTAGCAAGTGGGGAGTTCCAAAACGACCTTGAGGGGCCAGCGCTCGCTATTTCGGGTCGGTTGAGGAGTTTTCGAGAGACGATAGAAAAAAGGTTTGGTGTCACCCCATCACTCGCGGGTTCGGGTTCGACCTATTTCGTATCAGGTCACGTTCTTGACCAACTTCTAGTCGAAGATTTGTCAAAATCATCCAACGCCAAAGGCCAACAAGACGGGGTGAGGTGTATGCCGTTTTCTGACATAAATGACCAAGCAATGTCTTACCTAGCATGGCAGTGTGAAGAGATCGAATTGAACTTCTAAAGGGTGCTTTACAGTTGTGTAGTTTCTGGCCTCGAATTTGAATCCTCTAACCGAGGCAGCGCGGCGTCGTGGTTTTCATACAATGGCGTTTATTCAGTGAGCGGTAACGACTTTTGTTGGCAGTGAAGATTGTTGGCAGCGCCGGAAAGTATCGGTTGTAAAGAGCTGGCCTCCTTGGTAAAGCTTGAGGGGGTTAGATCGCAGTTGAAAGACGATATGCCTCCCGAAACCAATGGAATTTGGGAGCCTTGAAGCAGATCCCTGGAGTGTCAATCCGAATAGCCGCCATCGATTCTTCATGTTGATGGCGGCTATTTTCTTTTTGTCGTGGTGGATACAATGACATTGACATTCACATCCATTGGAGGACTTTCTCTCCTCCTTGGCAAGGTGGACCTTTGCTTAGATCATCTGAAGATCGTTGCCTGCGAGGTTGGTATCTGTTGATGAAGTCCCCTGTGGACTCTGACGACGGAGCTTCGTCGTCAGCAATGCAGCAAATGCTAGAAGAATTGCACCAACGGAGATGGCGGGTCGAAGTCCCGCTATGAATGCAGTTGGAGTGGAGAAGCCGCCGAAGCTTGTAAATACCGCTCCTAAAGTTGCAATCCCAAGGGCTCCACCGACCTCGCGAAGCGAATTGTTTACACCGGATGCGACAGCCTCCATCTTCGGTCCCGCAGATTCAAGTGTGATTGATGCTGTTGGCACGAAGAAGAGGGAGGTGCCCACGCCTGCTATTACGAATGCGCCTATGAGGCTCGGGTAGGAACTTCCAATGCCGATTACTACTGCGATCCATCCGAGCCCGACAGCCTGGAGTGTCAATCCGATCTGAACTAGGCGCTCTCCGCCGAATCGATTCACGAGGCCCCCGAGAAAGGGGGTGACAAGGATCGGCATCGCGGTCCAAGGAAGGATGCGTATTCCTGATGCAACTGGCGAGAGCCCTTGGATCAACTGGAAGTACTGAGACAGAAAGAAGACTGAGCCAAATAGGCCAAAGCTCATTAGGAGAGATGCCGCATTGATTACTGAAAAGTTGGTGCTTTTGAAGATTTCGAGTGGGACCATTGGCTCTCTCTTTTTACTCTCGACGAGGGTGAAGGTTACGAGACCAACGGTGGAAAGTGCGAAGGATGCAAGGACGCCGCTATTGGTCCAACCCTTTGATGAACCGTTGATTAATCCATTGACTAGGCCAAATAGGCCTAGCGAAACTAAGAGAAGGCCAGTAAGGTCAAGACGTTTTGGTAGTTTTTTATTCGTATTGAACGCCAAAGTAGTAAGAATCAGCAAGATAATACCTGTTGGGACGTTGAGCCAGAAGATCCACTGCCAGTTCGCGATTTGTACGATTGCTCCGCCCACGAGAGGCCCAATGGCAATTGCTAGGCCACCAAGAGCGCCCCATATTCCAAGGGCAAAGTTTCGTCGTTCTCGAGGAACGCCATCTGAGAGTAGTGTGAGGCTTAGTGGTACCATTAGCGCTCCACCCACCCCTTGGATCGATCTTGAGATAATGAGTGGAGTAATCGAGGTCGAGAGCGCTGCGGCCGCCGAAGCAAGAGTGAAGATAAGTACTCCTATTTGGAAGATGCGCTTTCGACCAAATTTATCACCGAGTGCCGCGCCCGCTATCAAGAGGGTCGCAAATGCAAGTGTGTAGGCATTCACGGTCCATTCCAGCGAGGAGAGGCCGGCATGTAGGTGTTCTCTGATCGTCGGAAGTGCGGTTGTGACGACCAGATTGTCGAGTGCTGCCATGAATTGAGCCAGCCCCGTTGCAGCAATGACGAGGCCAACTTTCTGCCGTCTTTCCATGTTTCTCCCTAGTAAGTGATTACTCACTATATTATAAGTGAGTAATCACTTACTTCATTCCCGTTAGAGAGAAATCCTGGTTATCTGAAAAGAGTTATTAAGGAGTCTTGCTTGCTCTGCGGCAGATGGAAAAGAGATTACATGCGAGACTTGGTCGTTAAATGAAGCAGGGGAGCTCGCGTTACAATAAACGAAAGCTCCCCTGAAAATAATGTAAAACTACTTGCCAGCTCTTCGCTGCCAGCGCGTAGCCTTCATCATCTTCTTATGCTTCTTTTTACGCATGCGCTTGCGACGCTTTTTGATAAGTGATCCCATAGTTTGATCAAAACTAGCAGGTATTTTGGCATTCAAGGCATATATCGGTAAGAATATCGTCTGCATAGTAGCAATGCTTCGATCGATCGATTAAGATCCTCAAACTCAGATTGTGGATCCTTAGCTATATATCGTTTCTAAGAGGGGTGCATTGAAGTGATCAATGTCGCTAGAATAATGGTGCACTTTGGCGGATAGTTCAATTGGCAGAACGCCTGACTTTGGATCAGGAGGTTCCAGGTTCGAGCCCTGGTCCGCCAGCTAACGAATTTCATTTCACGGTTATGATCTCGTCTTGAATTCATCATTCTCGTAAGAGCACGCCATAAATGTGCCACGCTCTAAAAATGGCGCTAAGAAGTGTCAGTGAAACGTAGCCTGGTATCGACTAGGGTGGCAGCGGATCCAACATAATCAACCTCGGTAGTCTACGAGGCTTATTGATTTACGAACTTACATTCTCTGTAAACCACCTCGTTTATTGCTAGTACGATCCGGGCGATATAGAGTCATTCATAAGCTGTTTGGGATGCAATTCGCTACGCCACTTCGACAAAAATTTCATTCCCCGTAATTGTCCTTTGGGAGATAATCATGAACCAAAAGGAAGTGCACTGCCGCATTGGAAGTATTGTGCTTTTGGCAGTTGCACCAGTGATCTTTACCGCTTGCGGAAGCGACTCTTCCTCGGCGAACGCCATCGGAGCCACAACTAGCACGGTCTCGGTATCCTCGACTCGGCCCGCGGCCGAAGCGCCTTCGACCATTCAGTCGTCACCGACTACCACTGTGCTACCGTCTGCTTCCTCGATTGTCGATTTCAACTTTCTGTCACTTGGGTTCGGCTGGGTGCTGAAATCGAACGGTCTCTACTTAAGCCAGAATAGAGGAACCAGCTTCAACGACGTCACCCCCGCCAAAATCGATTCAGCGACATTCCTTGCTGCTGACTTTCTAAATACGACCTTCGGATGGCTGGCAGTCGAGCTCTCTTTCCAGACGGTTACCATCTATCAAACCTCCAATTCCGGCTCTACCTGGACCAAACTTCGCACGATTAGTATCGGCAGTGATGTGCCGATTTCTGGTGCGAGTATTTCCCTCGCCAGCACAAGCCACGGGGCGATTGACGTAACTGACGGAGATATGACCTTTCCGGCCGCATACTTCGCAACGACGTCCGACGGGGGTGCGACCTGGAGTGGCGAACAGATAGCCTACCCGGGTCAGCTTGCCCTGCTTGGATCAGGTGTTGACGTCATTGAAGTACAGGGAGGGACTAACTTTATTGCAGAGAGTCTCGATAACGGCAGAAATTGGGCTGTGATCAACAATCCGCCCCTACCCTCGGGTTATGCGGGCGTTTACGCCTCGGCTATTGCTGGATCGCTCTCTGGATCAGGCGAGTTCGCGGCGACCCTTTCGAAGGTTTGGGCCGGAAATCTCGAAGCAACGGTGCTATATCGTGTTGCGCCGTTCACTGGAGCGCTTTTCGTAGTGGGTGTAGTTAGTGACTCCACTACGCGCGTTGCCACCCCCGCCGTTTCCCTTCAAGCGGCCAATGCAGCGGTGTTGATTCTTCCGCCCGATGCGACACAATCCGGAAGGTTTGAGTTGTTGACATCGTCCAACGGTGGAGCAAACTTTCCCATATTGCAGTTGATCAACCCGCCGATGGCCTCTGGGCTCACGCCTACCCAATCAAAAGCCGGAGAAGGGCAGAGCATTAGCGTTATCCGGGCTTCTTTTCCGGATGCGACACACGGCTGGGTGCTTTATTCCGACGCAACCTGTTCGGGTTTCAAGACTGGCTGTTCCAATGGGGAATTACTCACTGAAACTAAAAATGGTGGCCTAACTCAGCTCCCGTTAGGGCTCGGATAGGCGCTAGTTGACGGGTTGCGCCGCGTCTTTCACGAAGGCGCGCGACTGGATCCGGAAGAGGCGCCGCTCGGCTCGCGATTTCAATTTCCGGCGTTGCGGCAATTCAAAGTTCGTCTCTAGGGTTCATAGGTAGTTCTCCTTGTTGCGATTGATCATGTGACGAAAGGCGGCGACGGGGAGATCGGCGCCAATTACCAACTTGAAGAACTACTGGCTTCAATTCTGGGTTGCTTACGTGCGCTTAGGCGTAATTGCCGCCGCCGCGCTGTCGTTGTGCCCATCGATTGAATCCAAGGTACTCGGTATTGCATAATTCTTTACGCAAAGCTTTGGGATCTATTGTTACATTCGTGAAACGGTAGGTTTGGGAGTTTGACAGCAGGGTGCGTCTTGGTGTAGTTAGGCAAAATCCAAGCATTTGCTACCATGGCAACGGAAGAATGCGGGGTGAGTTGCAACGATCGATGATATTCAAGGGGACTTATGCCCTTCAAAAATTTAGCGAAATTCAGTTCGTCGTCGGAAGTCGGCGATATTCTTTTTGAAGAGGTGTTGTTCCGCTACTATCTAAGGAGGAGACTTTTTTGGAGATTTCGGAGTCCGTTTCGAATCTGAGTCGGTCGGTCCCTAGACCCCTTCGCAAACGAAAGATTGACTTTGCGATAGTCGTCTTTTTCTTTGTAAACATTCTGTTTATAACATACATAGTTGACCTTGAGCAACTTGTAATTGCAAATCCGTACCACTACAAGCAGCCAATTTGGCCGCCGTCCTTCTTTCTCTCGGTCATACACTCATACGGTAGAACTTATGATCCACTCCTTATGGCCAGGCCTGTTTGGTGGAAGGCTACAATCTGGATCGACGCACTATTCTTTGGCCCCTTCTACATTTTTGGTATCTACTCGTTCATAAAAGGGCGTAAGTGGATAAGGATTCCAGCAGTCATTTACTCATCGGTGATGATGACGAATGTAACAATTATCTTGAGTGAAGAGATCTGGGGACCGCATGCGTCACCTCACCTTTACTTTGTGCTGTTGGACAACGCCCCTTGGTTAATCTTTCCGATTCTTATAATCTTTCGCATGTATAAGTATGAGGACCCATTCGTGGATCGAAGCTGAACCAGGAGTGGTTCTCCTAGAAACTGCTGCATGGAACGCAGGACCGCCAGCATGTATCTAGCGATGATTCGCTGCGTCTTGGTCTACCTCCGCTACTAGGTAATTGATTCGGCGGAAATTTTCTCGGGCCAAGATCCAAATATTTCCGTCGAGGCGTTGTACGGTGTGAACCGATACCGCATTGATCGTTTAGGTTGCAAGGTGAATACTTCCTCCAATTCATGAATATTACTCCGCTGTAGTGGACGAGAGGATGTCATTGACCTCTAAACCTTCGCCCTTCGCACGCGTTCGATGCTTGGTTGTCCAATATTTTTTCGGTCTCGGCTTTAACCATCTTGCTAATGGGCGAAGGTAGTTGCAAGGTGTTCGTGTGTGCGACCTAGGAGCCATATATCGGTCACTCCTAGGGAGTTGTGACTGAAGCGATGGCAATTCAGGAGAAAATAATTTCGCTTGAAGTACTCGGTATTGGTCGGGTAAGAAATGTCAATGCTGGGCGTAGTAATATCGAGATTGAAGAAGTACTGTGAAATTAATCGTTGATTAGTAACTGAGCTATGGATTGGAAGAGAACGTGAAACACGAGTTGCTCGAACTGTCACTGCAAGAGATCAAGTCACTCGCCCTGAAGCGACGACTTGAGATCTACGGAAACAGAGTCACCTACTCTCCCAAGGTGTTCATTCCTCTCACACGACTATGTCGAGACCGTTGTGGGTACTGCACATTTGCGACCGCTCCTTCGAATCTCGAGAACCCCTACCTAACCGAGAGCGAAGTCTTGGAGATTGCGCGACGTGGCGCGTTTTCAGGATGCCATGAAGCACTCTTTACCTTGGGTGAGGCTCCAGAAGATCGATATGGCGAGGCGCGAGATTGGCTAAAGGCTAGTGGTTACGGATCTACTATCGATTATTTGGTCGCGATGTGCAAGCTGGTTATTGATGAGACCGGGCTGCTTCCACACGTTAATGCTGGTGCGCTAAACGCTGATGAGATGGCAAAGCTGGCGAAGGTTTCAATTTCACAAGGGATGATGATTGAATCTGAGCGAGACGATCTCTTTGCTCATAAAGGAGCGCCTGATAAGCGCGTAGACCGTCGATATGCAACCCTTGAAGCCGCGGGTTCACTAAAGATACCGTTTACAACGGGTCTATTGGTAGGTATCGGCGATACCCTAGAGGATCGTTATGACGCTCTCTGTCACATTGCAAAGGTTCAGAAAGAGTTCGGCCATATACAAGAAGTCATAATTCAAAACTTTCTCCCAAAGCCAAAGACGGCAATGGCCCGATTTGAGCCATGTCCTCCTGAGGAGCACTACTTTACGATCGCATTGGCGCGGCTAATACTCCCTCCCGAGGTTCACCTTCAGGCACCTCCTAACCTAAGCGACGCAAGTGCAATAGCGGAGTTGCTCGAGTGCGGAATCGATGACTTCGGTGGGGTATCGCCGGTCACTATCGATCATGTGAATCCAGAGCGACCTTGGCCCGAGATCTCTCTCCTGCGACAGATAGCAGAAGCACAAGGTATGACCCTTGCGCCGCGATTAGCGATCTATCCGGAATTTGTCAAGAGAGCTGAAGAATTTCTCGATCCCGCTCTCCGATTTGGCGTTTTGGACCGGAGTGACGCTGAAGGCTTAGGAAGAGACGATCCTGGTTCGATTTGGCCGGAAAAGTCAACTAGGGCTGACGTTGTTGGTACCGGCGCTGAAGTAGTCCAGATAGGCAGGAAGTCAACAATATGGACTTCAGGTGCCAACTTCGAACCAGCTGTGATTATCGGAAGTACTTCCGGGAAGACAGTTCTAAGGCGTTCGCTCGACGTAGATGTCCGACCGTTAGGTGAGGCCAAGCGCAGTCGAATTACTGAGATTATCGAAGGGATATCAACGGGTCAGGAAGTTGGGTACGACGAGATTGTAGATCTCTTCAAGGCTCGAGGAAGCGAAGTCAGGCTTGTCGCAGAGGTCGCGGATCAACTTAGGCAAGACATCGTTGGTGAAGAGATCACGTTCGTGGTCAATCGAAATATCAATTACACAAACGTTTGTACCTTCAAGTGTCGCTTCTGTGGATTTTCAAAGGGACCTCTAAGTTTGAACCTGCGCGGCAAGCCATATCTGCTAACACTTGAAGATATCGTTGAACGAGCCCAGCAGGCTTTCGAGATCGGTGCCACCGAGGTATGTCTTCAAGGCGGCATTCACCCTAACTTTGACGGTGATTTTTATATCGATGTTGCGAAAGCAATTCATGAAGCAATTCCTGAGATGCACATCCACGGCTTTACGGCCCTTGAAGTCTTTGAGGGTGCGCGTCGATTAGACGTCGACTTGGCCAGTTATCTTAAAAGGCTTATGCAAGCGGGTTTAAAGTCGCTCCCAGGTACTGCTGCCGAGATTCTCGTCGACCGAGTGCGCGAAGTGTTGTGCCCAGACAAGATAAATACTTCCCAGTGGTTGGAAGTTCATGAAGTCGCGCACAGCGTAGGCCTTCGCTCCAACGTTACCATGATGTTCGGCGCAGTGGAGTCCCCTGAGGATTGGGCCACCCATCTTGTTATAACGAGGGATCTACAAAAGAGGACCGGTGGTTTCACTGAATTCGTAGGGCTCCCCTTCGTTCACAATGCAACCCCACTATATCTCACCAAAAGAGCGCGAAGGGGCCCAACGTGGCGAGAGGTATTGCTCGTGCATGCGATCGCACGTATCGCATATCGAGAAACGATACCTAACATACAGGCATCCTGGGTGAAGCTTGGCGTAGATGGAGCTTCGCAACTCCTTAGGGCAGGAGTGAATGATTTGGGTGGGACGTTAATGGAGGAGAACATTTCAAGGGCAGCAGGTGCCGAGCACGGTCAGTATTTAGATGCGGCTGGATTTGCTAAGATTGCCGCAGCGGTAGGTCGTCCGCTAAGGCAGCGAAGCACCCTTTATGGCGGCGTAAAGAGTCCCGTATTGTCTACTGCTCCGTAGAAATTTAGTTATGTGAAATTCTCTTTAGTAATTTACCGTATGTGGTGAGTGCAACCTCGGACTTGTTGAATTTGAACCATAGTCCGATAGCGATTATGAATTGAGTCGCCAGAGAGTATCTAAAACGCTTTGGCGAAAGATCTAATGTAAAAGGTGTGTGCGATACAGGTACCTCTTATTGCCCTTTAGGGTCTGCTATTTTTTGCTACGGTTCGCCGGAAATTTAAAGCTTCTGCTTGAAATTGTCGAAAAAAACTAGTAGTACTTCGTGAAAGGTGGCAGTGAGTATGGCAGTTTCCATGCCAGAATCAGGACAGTCTACTGAAAAGCCCTCGCGCGTCTTCGATGCACTTTCTGAGTTGGAGCGTAGCGGTTCATTTCAGCCCTCGGACGTTCTAGATGTCCTTGAGCGCTTTTGGGATACGGGCGATCGAGAAGAATCGGCGGCTTATTTCAAGAAGTACTTTTGGTTGGTTTGGTTTCAGTTGGATATTCACAGATTGCAAGGGTGGCATAATCGATTTTGTGAGATCGGCCGTCCGTCTGATTCACCCTACCTTGCAGGTGCATTGCTACCGTTTCTAAGTAGTAGTTTGCGATTTTCAATAGCTCAATTGGCGTCGATGTCGTTGGGCGAGGACGCGGTGCGATTGCAGGAAATTGCACTAGGTTTGGGGTCTGCAGATACTGGCGTTATGCGCGCTTCGCTTGTCGCGAGCAACGATAAACGTAACAAATTTGATTCATCTACAGGCTACTCCGTAGGGAGTTCAATGTTTTTTCCAGCCGCCAATGCCATTGGTGAAATAATTTACGATTCCGGGCTGGATGGCTTCGATGATTCGATGTCTGTGGAGGTCATACCTTACTATCGAGAGTCAGCAATGTTGGAGACTCGACTAGCTGCACACGATGGAAGATTCGATTCAATTCTCCTCGTCGAGGGTGCGACGGATTATCAAGGTAAATCAAAGCCAAGTTATTTTATGCAAGTTTTCGATGAAGATTTTCGTCTTCGTAACAGAATTAGGCACATAATCGTTGAGTTTCCTCAAACTGATGATCCTTGGGTTCGCGAGCGCCTCCAACGTGACGCGGCGGTATCCTTGCTTGCGACACTCGATCCAAATGCTATGATTTTTTCGTCGGACTTAGATGAGCTTTTCGATGTTGGATTCATCAACTACTATCGGGAAATATGCAGGGATGGCCCGGTAGCGGTTACTTCAATCTTGATAACTCATTGTCTGTCGAATATTGCAAGGAACTCCTGGTTGCATCCAAAGATGTTTTTGCGAAAGCACATGCCAGAATCCCTAAGTGCCCTGCGTCTGATCGCTGGCAGAATAGGGCCGCTTGCGGGCTGGCACTTGACTTACTTTGGGGATGAAAAGTTTATAGCTGATAAATTGAACGCTTTTGCTCATACAGAGAATGAGCCAGATTCGAGCGTCATCTTTGACTCGGTCAAAGGAGCTCAATTTGATTCCGGCACGGTTGAAATTTATAAGCGGTTACCTGTTGCAGTTAGAGATCGTTGGTCCCGATGCACCTTGCACGACGACTGTAGTTCTGTAAGCGTCAGGGAGTATTGACGATCTTATCTTTTGCATTTTTGAAAATTGTGTTGCCTTGAATTGATTTTTTGCGCCCTGCTATCATTTGGGACGCTATTCGCAGACGCTAGTCTGTCGCGCCTTGATAGTAAGGGATATTCATTTTTAGAGTAGGTCAATGGTCCGTTCGCTGCTAAGAATGAAAATACAGCATGGATTCGCCATCAAGACGTGCGTATATAGTTTCAGGCGAGCGTCGCGATCACATGGCATCGTCTGGATCTCCAACAAGTCGCATTCCTGGAAGGTGTCTCGAACTATGGCAATGGGATGCAAATTAATTTTTTCGGAAGTTGTTGTCTCGCAATTTCGTACGTTGCTTCTTTTAGATTAGCTCCAGGTCGAGGAGGATCCGACTATGACTTATTTCTTTGACCTCAGATCCTGCGAATGCCAAATAAATGGGCACCTAAATGGAGGTCTACATTTGTGTTCAACGTTTTCGTTGCGGTTGATGGGATGGCGCTCAAGTACGTTGTAGCGCGGTATCGGTCAACTTAAGTCGATGCGTAGATTTTGCTTCTATCTTTGAACAATCATGCCGGAACCTTTGAACCATCTGATTTTTATTTGACTTAGTCTTCGGGTTGTTGTTATTGGAAGGCTCCCAATTTATCAATCCACCACTAATGTGAGTTTTGTATCCATAATATAAATGGAGGCAATTTTCATGAAGTCCAAAAGGCATACCCCAGAACAGGTGTTGGAAAAGATCGCCGAAGGG
>JAKAZZ010000035.1 GCA_021826315.1 Actinomycetes bacterium
GTCACCGAAGGTAAAGATGCCACCATCTGATGCAACCAGCCAGTAGCCCTTGCCATCTGGTGTCGCAGCCATACCGACTATCGGCTTGTTCAAGGTGATGGCACCGGTAGAACCATAGAAACCAGCGTCACCGAAGGTAAAGATGCCACCATCTGATGCAACCAGCCAGTATCCGTTGCCATCTGGTGTTGCAGCCATTCCGACGATCGGCTTATTAAGTGTCAAATTTCCAGTAGAACCGTGGAACTGCGAGGCTCCAAATGTAAAGATACCGCCATCTGAAGCAACCAGCCAGTATCCGTTGCCCCTTACAACATTAGATCCGGTACCCGTTTGCCCTCCGCTAGTCGAGGTCGGCGGTGGCGGTGGGTTTACTACAACCGTCAGAGTGACGTTATAGGGAAAATAAGCCGAAATCGCGACTCCGCTAATCGCTCCCGAAACTGATAGCGCATTCAAATACGTAGCACCGATTTGACCAGTAGAAGAAGTATAAGTAACAGACGTTGTCGCTGGTACCGTCGTTGGGGGCGTCACGTTGATAGCAGCACCCCCAACGGTTGAGGGCGTGACAAATCCACTTTCGCTTCCAGGTTGCACTATCTGAAGAGTCGGAGCAGCAACCGCACTTTGATTGTTGCCAACGACTGGCGTGGGATAATTCACTGATATCGAGAAACCAGACGAACTGTTTATGCCGGTAAACGTAGTTGATGGATAATTCGTAGAACCATTCGAACCGGCATTGACGGTTGTCGAAAGATTTAGAGTTGCCGCAGGGGTAAACAGATCAAGAAAGTCGACAGCCGCAAGCTCGTTGGTCACGGATAAGTACGATCCAGATGCCCCAATGCAAAGTACCTCTGACGCTACAGTTGAGATACAGCTCGGCTGATCGAGAAAACCAATTTGAGATTGACTCGATCCGACCTCTCTCGGACTACCAGATGGAAATGGACTTGAGGGGACGGAAGTATTAGAGAGCGCAAACTGCGCGATCCAGCTTCCCGTAGGTATCGTTGAACTGAATTGACCGGGAACGATTGCGGTGAAAGTTGACCCATCCTTATCTATGACGGTCTGACTACCCGTTGGAGACGAATTTGCAACGAAGGTCGATGAGCCAAGGTAGGTCAATGGGCTATCAGAGAGATTTACCGCAGATATTGAAGGTACAGGGGATGACGAGAATGAAAATGCCAATTCCCCGGCGACTACAGGCTGCGACGAGGTAACTGACGCTACGAAAGGCAGGTAGACCGCGTCGGAGGCGGAGCCGGGTACCAAAAGCGACGATATCGAACCTGGAGCAATTTCAACGGTGCTTGAGACATTTACATCATGACTCAACGTTGTAAACCCACCCGAGTTCTCAGTCAAAACCGAAACAACGGTATTGGATCCACTAGCAAAGACGACCTCCACCAATGACGTCGCGGAGTTAAGGTTCTCAATCTCCAAGCCAAGAATCAATGGCAACGAGTTGGTTGTAAATGATTGGCCCGAAACGGCCCCTGTAGCAACCCCTCCAGCAACAGAATACGAAATCAGCTGAGACGAAGAACCCCACGAGATAACCCCGAGGCCGTCGACTGGGTCGAATGCGGAGCTTAGAGAGGTGACAACTGAATTTGGAAGTGCGTACGAAGTAAAAGCTGCACTATACGACGAAGTAGATTGAAACTGGGACTCTGGAATTACAGACGTAAGCAAGTAGGTCACCGAAGTAGTCGCAATGGTTACGACTTGATCGACAACGAACGATGGCACACCCCCATTGCAAACTGAAGGGCAAAAGTATAGATAGCTTCCGACCGTCGTAGTCGACGAACCGCTGTTTTGGAGATTACTCACGCAAGAATTTGAAACGGAACTCACGCTGTAACTTCCACCCACTGGATTAGAGGAAAAAGTATTTGGAAGATCAATCTGTATGCAACTCTGCGATGAGCCCGAAGGATTCAAGAGATTCAGATAGATTCCGGTACCATTTGGCGCTAAGAACGCCTCGAAGTTAGGAAAGTTAGGGTCACTGGCAGATAGCTGAACCAAGTTCAAGTTGGAGTTTGCAACATTTGAATTAGCGCTTGAGACACCTACAAAGCCATTTGAGTTAGCGTAACTTGCATTGACGCCATAGAGGGGCGATGTGAGTGCAACCCTTTGCGACGGCACACCATATGCCATCCCTTGGGACAAGTGGCCAGCGGTAGCCATCGCGCTAAATGCGACAGCTACTGCTATCACAAAAGTGAAAAATGACCTCTTCAAACTACTTACTGCGACCCAACGACTCAAAACATACCTACTCGTTGGCCTCTACGGTCACCTGACCAGGATCATCTATTGTAATCACGCCGCCAAAATCACACATACAAACGCTACCCAATACAAGAACCGGCATCTCATCCACCAATATCGTGGGCGCTATTGGAATCCAAGGAGCCGTTAAAACTGGAACGCATGGCATCGGTGTTAGAACACCTAAAGCCGCCGTCGTAGCGGCCACAACCTCAGGATTAAGTATGCTACTGCACATCCCAAATGGAGGAATATTCTCGATGGGAACGAAGTCCATTATGGTCGCAACCGGCAATTCATCGGCGAGCACAGTTGACTCACATACTAAAACTGAGGGAGCAAGTCCAAAGGCGCATGAAAGCGCAGCTCCTGCGGTAACGATCGGCGGCATAATTGTTTCTCCTTTGCTACGCGAGCTTATAAAACAAGACTTCAGCGATTGAAACGCTCTTGCCAACGGGTGACTTGTAGACCGAATCAATGCGAATTGACACCTTAGTGACGCCCAATTTATGGATCGTAAAAGATTGAAATGAAGCCGAATCCACTAGCGAAAAAGTCGAGTGAGACTTGCCGTCATAGGTAACCGTAACTTCTGCCGGCCGCGGTTGAGAGGTGTAGTCTGCCGCAGTGTCGTCAGCTCCAATGATAAATCCGATCTTATCTAGGTGGGTCGAAGGAGAAAATGTCATCGTAAGGACTTGTCCTACGCCGCTCGTAGGTGTTGGCTGGGCAGCCCAATAGGTATTTGAGAGACCATCAATAACATTTTTTGGTGGAAGTGCAGGTAAAGAAGATGTTGCGGCTGCGTTTACCGCGTACACCGATACATACTGCAACTGAAGTCGCTTTTGAATATCGGTCTTGAAACGGGTGTAATAGTTATTAATTGGCGATCGCAACGGCCCTAAATAAGCTAGGACCATCGCAAGCATGACTGCAGCTCCAAAAAAACGCTGGCCTACTGACTTCAGACGCTGCCAAGGAGTCTCGTTACTAGAGTCGTCTCGTTGACTCCGCCACGACTTTCCTAACCTCTCGCCAGCTTCCGCGGTATCTGGCCTTGTATAAAATAACTTTGCAAAGAACGCCTTCACCCAGCGGACAAAGCGTTGCCACCTAGTAAGGGGTGGCTGCGGCGGCGGTGGTGGCGGAAGCACGAATGCACAGTGGTGGCAGTAATATCGACTGCGCTCGTTCAAAGTACCACAATTAAAACAAGCGATACCATCTTTTATCGATCTTCGCTGACCTTCGAAGATTCGTCGAGCATCATCTGGAGCAGTCGTCGAAATTGTGGCGGCGGGCGTTTGCTTACGGACACTACCACTCCTACGACGAGGCTTTGTAGACGATGCTGGTGCGACTGGACTCTGGATCACCGAGGTCGAACCCCCAGTTTCATCTCCATCGTCAAATGCAATGTTGTCCATAAAATTTGGCGTAGGGCGACTTGTCTCACCGTAACTTGCTTCTGGGCTTTGATCGCTCGAAGAGGTTACGGCCGTAACCTCTTCGTTGCCCGTAGTCGCCGGAGCTGCAAATAGCTTCTCAGCAACATCCGAATTCACTTCAACGGGAGGTTCATTATCAACAACTAAACCAGAATCCGGCGACTCTCCGCCTACTTCGACTGCTTGCGTCGATGAATTCGAATCATTATTCTCTAGATTGGTCGCCACGAGAGAGTTCGAAGTTGTGCTTTGCTCGTCTTGCAAACCGACAACTAGCGGTCCACGCTCAATCAGCGGAAGGAATGGAATCTCAAAGGTTTTGTTTTCATCGGGGAGTGCTTCCTTCGGTATATCCACTTCTAATTCCGGAGACGGTATCGCACTCGACACCTCACTATCCTGCGAGCTCTGAGGTGTGCTACCGCCGCGTGGTCGACCTCTCCTGCGGGCTGCGGCTACCGAAGGGGCTTTTTTCGGTTCAACAACAACTGAACTACCATTGCTGGAATCAGCGACCTCGGCACTCGTTGATCCAATTGAAGGTTGATGGTCGTCGTGGGTATCATGGGTACTTGCAAATTGAGCAGCGACTGAGGAACCTTCTTCGAGATGTCGCGTATCCTCTGGATCGTCGTCAACCATAACAGCTTTCAAACGAACCGCATCTGGAGCGTCAACTTCCAGAGCACCAACGGAACGATCGGCGCCATGGGCAACGCTCGGTAGTACGTCTTCATTATCGACGCGCTCACCTGTCCACTCCAAAAAGGAGCCGCATGAACCGCAAAAGCCACTACCGTCTTCGTTCTTGTATCCGCAGGCCTTACAAACAATCATGGCGTAATCCTCACCTCAACAGCAGAGGGGACATTCGCCGGTTTCGAAGAATTGACTATGGCTTCGATACGATCTGAAGTGGCCTTTGAGTCTTTAGGTAACTCAACTACGACCTTTAGGTGAGGTTCGTACGCATCGGGCGTCGGACGAGTTGGAGTTGAAGAGACTTCGACTGAACCACTCTCTACAACTTCAGCTTCAACTCCCGTGTAGATCGCTAAGTGCTCTTTAAGTCCTAAAACCGTTCCCCTGATGCGAAAGAGACTAAGTGAACGTCTGATCAGGTTACGAGTACTCTCCTCGCTCCACGTCTCATCTAGGGCAACCCCAACCCAGGTTGCAAGCCATTGAACGAAGTCCATCGGGGCAAGCATTGGATCAAAGTAGGATTCGAGGCTCTCTAAGGTTGCGTAAACCGGAGCAATAACCGAGTCTAGCGACGAAGTTATATCAGCAATAACCCGGTCCTCTTGAAGGACCGATGGCAATCTTTGTTGAATAGTCTTGGCAACACCAAGATCCTCAATACCGCTTCGCACTCTCTACTCCTCCCTAACCTATCCTCTGTCGATATTCCCTAGTTGATGCGCACTTGGTGTTCAAACGGAAATATCAAAGTGCTCGGCCCTATCTCAACCTTATTGACCGCACTCGAACGTGTTCCGGACGACAGATCTGCCAAAAACAAACGTAGATCGGTAACCTCCGCGACGCCGTTTATTCGTTGCAAAAGAGCGAATAACTCGCCAGCATGAAGCGTACGACCTAGTGGCCATCCCTTTCCATCAACTCCCCCATCAAGCGGGGAAAGGTACCTATATAGTATCGCTTCAGCCTCACGAGAAATCCGTTCAGGATCCGCAGTTGAAGTAGCTTTAATCAGGGCAACGACTGTAACACCTTGATAAGTTGGCGGTTCGATCTTGACCCGCGCTCCAACGACGCGACGATCATCAATGTACTTTGCCATCTGCGTTAGTGATAATTCGCGCGGAGCCAATGAACCAAACTCGACTCGACCAAGGGCATCCGTGTCTATCGAAGGAACCACTAACAGTCGAATCGTGCCGGAGTCGCCATCCGATGGAAGGTTGACTGCATGAATACGCGCCATCTCCGGCGCAGCAATTCGGGCTATTACTTCGTAGTCTTCGAGCGTGACTGCTCGCTCCAACGACCTCAAAGCGATAGGTCCTCGAATCTTTGCCTGATCTAAGTCCTCGCCGTCGACTCCCCCACTAGCAGGAGTGCGATTTTCCACCTTAGAGACCATCGGAATGGTTGACTTCAAGACCGAAATCGCACCCTCAGCAACGTTTCCACTCCTGCCACCGCCACTTTGATACTTTGCTATCCGAATAGGAGCGCCTTTCTCTGGGACCGCTCCGTAGTATCGTAAGGTTCCATCGTCTAGTCGCAGAGCCGGCCCAAAGATAATCTGTCCTGCTGAAAGATCAAATTTGAAGTGACGGTCATCGACAGTTGACTTAGAGAAGTCGTCGACAACCGTCCAGTTCGTCCAACCTTCCACGCCGCCTACTTCGACCACAATTGGCTGAAGTGGCTTCACAACTGGACGGAATGCAAGATCAAAGAATTGTCCAGGTACGCCATTCGAGGTTCCTACAATCTCATTTTCATGACTTTCGGCGTTTATGGCACCTACGGTACCACCTATTGTAAAAACGCTTAGACCGCGAATTCGCGGTGAGGACGAGTAAGATGGGTACTCCTTCGGAACTTCGACGATACGGCAACGGATCCATCCAGCGCGCTCACCACTTACCAGTGTCTCAGTATGCGACCTAGGGATATGGATCGCGATATCACCTGGTCTGTTTAGGCCGCCAGTGCCGTCAGATTCGAGCTCGCACTCTCGCCACGAAACTCCGTCGAATGCTTCCCATACGAGTGGAGGGTGATCAGGATTTACACCAACTCCCTCAATCTTACAGTTGAAACGGAGATTGATTAGGTTGGACGGGACAGCATTAGGCAGCCCTATCACCAAAGTCTCGCCAATCACTGGGGGATCCGAAAATGCGGCAAAGGGGGACCTGTTGGCAGTATTGGACCAATCATGCTCAAGGCCTTGGGAATCTACAGTAATGCAAGCATAGAGGGACGAGGGGATAATCTTTAGATCTTCAACGGTTTCAAAGAAGATTGGCGCCACAGCAGCTGATGGTCGTGGGGTCGAGGCACGCGAATACTTAGGAACCGTAATCACATCACCTTGCGCCGCTGAAAGACGAAATGTCAAATCGGTAGAGGCCGCATTCGGAGGGAAGAGAGTTATCCCAACGAGTTCTAGAAACTTGACGAACATCTTGTCGGGAACTTGATTCAGCCGGAACAGCATCAAGTCAACCATGTAAGCGAAGGTCTCAATGAGAGTCACACCTGGATCTGAGACATTGTGGTCGGTCCACGCAGTGGCTTTACGCTGTAACATGCGCTTTGCCTCGTCGACTAGATCTTGAAATCTTCGATCATCTAAATTAGGTACTGGCAGTGCCACAAAAATTTCCCCTCTTATGGAAGTTACTTACCAACGACTACTCTCTACCAATTACGTAGAAAGGAAAGACCAAGTTACGAGGGTCATTTGAACCCTTGACGACGTACTGAAGATCCAGATATAAAGTATTTGGCTCCTCGGTGTCGTAGAAAACATCAACCGACTTCATATTCACCCGAGGCTCCCAACGAGCTACCGAAGCTTTTACCTCTTGCGCAATTAGTGCTGCTGTCTCAGTGTTGGCAACACCAAATACGAATCGAGATAAATCACACCCAAAGTCAGGGCGCATTGGACGCTCGCCAGGTGAAGTCGAGAGAATTATGGTTATCGCCTCTTCAATCTCATCATTACCCTCGGATAGTGAGATCTCGCCATAAGGTGTTATTCGCGCTGGATAAGACCAGCCCCTACCTATGAAGTCTTTTGACAATTTAATTTAACCCAAATCCTTTAGCCGAGCGAAATTACACCTGCGTCAACGCTTACTGTGGCACCCTCGATTGTGACATCGGCGTCTCCCGCAATCGAAATTGACGCAGCTGAAATTGACAATGCAGCGTCAGCATTAATAGTGATCTCAGGGGCATTTATCTCAAGCGACTCAGTACCTTCAATGGTTACGACTCCACCAGAAATGGTCATCTCTCCGCCTAGTACCTGGATCATTATCATGTTGTCAGTTCCATTTAGCGAGAAGAGCAAGTTCTCTTCGATATCATTTATCCTCACGCCCATCGTCTCAGGATTGTCATCGATAGTCACTTTGAAGTTTGGTGAACCGATGACTCGCTGAACAACGCCCGTAACTGGGTCAATTGCCATATCAATGCCAACCGGAGGTACATCGACGTTCCACAGTGTTCCCAGTACGTATGGAAAATTGATGTTGCCATCTTCAAAACCACACAAAACCTCGCTACCGATATTCGGCATCAAGATCGTTCCCGCCTCCTCTGAACCACTCATTTGAACCACACGCGCCCAATCGCTCTCGTGCATGGGATCGAGCCATGGAAATTTCACCTTCACTCGCCCCAAATTTTCCGGATCATCGAGTGAAGTTACGATTCCCGTCACAAGGCCGCTCTGGCGCCTCAAATAGGCTCCGTCCGCACCAGAACCCATTAATTCGGTGAGCGCTGAGGAGTGTCGACCTCCCAAAATAAAGTCAACGTGATATCCAACATCCGCATTCAAAAGGTGCGTGGCTTCGGATACCATATATTGTCCGTCGAAAGAAGCTCCGATCTGCGAGAGACTAACGACAGAACCCGCAACGATAGTCGGATCCCCCAGAGCAATTCCCGCCATTTGATAAGCTTGGCCGGCAATATAGTCTCCGGCTGAAAGAGCGATGTTTTCAGCTGTGTCTTCATCCTTGATCGACGAACCGCTGATGATATGCAATGGCACACCTGCTGTAGCAGCGATCTCTGCATTTGGTTCAATATTCACAGCTGACACAGTCTCAACGGGACCTTCACCTTCAACTGGTCCATATATTCCCCACCCTCGAACGTTTATAGTTTCAGCTTGATTCGTTGAAGAGACTCGCCCATTAAAACGAATCAGGTTTCTACCGAGAACCAACTGACGAGCGATTGAAGGTTCGTTGTAACTCGCGACGATGGGCGGACCCTCTTCGGCTGGAGTGGGCGGGGCGAAGTTAAAGACTCCCCCTGAAAAGTAGGCCATGTATCCAACGTTGCGTGCAAGATATTGGATAAACGACCAATCATCAATGTTGGGCTTTACTAAAACCTGATTCATATCACTGGTCGGAATTATTTCGCTCTCAACGATACCGCTTTCGGCCGCCATCACTTGAATTATGTCGGCCGTTGTCATATCTCGAAAGATTCGCGGCGAGTTGTTCTTAGTCAACTTGTGGGAGGGATCGATGGCGCGTACTACTAAGCGCGATCCGCTTTCTTGTGCGTAGTCGAACTCCAGAGCCGTTATTGTCCCAGAAAATAACGGCAGAGGGTCTTCCATTGGATTTCCCACGCGTATCGAAACGAGTGCGCCCAACATAAAGCCGCCCATGGCAATCTGACTCTCTCCTCTATAGTCAAACGTTATCGATGCATTTCCGGGCTTAACCACAGAGCTGAATATCTCAACAGCAACGAGCGAACTCGCAACTAATGGATCCAACGGTGCGCCATCAATGCTAAGACTAGGGACATATGAGTATGGGTTACCTGTAAGTGACATCAGAAAACTCTACGCCAAGGCCCTGGCATCAGCATCATCAGGGATCAAGAGAACATTGCCAGCGGTCAAGCGCTCGGGATCGTAGATATTATTCACCGTCGCAATTGCTCGCCACCAATTGGGGTTTCCATAGTGCTTGTTTGCAATCGAAGCAAGACTGTCGCCGGTGTCAACAAGGTGGCTTCTCGACGGAAGTGGCGTACCAGAGGTTGGGTTTTGACGGAGTAGCGAATCGGGCACTTCCACCAGTGTCAGGTTTGCAATACCTCTGGTCGGTTCGCCCGAGGAGGAGAAGAGATTTACGGTTATGTTGACGCTCTCAACATAGGCCTTAAAACCGACATTAGTCCCCCATCCAAATCGAACCAATGGTGGTCGCGGGGTTCCTAATTCGATCGACTCTGGAGTTGGATCGCAGCACTTCATGAGAAAATCGATCTGGGGTTGAATGGATCCAATAAATGGCTTCCAAGAATCATCTAGAAAGATCTCAATCGACATAGTACGCGGATCGGGACCTGTAAAGTCCGCACCCGGTGCATCGGTAGACGATGCTTGAGGCGCCGAACGCCAATTCGCTCGCTTAGAAATTGAATAGTTGAGTGGATTAAACTTAAAGACGAAGTTGTTCCCGACGACAGAGGTTAATTCACTAGCCGCACTGGCCATATCTTTGACCGAAGGTGCCTCGGCTTCGTCCAAGACTAAATACGCCTGACTGATTCCGAGAGAACCGGCCAACAAAGAAACTAAACCCATGACAATCCCCCTTCTACCGCTAAAAAAATCATCTACTAAAGGCTTAGAGCGTCGATTCCAATAACTTTGCCTGCTGCTGCCTTCAGCACATTTCCACTTGAAGGATTTCCTCCCATTGGCAGAAAGCCCTTGTAGGCAAATTCAAGGGTCTCCGATGCAACCTCGGGTGAGGTGAGCACGTCATAGGACGGACCCGACCAAGAGACGGGCAACACACCTTCGAGGTTCCACGTCATAACAATGGACATATTGGGGTTGAGAGCTTTGAGGACTCCAATGCGCCCGATGAATCCGGTCTTAGAATTCATCCATTCCAGAAACGTATTTGAATCCGTCGAAAGTGGTCGCGTCAGTCGAAAGTTAGAGTACCTTGTCCTACCTGGGAATACATGCATCGTATCGCTAGGAGACGACACTTGTCTTACCTCATGGTCAAGCGTCATAGTAAAACCTTCTAGTCGCGTAAATTGACCAAAATGATAGCCATCAACCTCAAATGTGAAGTAGAGGCTCGCAGTAAACGTACCAAAGGTATTTGACATTTTTCACCTACATCCTGTAAAACTTGCCAAAGGAGCTATTGGTATCGCGTTCCCATCTAAGGTCACTCTTCAACCTAAATAAGATCTCCCGGTATATTTGATTGATCGAGGCGTCCCCTGCATCATCACGTTCCACCTCTTTAACCTTGTTTTGCTCCTCCTTGGGCTTTGAAAAAGCGTTCACTAGATCGTTACTAAGAGGCTGTGCACCCGCGGTTGCACTTGACGACGGCGTGGAGTTAGATTGAGAGGACGATGAAGCTAATCCCAATTCTCTGGCAATAGGTGAGACGAATCTCATAGACGTTTGAGAGCCCCGGCTTCGCTCCGCACCTCCACCATTTGAACCCGGATTGCGCGACGATTGCCTAACAACCGGCATCTCACGACTGCCTGACGATTGACCGGTCGCCCCGGTAATTACAGACTCCACCAAACTTGGAGAAGATAAGCTCTGATTCGGCGAGATCAAATTAGTGAGGCTGCCACTTCGTAGAGCCTGAGAAAATTGGCCAGTCAACGTTGCGCCGTCACCTTCTACTCGACTCCTAACCACTTCCGCCTGGCTTTCAAGGGCCTTCCCCTCAACACTCGAGGGGTGAGGCATAGACATACCCCTGCTTTGAAATGCGCGCTGTTGATAGAGGTGTGTCAATTCGTGCGCAAAGATTCCGAGGGCACGCGTATCACCACGCTCTAACGATTGAGGAGAAATATCGATACGACCATTTTCAGTCAGACCTACTGCTCTGGACGCATCTAATCTATCTCGAGCCATCAAATCAGAGCTAAGGGTAAATTGAAGGCCGCCGGGTGCGATGGCAGACATGGTTCTAGTAGGCAACCTTCTAGAGGGACTATTTCGCATTGACGCCACCCCTTCGAGAAGCGGTGGCTGCATCGACGTGATCAGCTTCACCGATAACGAGTCGTCCTGATACTCATTAGCTCGTCTTGGCGATGTTGTATTACCTTCGAAAGCGGTCTTGAATGGATCCCTTACGAGCGGCGTAGCCAATTCTGCGGAGGGGACTTCCAAAACCGACGAATCATCGGGCAACGAATTAAGCCCATCGGTCGCAACTAGAGTTGGATCACCGTTGCGGGTTCGCTCGGACGAATCCATTTGGCCAACGACGGGTGACGAATTCGTCTCGAGCGGGGAGGAGAAAGACCTTTCACTGCGAATCCCCGGCCTCCATCTCACCGGATTGGAACCCGAACTAGCACGTGTTCGAGAGACGATCTCCGAGACCCAATTTGAAGCCTCTCGAGCATCATTAAGTCGACCTATTTCTGGAAAGAATGTCGTTGCTCTAATGAGAGGGTACTCACTAGGAGCTAACGCATCCGAAGTAGCAGCCGTCGCTACATCAAGGTCAGACTCAATTCGGTAAGCCGACTTGTTTGCGGGGACATCTTCAGGTGTCTCGGCTACTCTGTCCGCATCAACTTTTGGAAGATGGCTCTCCCGAGAGAGAGGGTTACCTCCTACCAACGGCCGCCCTAAACCCAATCGAGGCTGACTTTGGGGCTTTAGGGCCGCAGTTCTACTGGAATTGTTTTCATCCTCAATGTTTATTCCGTTTGCGCCAGTCCGTGAGCTACCTGCTTGATCTTGAGATAAATCGCCTCTAGAACTAGCTCCACCATCAACTCGTCCAAATTGAACGAAGGGATCTTGTGCATCTCCACCATCATCGATTTGATTAGAGACAGGCATCGAGGACCGTACGCTAGTAATCGATTGCGCTTGACCTCGCGGATCCGACATCCGCCCTGAAGTCTCAGTATTTAGTTCAGCAGAATTCGCAAGACTAGGTAGCGAAGCCCGACGCTTAGGCGTATCGTTGCGTTCCGCTATGGGGTTGCTATTGCTGGAAAGATCTTTGATGAGCCTAACCGGTGAAGGACTTAGGCCCCGTTCACTCTGAACCCAGCTTCCGCCATCGATCCATCCGCCTCCGATACCCACCAACTTATCGCCCGCTGATTCTTGTCCATCGAAAAGGGCACTGCTTAGAGCATCTTCCCGTGATGGGATTACTAGTGGTAGTCGCCGCGGAGGCACTGATTCTCCGACTCGGCGTATTCCTTGTTCACTCGTACCACCTCTTTTGGCACTTATACGCGTGAATTTGCCGTCCACACGACTAGCGCGGCTATTGCCATTACGTGATTGAAAACCTGGGGTTCGGGGCTGAACTTTTTCCCCTAAAACCTGATCAACTCCAGATTTTGCCTGGACCTGAGAGATGCGAGGGGAGAAAAAAACTTCGTGAGGCTGATCTCGTTCAAGGCCTTGAGGTTGACGAAATACCAGATCAGCATCTGCATCGCCATAGGAGATATCACGGCCTTGGACAAGCGAATCTAATTCAATCGTCCCGGCTGGTGCCGAAAGGTCGATTTGATGAAAGAGGGGTTCTAGGGAGATCGTTGGGTCCCTGTAGGAAGCCAGCCACTCTGCCGGTGCCGCGCTTAGAATCCGGTCAAGTGAATTCGCGAGCAACAAGTCCGGAGTGTCTAGCCCACCACGGCGACTGCCACGACCGACTCCTCGAATGTCACCAAATGGATCAGGGTTAGACCCGAACCGATCTTCCTCACTGCTCGAAGATTCTTCATTCGAAGGACCTCCACCACTTTCATATGGCTCAAACGACGATGTGCTCTGGTCATAGAGTGCTTCATTATTTGCCACGATCTCGCCGTTTGGCTGATCTTCGTTCTTTCTGCCAAAAAACCGTACCATTAGGTATCACCTGACATTCGTCGATTGATACTTGCAATGTTGTCAATAAAAGTCTTACGCATGCCATTCTCAAGGTCAAGTATTGAATCGAACGACCAATGAAAGTGGTACGCGATGTAGCTAATCTCCTCCCACAGGCGGTTCGGGGAGGAGAGGGTCATTCCCCCAGGCCTGCACCGGCCATGTCGACCATGAACTTCTCTTTACAACTAGGACACGCGATCAGAACTCGAGTAGAGCCTTCAGCGTTTATGCGTCGATAAAACTCTTGAAGAAACGCGAGATCAGAGGCGAAGAACTTCTCAACAATTCCTGCATGGATCTGCTCATCGCCTAAATCGCCGAGCCTGGTAATGACTCGAGCCAATAGGACAACGGTCAGATACGGAGGATTCTCCCTAACCCTATCGTCGTGGAGTGGAAGCAACTCATCTCGAGCTGTAGCTAACCGCATGGTTCCCTCCCGATGAATGCTTCCATCAGGTGCGACATATCCCCTCGGGAGGACGAAGTTGAACTCAGTCTGAAGCTTCTCCATTTGACGTGGAGCTTCAGGAGCAGGCGCTACAGTTGACACCGTCGCCTCTCCCGTCGTCTCTCGGGATTCTCCAGGGGCCATCATCTCTTCCCGAGGGGGTATGTTACGCATCATTAGGCCGACTCAAGTCCTTCGTGGGAAATTGTCAAAGTCTCCGTAAGGACCGAAGTATCGCCGGCCTTTAGAGAGCCAACTTCAAGCGACTTTGGCCAGCCGTTAGTAAAGTTGAAAGTCTGTACAACCTCACCTCGGTAGTCATATACCTTTACTGAACCACCTTTACGCGCGGAGACCATATCTCCTTCGAATACGTGTTTGATCCAATCGGCCCACGATTTATTCATCGTAAGACCACGAGTAAGTGTTATTTCGCCGGCCTTTTTTCGGCCAGGAAGCTTCTTGATGACCATTTGACCCGATGGTGTATTCGCCTTCATCTCAATATCGTCAACTTCGAGCTTGAGGCCAGAGACCTCTTGAATATCCTTCATCTCGATGCCATCGATTTCAAGTCCAAAGGACCAACCGACACCGGTATCGTAATCTGCAAAGGGCATTTGTTACATTCTCCTAATTCTTGAGTGCTACTCAGCTACCAACGAAGTGCCGCCTGAAAATTGCGACAATCTAAAGATGACAAATTCGGCTGGCTTTACTGGTGCGACACCGATCTCGCAGACGACTTGACCCGCATCGATCGACTCTGACGGATTGGTTTCATCGTCGCACTTTACGAAAAATGCTTGGTCGGCGGTGTATCCAAAGAGCGCACCCTTGCGCCACTCATTTACGAGAAACGCCGCAATAGTTCTGCGGATTCGTGACCAAAGTGCTGGATCGTTTGGTTCGAAGACAACCCAGTCGGTTCCATTTAGAATCGACTTCTCGAGGTAGTTGAAGAGGCGACGAACGTTTATATATCTCCATGAAGCATCCGACGAGAGCGTGCGTGCGCCCCAGATCTTGATTCCTTTACCCGGGAAAGAGCGTATTACGTTGATACCAACCGGATTTAGAAGATCGTGCTCAACCTTAGAGATATTCAACTCGATGTCAACTACACCACGTACAACTTCGTTAGCCGGGGCCTTATGGACACCTCGGACATCGTCATTACGGCTCCATACACCGCCTACGATACCAGAAGGTGGTATGAAGATATTCTTGCCACTCGGCGGATCTAGAACCTTGACCCAAGGCCAATAAAGAGCGGCGTACTTAGAGTCATAACCGGTGGTTGATACTCGCCAATCTTTGACCTCTTGAACATTTAGGTTCGGCGGAGTATCGAGGATGGCCATACGATCGCCCATCAGTTCGCAGTGATTGATCATCGCGGTTTGAACAGTCTTCACGCTCTCTAAGTCGATCATACCCTGCTGAAAAGCTGCCATCAGGTCTGGTGCCGAAACCATTGTCACTTCGTCGATGGCTTCCAAGCCACCAAAACCGGTGCGCGCGGCTGGATCGCCAACGTAGTCGGTTGCCGATACTGCTGCTGGCGCAGAGTGGCCGCCACCTGCTAATGAAGTGGTACCCCTCGTCACAGACTCAATGTTGGCGGTCGAATCAGCGATACGAATCAATTTGCTCGCCGCATTTACTGCAGTTGCAACATTCGTCTTCCCCCGCTTAGTAGTCACGCCTTCATAGGTCTCCTGGAGCTGGCCATCAACCTTGACCGTCAGGTTGAAGACATCGGGAGCCGATCCATCTGGACCGTCGGTCACTTCGATGGTAATTGAATTACCAACTTCGCCCCCTTCAACAGCCGTGATTGCGAGGCCATTTCCTTTGGCTGCCCCAACAGCTGCTAATTCAGCACGTGCGGTAACGACCGCAGCGCCATCGCTGGCGCCAATTCGGACAATGTAACATACTCCGCCCCCATTGGAGAAGTAGCCGTACACTGAGTGTGCTAGATAGGATCCGTCTATGAAATCCCCAAATGTATTTGTGAATTGACTCCAGTTAGCGATCAGCGTTGGCTTGTTGACTGGACCCTTCTCCGCAAAACCGACAAAGGCTGCAACCGCGGTACCGACACCTTCAATGGGTCGCGATCCCGACTGCACCTCTTCGACGTAAACACCAGGTGATAGATAACTTGGCAAACTTACCCCCAAAGGTTAAGGTCATTTTCTCTCCCACGACGAACCAAGTTCACTCAATTCGCAATGGACCGAGATTAACTTATCAAATAAAGCGGCGGAATTTCTAGATTCCGCCGACTTATTAATAAGAAATTTCAGAATTAAGTCTCACCGCTTCGTGAAATCTACAGCATCTGTGGCGGATGCATCCTTATTCGAATCGTTTTGGGATTGCTTCTTGGTTGAAAAGGTCTCATCGTCGATGCCCAAGTTTGGAGCATCGATAGTAAACGCCACGCCACCAACTGCCGGTGGACCAAAAGGCATATCTATGTCCGGGTCAATTGGAACCGTAATTCTAAGGTCAAGTGACGGCTTCAATTCCCTTCCGAGTGAGTTCCATATCTCAGGTACCTGTCGCTCGTCGGAGTGTGGTTTACCAACTTGAATCATGATCGGAAGGTGCATTTGAGCAAATGGACCACCGGCCTCTTCTGGGGTGAAAAACTCCCGTCGAAGGAGTCGTATAAGGATGGATGACAACAATCGGTGTTCGTCCTCAGGACGATTGGTCCAAGCCGTGATCAGGTAAGAGAGGCGAAAATGCCGAATCGGCATACGACGGCGAACAACAACGCCATTCTCGTTACGATCCTCAACAATTCCCGACACCCTTCTATTGGTCTCCTCCCGAATATCGTAAAGATAAATGTTTACCGTTGGTACTGAACGGCGCGTAGACCAATCTTTACTTGGGGGATCAAATGAGACCTCTGCACCCGATCCGTTGGTAACGCCTTCTTCAATATCCTTACGAATCAGATTGTCAACTAGGTCTATCAACTCTTTGCCCCTTAGATTAGTTAACTGCTAACTCTATACAAATGCAGGCGGCACGGAAGCAGTTGTGGCAACTTTCCAAAAGATCCCTCACAGACATAGGATCTAAAGAGAAATGGAGGGACTTCGAGGCCGATTCGATGCAGATCAAAAATCAATAACTTCAAATTCTAGAAATATAGAAAATAAGAAACTGGTAATACTTACACTTTCCATATTATGAAACCCTTAGTTGAGAAGTCAATCAAGGCCGCTAACTAGCAGCAACTTTGCCTCCTGCGCTGACCTGCGCCGTTTCGGATTTGAATCTGGTGCTACGCATACCAACATCTCTAGATCGCCCCCATTATCAGCAACGGCCACGGCAAAGGGGCTCTCCTGGCGTCCGAGATCGAGGATAACTTTTGATTCGCCACCTATTCGGGATGCATGGACTAGGCCACCACGAGGATCAGCGACGTAGATGAGATCGTCCCCCAATGTAGCAATACCATCGGGCGCAACTTTTAGCTGAGCCATAGTCGACATGAAATCACGAAAAACTACCTCTTCACCGTAGACGACGCTGCGGGAAGATTCACCGAGGGCACCATCGTCAGCGATATCGAAGCTAAGTAGGTCATTGCCGAGAGTTTCGGCTACAACCAAGGTCCTACCATCGTTGATAGTTACTATTCCGTTTGGAAACTTCAGCCCGGTAGCGCAAACCTTCGACACTCCCCTTCGATCGACTGCGATCAAATCGGTATCGCGTGGATCCTCTCGGTCATCGAGGTCAAAGCCAAAGTTAGCACAGTAGACGACATCATCTTTAGAGACCCAAATATCGTTTAGATGGCCGCCGCAAAGGTGCGTTAAGTCCGCAAATAATTCGACCTTTTCTCCGTCGAAGGTGAAGAGCGAACGGTCAACCATAGAAGCAAAGACCATCGTATTATCTGAAAACCAGCCAATTCCTGAGGGTTGTCCATCGATCTTGACGATGACATCGCCAACTCCGTCTGAGTTGATACGGATTATCTCGCCACTGTAGAAGTCCGAAACGTACCAAGATCCTTCTCGATAACGGGGTGACTCAAAGAAGTGGCCCCGAATGGAAAGTTCACGCACTTGTACCTTTTCGATCAAGGACTGCCCCCAAAGAACTTGCGAATACTTCAAAACACATTAAACGCTAGCCTGAGGTAAATTCGGTAGCGAATCAAAAACACCAAAAACAGTTCGGTTTTGGAGGCGCCTACCTATTTGGAGTGAATTTCAGGTTATGCAACTCATCTCATAGGAGGCCATTGATCCCTCTCAATTCAAATCGTCATGCTAAGTGGCTCTCAGTCGAGTGGGTAAGAGCTAATCGCATGCGACTCGACATGCTCAAAGATCGATTGAGCGACGGGAGTTCGCATTTCATCGGCAATGTGCCCCAATAGTCCCGCGCACCGAGCCAGCAGAACAACACCGCGCAGAAGGGGTTGAGGAATACCTAGGTCAGCCAAGGCTGCCCCACAGCAACCAGCACCATTGAGGGGAAGATTCTTCCCCAAAATTGCCGGCGCAACACGGCCCATCGCTTGAAAGAGTGCAAGGTGGGGGCCAAAGGTTCCGACCTCCTTAGCGATTGAAAATAACTTAGGGACTCGCGGATCTCCATCTTTATGGAGGTGATGGCCGAGGCCAGGTATAGTCATCTTGCTGGCCTTTAGATCAGCCACCATCTTGGATGCGATCTCGTCCCACCCCGCGTCGTCGGTGGGGACCCTCTTAAGGCTCGCCAATTTTTCAGAAAGTACGCGTCCCGTATCTTCACTCACTCCGAGAAAACGGCTGCCGCCCCCGAGTAAACCGGCTGCAATTGCTCCTTGAATTGCATCAGGTGCACTCAAGTAAGTTAATCGAGCTGCAATTGCAGTCGGAGTAAAGCCGTGATCAGCGAGCGCAACTAGGACTGCTTCAAATAGCCTCAATTCACCTGGGGTTGGCTCGCGGAGCATTATCAACCTAAATGCATAAGCACCGAACGACACCTCTCCGATGAAGTCTTGGGAAAGGTCGCCTCCGAAGATAGAGATGGACTCCCGTTTCGATATGGCCATAGCAGTTGGATAGGTCTCAACTTCGCCCTGTTCTTTATTCATTTAGTTTCCTTCCATCTTTGTAAGCCGTCGCCAGTAGCTTCGCCCAACGACTAACACTCTCCAACCGTCGACGTGTTAGGACAATTGCCCACCGGAGAGCCATGACAAAATGAGTTCGCGATCCTGATTTAGCCTTGGAGGAGCGAGTCGGTAGCTAACGTCAGACTCGGAAAACGTGACGGGATTTCGAATTACGGGAACGCCATCAACCTCTATGACCGGATCCAAACCGAGCTTCAATGCCAAATCAACGCCTCCCTTGACATCGTTTATGGGTCCACAAGGAACTCCAGATCCACTCAGTAACTCAAACCACTCATCCGCATCTCTGGCTGAAAGAGCCTCTACCAAAATTGGCCGAAGCACTTCGCGATTCGTATTTCGCGCAAAGACGCTGTTGAAGCGGTCGTCGTCGAGAAGATACTCAACCCCAAGGACTTTTGCCAGCCTTTCGAATTGGCCATCATTTCCAGCAATCACTATGAGAGGGCGATCTTTGGTAGGAAGGGGTTCGTAAGGAAAGAGTGAGAGATGAGCGTTGCCCATTCTCGTTGGAACAAAATTTCCCGCAATGTAAGCGGACGTCTGATTTACGAGGGCTGAAAGTGCCGTCGACAACAGGTTGGTCTCAACGTGCTGCCCTTGGCCAGTTGTCTCGCGGCGCCGCAGAGCAGAGAGAATTCCGATGGTCGAAAAAAGGCCAGTCATTACATCAAATACAGAGATACCAGCACGATACGGCTCCCCTTCACTGTCTCCGGTAAGACTCATCAATCCTGAAACAGCTTGGACCAAAAGGTCATATCCGGGAAGTGATGCACCCTCCTTTGAACCAAATCCACTTATAGAGCAGTAGATTATGGAGGGGTTGATGACCCTAAGTGATTCGTAGTCAAGGTTGAACTTATCCAATCCCCCAACTTTGAAGTTCTGAATAAATATATCTGCCCTCGCGGCGATCTCGTGGGCAGTTGCAAGGTCGTCAGGATCCGACAGGTCTAGGGCTATCGAATACTTATTTCGATTGATCGAAAGGTAGTAGGTACCCACTCCGTCACGAAGTGGCGGCACCCAATGGCGAGTATCATCACCGACAGGAGACTCCACTTTGATGACCGTTGCACCCATATCACCGAGGAGCATCGAAGCGTACGGCCCGGCAAGGACTCTCGAAAAGTCTGCAACCACCAGACCATCCAAATTGCCACCCAATTGATTCACGTTATGACCACCAAAAGCTTCACGATCAAAATCGGACAAGTGTCCGATTTAGATGCTATCACACCAGAAGCTTCGTCTGTTACAGAAATATGGGCATGAAGTCTTTCAGAGTCCGATGGCATCAAGTGCCGCCTCTGAAATATTTAGGACATTGCTTCAATCGATCTGAATTATCGGCCTCGACTGCCAAGCAGCCCAATCGGCACTTACATCACCGGCAGCCTTTAGCAGGTAGGGAAGGTATTCGTCTGTTAGGGTAGAAATCGCAGTCTCTGCAGCGTTGACCGTTACGTTCATTGCGGCCCTTACCCTTCCACGCATGTCCCGAACTGGTACGGCTATCGAACGAACCCCAGGTGCTAACTCCTCGTTAGCTAAAGCCCAACCTCGCGAACGAACGAGGTCGAGTTCGCCTTTAATCGAAGGAGACTTCGATAGATCCCATTTGACAACTTCAGATCTACTATCCAACAAGAGGAGCTCATCAAGGGTATCCTCATCCAAATCCGCTAATAGGACTTTGCCTTGAGAAGTAACCGGAGCAGGGAACTTAGTACCGATATCAACTCGCAGAGAAATAATCTTTGGAACCGCGACTCGAGCAACGTACACTATGTCGATTCCGTCTAACTGCGCCATCGAGGACGACTCGTGCGTACGTTCAACCAATCGCCTCAGATGGGGATATGCCATATCCCAAAGGCCGCTAGAAGATACCGCAGCCATCCCAAGCGAAAGAACCCTTGGTGTCAACGAAAAGCGGCCATCCAATTGATCAACATAGCCGAGCTCCTCTAAGGTAATCAGATTTCTTCGTACCGTTGGTCTAGGAAGATCGCACCGCGAGGCGATCTCGCTCAGTGTCAACTGACGATGATTAGCGTCAAAGGCCTTTATAACGTCTAAGCCCCTTGCTAACGCCTCAATGAAGTCAGGGCTCTGTCGCTTGTTCTCCAAATGAATATCCTCTCATCGTCGCACTCGATGAACTTAGTAGCCCCTCAAAAACCAGCGGCTTGCGAATCAATTGAGTACAAAACCCACGATATTTCAAATTATCGGACAATTGTCCGAATTTTAGCTATGATGAGTTTTTAATCTCGAATATAAGAATAGGTAGCCAACGATCAAGTGGGGGGAAATTGGCAAAGATTGTTGCAATATGTGCAACCACTCACCATCCGTTTTATTACAAGACCTCAAAGATGGGCAACGATGAGGCTCCGCCTTTCGCCGAGGTATGGATTGAAAAGGTTACAAATTATCGCGAAACTCTAACGCAAGCCAGACCAGACGTTCTCGTCATGATAGGATCAGACCACTTTCACCAGCTATGGCTAAATGCAATGCCTCAATTTTTAGTGGGCAACGCACCCTTTTACGACGCCAACTATTACAACGAAGCCCGCGAGTTCGGATTGCCCCAACTCCTACTTCGGGGGGACGTCGAACTCGGTAACTTCATCCTTGAAAAGGGCCTCGAGATCGGCTTCGACTTGGCTTTCTCGAATGAACTAAGAGTTGACCACTCCATAACTTGTCCAATCTTTACCATCCGCCCAGAGGCTGATCTACCGATCGTACCCATCTACACCAATATCTTCGCACCACCGCTACCCCAGCCCAAACGCTTTGTTGATTTAGGGATAGCTATTCGAAACATCGTCGAGGAGTGGCCCTCTGATAAGAGGGTTGCAATAATCGGTACTGGCCACCTCTCCCTTGAACTCGGTGGGCCTCGGCAATTTGGTCCCCACGGTCCAGATCCAGAATTCGATGCAAAGGCGGTCGAATGGATCTCCAAGGGAATGATCAACGAAGCACTCGCAGAGGTCACCCTCGAATCTCTTCACAAACCAGGTAATGCAACACATGGATTTATGGATTTCATGTTGATGATGGGAGTCGCAAAGGGTCAAGTGGCTGATTATGCAGACACCCTAGACCTCTTTCACACGATGGAAGCCTACTTTACCTGGTATCCGGAAGGAGATTGAAAGATGAGCAAGTACTTCGTAAACAAGTTTCTCTTCACGATCGATCGTGACCCTGAACTCGTAGAACGCTACAGGGAAGACCCCAAAGGCACCGTCGCGTGGTGGCTCGAGGAGATTGGACCTAAAAATTTAGGACTCGCCACTTTTGAGGGGACCACTTGGCTCACCCTAGAAGAAGATGAACGCACGGCTCTCGAAAATCACGATAAGGTCACCCTCTTCGCCATGGGCGCGCACCCATTTCTTACCCTAACCCTTTGGATTGCGATGTTCGAAAGAGACTTCCAAGAACCACTAGGTATGCAACTCGACTACGCAGAATCTTTAAAGAGATTCTCACTTCCGTATCCCGACATAACGACGTGAGGGCTAAATACAAGTCAACGCACAATCGTCAAAAAGTAATGCGAACCGTAAATACAAATCCAACAAAAGGAATCTAAATGAATAACGATCAGATAAAGGACATTGCCCAGGGCCGACCCCTCCTGATAAAGGGTGCCAAGGTAGTGACAATGGGGTCCGAGGGGGTAATTGAAGGCGGCGAGGTCCTTGTAATCGGAGACTCGATTGCTGCTATTGGAAAGGACCTAGAAGTACCCGAAGGTTGCATCACCTTCGACGCTTCGGGCGGAATCTTGATGCCAGGAATGATCGATACTCACCGCCATATGTGGCAGAGTGCCCTGCGAGGCTTTGGCGCTGATTGGACACTCACTCAATACTTTGTCTTCTACTACTTGACATGGGGTAAGATATTTCGCCCTCAAGACATAGCTGCAGGTAATCTCATATCCGCATACGAAGCAATCGACGCCGGTGTGACAACTACACTCGACTGGTCCCACGGCTTGTCAACCATCGAACATGGCGAAGCTGCCGCCGACACTCTATTAGGTGCACCTGGACGGTACGTATTGGCCTACGGAAACCTCCTTGGCGCACCGTGGGAGTGGTCAAATTCACCCGACTTTCGCCGCTTCGCTAGCAGTATAAAGACCAACGACATGTTTTCTTTTCAACTTGCCTTTGACGTAACTGGCGATCCTACCTTCCCTGAAAAGGGAGCCTTCGAGGCCGCACGAGACCTAGGGCTGCGAGTCACAACTCACGCGGGAGTCTGGGGCGCCACAAACGATGAGAGCATCCGCCTGATGTGGGAAGGAGGTTTTATGAACGAAGATGTGACATACGTTCATGCCACCACACTCTCGGACGATTCCTATCAAAAGATTGCTGCTACCGGCGGCATGGCATCAGTATCGACTGAATCCGAGCAGTCCGCTGGACAGGGATACCCTCCAACTTGGTACCTGCGCAAGCACGGTATACCAGTTTCGCTATCAATGGACACCTCGGTTTGGTGGAGTGGCGATCTATTCTCGGCGATGCGCGCAACTCTATCTGCAGATCGATCACGCGAGCACCTAGAAGCGCACAAAAGTGGCGAGACCGTGGTCGGAAATAAGCTCCGTGCCCAAGACGTGGTTAGCTTTGCAACCATCGGCGGCGCTAACGCTCTTGGGAAAGGGTCATCGATTGGTTCAATTGCAGTCGGAAAGAAGGCTGACCTAGTTCTCATTCGAAATAACGAATCACCAGCCCTTACACCAATCGTAAACACGTACGGTACCATCGTCTACCAAGCGCAACGAGGAGATGTCGAACTTGTATTGGTGGACGGCAAGGTCGAGAAGGCAAACCACAAGCTAGTAAACGCCAACCTTCAAAAAGCAAAAGGGATGGTCGAGGAGACTGTCGAATATGCCCGATCGACTATGGGCGATACCGAATGGTATAACGCTATGAACCCTGAGATTCCGACTACTGAGAGAATCCCGAACCCTTACACCTATACCGACTTCGAAGGAACAAGCGAGCAACACCGCGCACAGATTTAACGCTTAATAGCTCCCAAATTTCCAGAGAGTAATAGATAAAACCGGATGGTCTCTATTCAGAAGATCATCCGGTTTTCCCCTTTGCTAAGACATGGCAAATGTCTAGGTATATCTAGTGATGGGGAGCAATCTCTTTTAGCCGTTCTAGGTATCCTCGCACCATTATCGAAACAGCAGCCCCTTCGCCAACTGCTGATGCGATCTGCTTCGTCGAACCATTTCGCACATCGCCTGCACTAAAGACGCCATCCAAAGAGGTCTCTAGGGTTGGCGACGTATCTACAAATCCGCGATCCGTAAGGTTGATTTGCCCTTCTAGAAATGCTGTATTTGGAGTTAGTCCAATAAAGATAAATGCGCCTTCACCCGTTATCGTCTCAGCTTTACCATCGATCTCAACCTCAACGGCCTCAAAGCGACCACCCTCATTCGCAACAAAGCCCTTAACGGAGACGTTCGTGAGAACAGTGAATTTCGGATCTGCGTTTACCCTGTCTTGGAGCAACTTCGAAGCCGTTAGAGTTGGACCATTTTGCAATATCGTGATGTGGTCGGCGAACTGACTCAGAAAGAGCCCCTCTTCAACTGCTGAGTTACCGCCACCTATAACGAGCAGGTTCTTAGCACCCTTGTAAAACGGGCCGTCGCAGGTTGCGCAGAAGTGAATTCCAGCACCTATAAGATCGTCTTCGCCTTTGACTTCAAGCTTGCGATAACGCGAACCCGTCGCCAAAACAACAGCATGAGCCTGATATGTTTTCCCTTGATCGCTCTCAATTTCTACATGATGACCAGTTCGGCTAATCTTCTCAATCGAGACACCAGAGACAAGTTCAACTCCATAGCGACGAGCGTGCGCGATATACCTATCAGCGAGCTCTGCGCCCGTAATGCCATCTGGGAATCCTGGGTAATTATCCACGCGCTCAGTGCTGCCAGCTTGACCTCCTAAGGCCCCCCTATCAATCACTAAAACGTCGAGTCCTTCGCGCGCACTATATATCGAGGAAGTAAGTCCAGCTGGCCCACCTCCCACAACGATAACGTCGTAGAAGGATTTAGAAGCAGAAATCTCAAGACCTAGAACTGCTGCTATTTCGGAATTGGCTGGCTCTACCAGAATCTGACCATCGGTAAACTCCACGACCGGGATGATGAGCTTGCCATTGTTCTTAGCCAAAACCTCTTCACGAGCCTCGAGATTTTGTTCAATGTCGACAAATTCATACGGAACTCGCAACTCTGCTAAAAACTGCTTTGCCCTCTTGCAATCCGGGCACCAGTTTGCGCCCAAAACCCTAACAACCCGACCAGCCATAACTTCCCTTCGATTGATGCATTCGTCTCAACGTACCCTTGATTCTTTCAACTTCGATTCGCAGTCGACGCTCAAACCAAATATAGGTTTTGCCACAAGGTCGACTCCAAGGATGTCTTAGTGGATCAAAACTGAGTAAATCTCAAGGTCTTCCTAAAGATAGCATCTCAAAGTAAACGACTATAAAAAGTGCATTCGATTTCAGCCGTTGCGACTATTTAATTTCAACTAGTGGCCAAATTCAATGGAAAGTCCCCATACTATTTTGACTGCACTCTCACAGAAGAACTCCACCTTTACGATCTTGACCCAAATTTCAAAATAAGCATTGAGCGAAAATATATCGCCCTCCCTTCCTCCATAGATTTTTATGCGCTCCGTACATGAATCGAATATCTGAAACCCTCAACCGAATACCACATTGGCCTAATCTAAGCAACCTCCATTCGCCCTACTCTTGGTCCATCTCCAACTGCCTCACTCAAGCCGATAATTTGCGTTTCCGATAATCACTCGTAAGTCTCCGCAACGACTCAAAATATGAAAGACCTAAAAGGCCAGATCTAAATTTCCGTTCCTACCTCTTGCGGGTCGCGTTGTTTAGAAAGTGTTGAACAGGTTCATCCTATGGAGAATTTGAAAGGCTTAGAAAAATAAAATCTCACTAGCGAATTTTGTCAACTATCAGGACCACTCTCACCGATTGAGCTAGAAAAGGCTCGTCACGCCGCACTACATTCACGGCAACAGCCTTCAAGAGATGCTTTCGCTCCGAGCCGAATTCTACGAGAAAAGAACAGATACTAACTCCAGAAATGTGGATCGACTCAAAAACAGGAGATTGGACTGGCACAAGTTGAGGAGTAACTACATCCCCACAAGGTATGCCGACTTTTAGGGGAAGTAACTGTTGCTAAATTCGAGCAGTCGGTATCTCATTTAGATCCGCCGATATGTTCCTGCGAATTGAACGGGGAGCCGAAAATCTAAATGACAGTAGCTACAACAGTTACCCATAAATTTACGGCACTGGACCATTCAGTCGCGGAATCTTTCACGAAATCACCAGTACCCAAAGTCAATTATCGACTAACACTCATTATCAAAGTGTCAATAGCCTGTCAACTATCCATTCTGAGCGATAAGTACCGCTTCATTAGCAACGGTGTTAAGTTCAATTGCCACGGAAATTTGAATCCTATCTAGCTTCTCGGCGACCAAGTTCAATCTAAGCTTCTAAGGCGGCAATGGGTTCTGCCGTGGCAACTGCCAAAACCGCTTCACTTGAAGAAGCTGACGACTCCTGATAAGTACTACCTTGAAGCGGGAGATATGAGATTCAGAAGTTCTAGCCTCGGTAAAATCATGAGCGAGCGCGATATACAGAGAAGCAACCCCCACCACCTACAAGCCAATCTCTACCTTCCGATAGCAGTCGGTGGAGTAATTGGTACTACTGCTCGATACGAAATGGCCCTACTGCTACCAACCACAAAGGGTCACTTTCCGTTTGCTACCCTGATCGTAAATATTTTTGGTTCATTCGTACTCGGTCTACTGCTCGAATCCCTTTCGACTTCACAAAGCGATGTCGGATTGTCAAGACGTCTTCGATTGCTGATCGGAACCGGGTTCTGTGGATCATTGACGACGTTCTCCACCTTTGCTACCGAAGCGGACCTCCTGATAAAAAGCCATGACGTAACCTTAGCACTCGCTTATTTAGCCGTAACGATCCTTGCCGGACTCTTGGCTACGACTTTTGGAATCAAAGTTGCCAACCTCGCAATCGATCAAAAGCACGAACAAAGTGGGGCAAATAAGTGACAGTAGCGTTGATTGCAATTGCGGGTTCGATAGGAGCTATGGCAAGGTTCTTTGTCGACGGAGTGATACGACAGATCGGAAAGACCACTTTCCCGTTCGCCACATTATTTATTAACGTTGGGGGATCTTTCATTCTTGGACTATTGACCTCTCTTGGCACAGCTCACCTAATCCCACCGACTACAAAGGCGATCGTTGGAACGGGCTTCTGCGGGGGATACACAACGTTTAGTACCGCCAACTTTGAGACCATTAGACTTATCCAAACAAAGCGAAACTCCCTCGCGACAATAAATATCATTGGAACCATGGCGCTTACGATGCTCGCCGCATTCATTGGAATTGAGGTGGGCTAATGTCGTTAGATCGAGGCAAGCCGATCGCTGTAGCAATTGGTCACCACCCCAACCAAACATCGACATTAGCAACTGCGATCTCGTTAGGTAATCGCCTTGGAGTGGAACTAATTGCGATTCACGTCATCAACGTCTCTGACGATCCCATCGACCCTGATTCCATGGACTTTGAAGTCGAAGGCTCCCGATTAGTAGCCGAAGTCCATGATAATGCACTATCCCAACTCGACAAATATCAGCATGGTTGGCGCTGGAAGGTATCCAAAGGTTCAGTAGCTGATCAAATCGTGTCGATCGCCACTGAAGGTAAGTGTCAATTAATCGTTGTTGGAGGGGGTCGCCGCCGACACGGCAGTCAAAAAATGGCAACCTTTCACTCGACGACCGCGCGCCAAATAATCTCGATCTCCTTGATTCCAACACTGGTAGTCCCAAGCGAAGGGTAAAAAGGAGTGGCGTTACTGCTTTGCGAGGCAGGAGTTACGGAATCGCATTCGAGACCCCACGGTTTTAACGACAACCCCTTTTCGGAATTCCGCTTCAAAACCGTGAATTATCGTCCTTCGTTCTCCAGAACTGTCAACTCAACAGAACAGGTCAGAGAACTTTCTTCGCCGATCTATTTAGCTCGTACAAAACTACGAACACATGCATTCGGCAACAGCGCTCATGATCTCTGTAGACGTTCATTACGGACTTGCAAGCCAGATCATAGAGCAGCGCCCAGCGGTACTCGATTTTGCGTATCTTTTTCATCCGGAATGCTTCGTCAACCAAGCACCATAACCGCCGCAGCTCGCTGAAGCGGTAAATTTCAATCAACCAGAGGAGGAGTTAGCTAGCACACGGAAATTTCGATTCAATATTGTCTAAAAAAGGCTGACATTTACCGCAATGAGCCGACAAAGTACAGGTATCCCCGTGACGGTAGCTTCTGTTAGATTCACAGTTCTTTCTAACAACGTCCACTAGCTCAGGCATGATTTGCGGCATTCGAAGTTGGTTCGAGTATTGGATAAGTTCCATCGGAACTAAATTGAAAATTCTCACCGGGACTTATTTCTAGTGTGCATATTATTGCATAGATCGCAGCAACCACAATCAGAAGAATTACGCGGGGAACTTATGATTTCTAAGGACCCTGACCTGGTAGATAGCTTGCTACGCTGCGAGTTACATGCCACTGCCCCGCAGTATTTAGGTTGAGAATATGCGTCACAATTTGCTTTGCACGATTTGTCTGCCAGTGCGTCTGACCAGTAACCGGATTGATGTACCCTATTGTTGTCCATTCATTGACAATCGCCTGAATGCTAGCCTGGCGGCTGTTGACGATCACAGAATTGAACTTGGCAATAGAAGCTCCGCCCGTTCCAGCTAGGAGTCTGCTAAGCAAGGCACTCTTCTAAGTCTCCAAAATAAGCGACGATTGAATTTGGGCATATGATTTCCCAGATTTACAAATCTTTGGCGGTT
>JAKAZZ010000036.1 GCA_021826315.1 Actinomycetes bacterium
GGCACTCAATGTCCCGCCAGTGAGCGTAATCAAAATCTTGCCTATTGAAGGCAAACCTCGCTCGGCGACAACCATAGCTGGAAGGGTGGTAGTAAGTAACAACTCAATAATTCGCGGCTTCATAAGTGCCACGTAGGCCTTTACCGTCCGAAGACCTAGAGCTGGACGTAACGTCGCTGGAACTGAATTCATCCGTAGCTTTCTCTGAGAACTAAACGCGCATAAATAAAAATACTTTTATATATAACAGTAAAAACTTAGCGGAAAGTCCGACCTTTTGTAGCATCACCCGTAGTAGATCTTCACTAGCGCCCGGTTCGAAGACGGAAAATCGCATACACTTTCGAAATGTAGGGAGTGTTTTGGCGCCGGCCAACTGCGATTATTCGAGAAAGGTAGTGGTAGATTCACAATGCAGATAGCTGAGAGAGTCCTTCGGTTAGTAGGCGAGCTGCGCATGTTCAGAGAAGAGAGTTCCTTCCTAGCAGTGATCGACGACCCCTTTTACTCGCTTTACTTGACTGGAACCGAGACGAGTAACGCAACTATCTTGATCGATGTCGAGGACGGAGAGCTTTCGGTCTCGATTTTTACTGACAATAGGTACTTCGAGAAGTTCCAAAATTCGTTAGCGAAATTGCAAGAACTCAGAGTGAAAATCTCAACCGACAAAATTCCGCCACTCACAACATCGAAAAAACCGGTCTATCTCGACTCATCTTCGATGACACTATCTCGGTTCCAATCAATCTTCGATAACGTCAGCCCAGACCCCACACACTATGACATTGGCAAAACCCTTCAGAAGGTTCGGTCAATCAAAGATGATGACGAGATTGAGAAAATTAGCAAGGCCACAGAGATAGCTGACGCATCTTTGCTGGCACTTCTAAAACGCGGAGTCATAGGTAGGAGTGAAGTCGAAGTGCGACGTCTCCTTGATATCTTGCTCCTCGAGCACGGCGCTGACGCTCTATCTTTTCCGACGATCGTCGCCGCAGGATCAAACGCTTCAATGCCCCACGCGACGCCATCGGATCGAGTTATAGGAGGTGAAGACATGGTCATAATCGACTTTGGCGCAACCTTCGAAGGCTACCATAGCGACACGACCCGGACGATAAAGGCTAACAATCGAGACTTCAGCGCATCCGAAGCACGAATTATCGATGCAGTTCTGGAAGCGCATGAACATGGAGTTTCAGAGTTGAAGCCGGGAAGAATCGGAGCAGAAGTGGACCTAAGTGTTCGTGAAAAATTTGGCGAAGAAAACAAGCCATTTTTCATTCACGGTTTAGGCCACGGCGTAGGTCTGGAAATCCATGAGTATCCGTTCTTAGTTCCAAATTCAACCGATGAAATCTCTTTGCGAAACGTCGCGACTATAGAGCCAGGACTGTACTTCTCCGGCAATTGCGGGGTTAGGATCGAAGACTGCTACGTCATCTCAGAGGCCGAAAATACACGGCTTTCCGGATTACCACTTGTAATCACATAGTCATCGAAAGACAAGTAATCCAACTAGGCTGTCTTGGGTTAATCCACATTCCAAGTAATTTTCTGGAGATAATGATATGGGCGTTCCAACGTCGACAAACGATTTCAAAAACGGTATGACACTCGAACTTCCAGATGGGCTCTTCTCGATAGTCGAATTTCAGCACGTAAAGCCAGGCAAAGGCGGGGCATTCGTTCGAACCAAGCTCCGAAATGTGCGTACCAAAGCGGTCATAGATCGCACCTATCGCGCCGACGAAAAAGTTGAGCAGGCAATCATCGAGAAGAATGATATGCAGTATCTCTACCGCGATGGCGATAACTATGTCTTCATGGATAACGTCTCATACGATCAAATAACCGTGGATCCGGCTAGCCTAGGAAGTGCAGCTAACTTCATCAAAGAAGGCGACTCAGCTTCGGTTTCAATGCACGGCGAGACCGTAGTTGGAGTCGAACTACCCGCCTCCACTGCGCTGACCATTGAGACGACCGAACCAGGCGTCCAAGGTGATCGAGTGAGCGGTGCAAGAAAGCCCGCCACCCTCGAAACAGGATATGTTTTACAGGTACCTCTCTTCATCGAGCAAGGCGAAAAGATCATCGTCGACACCCGTACCGGCGACTATATATCAAGAGCGTGACCCAAGCAGTGGAATCTGACCCCAAAGCAACCTCACGAACCTTCAAAAGGTCAACCAAGCCTCTTTCAAGACGCGACGCACGCGTGAGTGCAATTTCAATATGCTACGAAGCCTCGATGAAGAACACACTTCCGATTGAGATAGCTAGAGTCATTGGACTCGACTCTTTGGACGCAATGACTGTTTCGCTCGTGCAAGGCGTCTCCGATGAGCTCAAAGCAATAAATGAAATGATTGCAGCCCATTCAGTTCGCTGGGAGACCACGCGCCTTCCTGTCGTTGAGCTGTGCATCCTTCAGTGCGCAATCTTTGAACTATTGGGAGGGGAGAATACTGTAGGTACAGTGATAAACGAGGCAGTCGAATTAACGAAGCACCTTGCACTTCCTGAATCCACCAACTACATAAATGGGATTCTGTCCGCTATAGCCAAAGAATACCTAAGTAAATAGCAACTAAATTTTGAAATCCCATTCCGTGGGATCGAGTGTTTTCGAGCAAAAAGAAATGGCGGCATAATTTACATGTCGCCCTTTCTTTTTATAAGACCATCAATTGGCCATGCTAGCCGAAGATAGCCGGCGAAAAAGAATTGATCGTTGGAAGGTTGAGATTCTCCGTGGGAATGCCAAATTTCGCTGAGTTTGCGTCCATCAATGCCTGTGCCTTCTTGTAAAGCACATCCATAGTGCGCTGATGAGCAAGAATATCAGTTTTGAGGGCTTGGTTGCTCGGATCAGTTAGAAGCTGAGCGAGATCATCAAGAACAGTTTTAGCGTTCGGGAATGCCCAAGTGTAAAGGTCAGAGATAATCGTATTCACCTTGTAATTGAGAAGAATATTTGGAACTTCTATCGACTCCATATCCAAAAGGTCTCCATTGCCTACAATCGTACAGTTTGGAATCGCGTTTTTGACAATCGATTGCGCTGTCGCCATTTGATTTGTAGTCTTGTTGACTATCTCGGTCACCGCCGTCGTTGAATCGGTAATAGAAGCCGCACACGACTGCATATCAGTCCAAATTTGCTTTTGGATAAGAGCGTACTGACTCTGCAGGTCTGCCTTTGAAACGCTCTTGGGATAATCCGAGATCACCATGATCGCAATCGCTAGAAGCATCACCGGGATTATAAGAATCGGCCGGCGATACCATTGCTTTTGCTTTGACGCATAAACCGTCGGACTTGAATTCAAAACATACTCCTTGTTGGTGTGCATCCTATAAAGACGGAGGCTCAAAGCCGGAAGCCTTCGGTAATTACAGTTCTGACCTATACGTGTAGTTCAAGCCTACACTAGCTAATTTACAAATATCGATGCACCGCGTTAAGTGCGGTCTCAAGCTCACCTACCGATACATCTCGCACCACACTTGGTTCGTGATTGCTTTGCGCGAGAACGAATGTAATAGAACCACGATTTTTCTTATCCCGAGAAATAAATGGCATGACATCTTGAATCGTAACCTCACGAGGAATCGAGACATCTAGAGAAAACTTTAGCAATGCTCGGTAATGCTCTTCCAGCTCAACGTCACTGATTCGGCCCATGGCGTGCGCTAAATGTGCGGCAAAACGAATTCCCTTTGCAACAGCTTCGCCGTGTGTAATGCGTTCGATGCGACCCGCAATACCCAATGACTCAAGTGCATGTCCAAAGGTATGGCCGTAATTTAGCAGTGCCCTACGGCCATCCTCCCGCTCATCTTCTCGCACAAATTCAGCCTTCAGAGCAGCGCACCGCGCAATTGATTCATCCAATTCTTCCAAGCTCAGCCCTGACGCACCGAGGAACTCGTATTTGACCATTTCACCGAGGCCAGACTTGAATTCCCGTTCGCTCAATGAATCCAGTAGATCGGTGTCGCAATATACGGCAGAGGGATGCCAGAATGACCCTACGAGGTTCTTGCCCGTGGGCAAATTCACCCCAGTCTTTCCACCGATTGCAGCATCGATTTGACCTAGAAGTGTGGTCGATACGGTTTGATACCGAATTCCTCTTAGGTAAATACTTGCTACAAATCCACCTAAATCGCTTACAACCCCTCCGCCGATAGCCACAACAAGATCGCCCCTTCCAAGGCCAAAGGAGGACATCCGTCCAAGCAAGTCTCCCACGACCTCGAGTGACTTCGCATCTTCGCCGTCCGGAACAAGTACGGTCTGAACTTCAGCATCTAAAGAAAGCTCAATTTGCGGGATGTTCGACTGAGAAACTACAAATACCTTCCGCACTTCTTCACCGATGCTTCGATTGACCATATTCGCAGCATGCCTACCTACGTATACGTCGTAGGGTGAGGTTGAAGGAGGATCGACTCTTACTGAGATCAAATTGGCACCGCCACAAGATTTAAAAAGTTTGAATATAGGTGAGATTTCTGAGACATGCCCACGCGGTCTACTCCTACGGAAGATCTACAGAAACGCCTGGATTGCCTTCGAAGTCTGCTTGGACAGCGCCCAAAGGACCCGAGAAACTCTGTCCCAAACTTTGCATAAACCCGTCGTAGTTACGCCTAAGTTCAGCAACCGAATCGCCGCCGAACTTGCGAAGCAACTCATCGGCGATCACCAATGCAACCATTGTTTCAGCCACAACGCCCATCGCAGGTACTGCTGTTACGTCAGTTCGTTCCTTGAATGAAACAGTGGCCTCTTTCGTCTCCGTGTCCACAGTCGCTAAAGATGGCCGATTGAGCGTAGCGAGAGGCTTCATCCATGCCGTGAGCGTTACCGGAGATCCCGTAGTCATTCCACCTTCAATTCCACCCGCGCGGTGCGTCTCTCGAAAGTAGGTTTCATCAACTTCGTTCCAAAATATCGCATCGTGTGCCTGAGATCCAGGCCGATACGAAATATCGAGCCCCTCTCCTATCGAAACCGCCTTCACCGCTTGAATCGACAACACGGCTTGACCTAAAATTCCATCTAATCTTCTGTCCCAATGAACATGAGACCCCAGACCAACTGGAACTCCGTAAGCAATCACTTGGACAGAACCACCGAGAGAGTCACCTACCTTAGCAGCGGCTTTAATCTCAGCAATCATCGCCACTTCAGCATCGGCATCGAAGCAACGAACCTCGGACGCATCAATCTTTTCAAGATCGCTAAGAACCGGAAGATCACCACCTTTTACCACAACCGATCCAATCGAAGCAACGTGAGAGATAACTCCGATCCCTACTTGAGCAATTAGTTTCTTTGCAATAGTTCCAGCTACCACCCTCGCAGCGGTCTCACGAGCACTAGAACGCTCGAGCACGTCACGCGCGTCGTCAAAGCCATACTTTAACATTCCCGCAAGATCAGCATGTCCTGGACGCGGCTTATGAAGCGGCTTACTGGGCGCCCCGGGTGCAGGAGACATCTCTGCTTCCCACTTCGGCCATTCCGTGTTACCAATTTCAATCGCAATTGGCGACCCCAAGGTTCGCCCATGTCGAACTCCAGCCAATATCTGAATTTGGTCCTTCTCAAAACGCATGCGCGGGCCGCGTCCGTACCCAAGACGACGCCTTGCGAGCTCTCCTTGGATCTCTTCCTCAAGAAGCTCAAGTCCTGCTGGCACACCTTCAATAACGACAACGAGGCTTTTGCCGTGCGATTCACCGGCAGTCAAATAACGAATCATGCCACATAGCCTAATTGAATTAGATCAAGTTTCGAAGAATACGACGGGTCAAGGTACGGCTATTGTAACCCCTTCTACGGTACCTAGTTCGCGCACTATAACTATTTGACAATTGCTTGGTTAAGACAAACTTGGAAAGGCGATCCGCCACCGTTTATAAACGTAGCACAACCGGTCGACTGATTAATCGAGGTAATAGTGTACGAAGAAAAGGCTTGACCAGACGTTAGCCCCGAATAAACAGTTCCATTTACGGATACTTGCGCTGCGGCAGGTTGGCCAACTGGAGAAACGGAGATCAATGCAAGTTGACTTGCTGCAGCGGTCGTCGTAGTTGAGAGCGAAACCAGGGTAGTCGTTGTCACACCGCCACCCGGAAGTACCGTCGTGGTCGTCGTCGGAGCAGCCGAAGTTGTCGTAGAAGCAACCTGTGAGACAAACGGATCCTTTTGTCCAAAATTAAGGCCAGTAGTAGTAGTCGCTAAAGGCGACGTTGTCTGAGTCGTAGAGGGTGTCAATATCAAAGGTGACGTGCCGCTAGTGGCCGAATTACCTCCTCCCTTGAGCAGAAAGTACCCTCCGACTAATACAATCGCAGCAAGCACCGTACCTAAAACGATGTACAATTGCCGTTTTTTAGGAGAACCAGCACTCCCTCCACCAGCAGATCCCGCCCGACTTAAAAGCGAAGAAGCTCTATTAGCCATTCAAACCATCTCCCAAAAACAAATTTGTCAATCTAACCTGCCGTCGTTGCTGCAGGATTTGATGGTGGGGCAACCTTCGAAGTTGCGCCCGCAGGTCCAGTCGAGGGCGAACCAGGCTCCCCAAGTGGCGCTGACTGAGAAAAGATCGTCAACTTAAGTGAAGCAGCGAGCTGCGTTCCCGAATTTGCTGCCATCGTGGTAGACGTTGACGACTGAGGTGATGCGGTGCCATTCGAGGACGTAAGGTTAACCGAATTTACGATCACCAAACGAGGCAAGTGGTCGAGACGATTTATAAAGTCAAGAACTTGGAAGTAACCCCCTCCAACTTGAAGACCTACTTCAACTTGATACAAATTCGGGTTAGCCGAAGTGGTGGACGTCGATCCACCTACCGTAGCCGCGATCGCTTGAGCCGGCGAAATGGACATAAAAGTTATTCCGCTCTTTTGCGAAATTGAGTTCAATGCGAGAATGAAGTTGGACAGCTCGGGCGTTGTTGGCACCGCGCTAGTCAATCGATTAGCTTCGGCCTGAGCTTCTGGAAGTTGCTGTTGAAATGACTTAAGCGACGATACCTGTCCGTTCAAAGTCGTCAGCTGCTGCTGAGCCTGAGAGAGCGCTCCACTTTCGGTTGCAATTTTGTTCGACGTCGGCTTCCAGAGCAAGAAGTAGAAGATGGTAATGATGAGTAAAGCAGCGACAGTGGTAGCGCCAAATATCCGCTGACGGAGGGTCAAATTTCTCACTGTGCTATCCCCTGACCTGTCAAATATTCTTGGAACCTTGACGGCGTGGGATTATTAATCAGCGTCGCCGTCGAATTGAATGAAACCGTAGGAGCTGCTACCCCGTTTATGAGCGGAGCATTAACACAGCTACTTGACTGGTTTGCAACAGAGGAAGAGACCCAGGGGTCGAGAACGTTACTCATAGTACCGAGCGCGTTCAGCCAGTGAGCAGGGGCCTGTTGAGAACACCCTGCAGCGCCGAACGTTACGGTCCCATTCAGGCCACCTACGGGAGCGGACCCTGAAAAATTAGTCCACCAGACATCTGTTGGAGTCGCACTATTGAGCTGGTTAATAATAACCGGCCACGCAACATCGGTTGAAAGGATAGAGGTGAGCTGCTGCTCTTGAGCCGCCAAGGCACTTCTGGTTTTAGATACGCTCGACAACTGGAAAAGGCTGCTTTGCGCGGCACTTACCTGGGCATTGACGGAGTTCAACTGACTGTTGAGATTGTTCGCGTTTCGAACGTGCAAGTAGTCCAAGCCGCCGAGGATTAAAACTCCCGCCACCAATCCAGTAGCGGCAAAGGTTATATCGCGCTTTGCCCTTCGCCTCTGCAGGACTTCATCTCCTTGCAGATTGATTACGTGTCGCCCACCGTCTGCGAAAAATTGTCCCAGCCCAAGTGAAAGAGCCTCTGGCATTACTGCCGATATTCGTTCCCTCTCGGCCGACGAGAGGTCCGGCATATCAAAATCGATCGAATCAAAAAGATCGAGTCTTTCGACTCGTCGCTCTGCGCCTAGGACAACGTTGAGAGAATCCAGAAGGCCTGCGGTCAAAGAACCCCCACCCGCAATGTATATTCGAAGTTCACCTACATCGCCTCGCGAAAATAAATACGAATTCAAGGTGTTAACTATCGCATCGTTCAACAACGCCACTTGCGTTCGAACGATCGATGAAAGCTTTCTGCCGTCTACGCCGCCTTCGAAGTCGACTGTGTCGCTCCCGCCTTCACTCAAGGATCTTTTTAGCCCTTCGGCATCTGAAATCTCAACCTCGAGTTCTTCAGAGATCGCTCTTGTAACCGCATCGCCGCCTTGAGCGTCGATATTACGCGAGACAGTTAATACACCATCCTCGGCTATTCCCACCGTAACCTTATTGGCGCCGACCACCACTAGCGCGACGACCGTTGATTGGTCTCCATTATCTAAGGATCCAAGTTCCGGAAGCTGCTCGATATCAGACGAACTGCCGCCAGTAACTTCGGTCTCAACTTCAGTTTCATCTCTTTGCCTCGTGCCTAACCTATCTCTCCAAGATGAACGAGTAGGTTGACCGTTTTGGTCATTGGACGACGGGGTCGAATCGACGGAAATAACTTTAGATCTGCAATCACCGAGATCAGTATTCAGCCATATGCCCCGGAACAAAGCCATTATGGCAGAGTCGATACCCACTACCTCGAGTCCGGCTTCACTTATGACTGACTTCAGATCGTTTACTATAGCTATATCGACAGCCACTAGGTGAACATCACTACTGGCAACTGTGCTTTCCGGCTGAGAAAGCATCCGTCGCTCGTAATCGATTCGATAATCTGCGATTGAACCGGGCAGGAATTCCATCGCTTCTGCAGCTATTGCACCCTTCATCTCGTTATCGGGAAGGGTGGGTAACGTACTCTCACGTATGAAGGTTCCATCACCAGAGGTGCCAACCACTACGTCTTTTGTTGCAAATTCGGCGCGCAACCAGAGTCGCTTGATAGCCTTTACGACCGCGTCCGGCTCAACGAATGTACCGTTTGCCACAGCACCTGAAGGCAACGTGACAAGTCCAAAGTTCGTAACCTTCGGTCTTCCTTTTCGATCCCACGCAACTTCGACAGCTTTGATGGAAAAGGACCCGATATCAAGACCAACTACCCGTCTCAATTCGTCCAACCTCCACGCTTTAGATACTGATCGACATCGCCTCGGCGAATACGCCATGCTTTCCCAACACGCGTAGCAGGGATCTCAGCTTCAGCGATCAAGCGGTAAATAGTCGTCGTCGAGACCTTCATCAGGTCCGCAACTTCCTTTACGCGCATTAACTCATCATCCATTTTGGCCACTCCGAAAGTCGTTAGTGAAGACAAACTTCACCAACTTGAAGGAGTTGAAGGGCGTGATCAAGGTCTACAACTTCAACAACTACAACAAGTTCAACTTTCACCATATCGGCAACATCACCAAAAAGTTGAAGAATTTCATTAAATATTTCAGCAATATATAAATACATTTGTGTAATTACATTTATTGAATTCGGTCAGAATACTTCTTCTCTACTAAGAGCACGCCCTAAATAAGTAGATATCGTAGATTACAAATATTGGCACTTTCAACCAAGGATGTGCAGCGTATCGAGAAACATTAGTCCAAAGAAGGCCCCGATTGCCATAAAAGGACCAAACGGTATTTTCGTCTTACGCCCTCCTTTGGAGCGAATAATCAAACTGATACCGTATATTGCCGCTGATGCAAAAGATATGTAAAAGAAGTCGATAACCGGACGAGAACCATAAACACCTAGCGCTAACCCGATTAAGAATGAAAGCCGAACATCTCCAAAGCCAATCGAACCCTTGGATATGACAAAAGTGATGAGAAACACGAAGAAGGACAACGCTCCGAAGAGCAAAGAACGCCCAAGCACGTGGAAGCTACCGCTAGCTATCGCATCAATCGATACGAGTGAAAGTACGACGGCAACGCCGGCGTAGATGACTTTTCGCGGTATGGTTCGAGTCTTGATGTCAATCACACTCGAAGCCAAAAGTACCGAGGCAAAGATTGCTTCAACCAGGGTCAAAAATGTCAATCCAAGACGCAGGAGTAGTGCGGACCAAATTAGTAAGTTCAGGAGCTCTATCAAAAAATACGTTACACCGAAACGCACATCGCAACTTCTACACCGTCCGCGGAGCAAAATATACGAAAGGATCGGTACGTTATCCAATGGCCTTAGTTGATAGCCACAGCTACTACATCGAGAAGGGGGAGAAATGACGGATAGTCCCAGTGGTACGCGATAAATCACGACGTTCAGAAACGACCCGATCGCTACGCCAAAAAGCAAATATCCGGCAATAATAGTAGCAACGGCGGCCCCGCTCAACTGTCCAAGCCCCCAACGATACCACCTGGGGCTACATCATCGAGATCAATCCTTGCTTCGTTAGGAACGACTCGAAAGCGACTTCGTCGACTAGGAAGATTTGAAAAATCGTCAAAGTCGTCACGCCCACCGTAACGGTATGGCTCGATCGACTGCCGTAGCACTTCGGCCTCGAGGGTAGCACGCAGGTACCAGGTAGTCGATATTGCTGATATCGCCAACACACCTAAATAGACAAAGACTGAGTACGCCACGGGACCTAAACGTAACGAGGCTAAGAAAATTTCAATAGAGGATGCAACAAGGAGAGCTATGGTTCGGACCTTAAAATGATCCCCAAAAAAGACCCCAGCCAGCATTAGGTATACAAGTGTTGGTACAAGATAATAAGGAACCATGACCGGTTCAAAGAAGACTCTTCCAGCCGATAAAAGCGCGACTATCAGAAAGACTTCACCATAACTACGTATTGAATCACGCCGTGCATAGCGTATGTAAATTGACACTCCAAGAACTACCAAAACGAGGAGGAGTCGCGGAGGACCGGCGGCTATGAATCGAGAGGGACCCTTGATCGCCAATCCAACGACAGTCAGATGGTCGACCGATGGAAAGTTATCCTGATGCAACATGGTTTCCACAGTCGATATCGGTGAAGTCAGCAGTAGCGGGATGTAAACAACGAAGGCTGGGGTCGCGGTTCGTATCAGAGCGACGAGGCTCTCGCGCCCTTTGTACACAAGGATAAGCAATGACGGCACCACGAAAAGTAGCGCAAATGGCTGAAACGCTACTGCAACACCGAAAAGATACGATGCACTCCGGTAGTTGTTCTTTGAAAGTGCAACGAATCCCAATAAGGCAAATGCCATCGCTGCCACATCTTCGGTGTGTCCCCAGGGCATCAAAACAAATGAGGCGACGACGGTAACACCTATCTCAAGGAGCAGACTCTTTCTAATTCCAAATCTCGATGTAAATCGCCTTACCGCAAAGAAGAAGAACGTGGCAAAGATTGCAAGATACGGAATCGTGATAAACAGGACTTGAGGTCGGGGAAACGGTATGGGGAAGGGCTCAACAAAGCCAAAAAGCGACGAAAACATCGCTAAGGGCGTAAGAGATAGCGGACCCAGTGGCGGTGCCACAAGAGACGTGCCCGATGCATACAGGAGTTGATACCCACCCCACGTAATAAGATGCGCATCTCTCAATTCTGCGAAGAAGTCGGCTGAATACAACCAGCCGTGCCCTCTCGTCACCAATGGGTTTATAACCATCGAAACTAAATAGAAAAGTAGAGTAAATCCGAGGTAGACACCGGAATAGAGTTTCCAATTGCCCCGAAGCACAGCTAACCACGCCCTTTTGAGCACAAAAATCTCCCATGCTTTGACTCTCGCTTAGATCATTATCGGTAAAAATCACCATCTCCTAAACCGATATAAACGGCATCACTCATTTACCTACTCTTCACTTGGTACGGCTATTATCAGAGTCGATTGTGTGGGCAACTCAATATCCAAAACTAGCGATAATACCAGAGGCCCCAATGCTCCCAAGGATGTATATGGATTACACGTACAATGAAAATCTTCGAATTGAACTTGAAGGTACATTCAATCTCCGTGAAATAAGTGGTTACGACGGATCACTTGGAAAAGTTGCACCAGGACTTCTCTTCAGGTCTGACCATTTAGGCAGGTTGACCGACAGTGACGTTGACCAAATGCGTCGCCTGAATATCAAATCATTTATCGACTTAAGAACAGAAAAAGAAGCTGATGCTCAGGGAAAATATCCAGCAGAACTCCTCATTGATGCCACACGTCACCATATATCGATGATCGATATTTCGGCAAACTATGAACTCGCACGAGGAGAGGCTGGAAAAGAGTACATCTTCAACCGATACGTCGAAATGCTCACCTTCGGCAGGGACAATATTGCCCGCGTCTTCAAAACGATTGCGTCTCACCAAAGCGGCGGGCTTCTATTTCACTGTGCAGTGGGGAAAGACCGTACCGGAATCGTAGCCGCGCTACTTCTTGAAACATTAAGGATTGACCGATCGCAGATAATCGCAGACTACGCAGCAACGCAAAGGGCAATGGACAGATTCCAAGCTTGGTTAGCCGAAGTGGCACCCGAAGAGATTGAAAAAATTCGAGATGTGGCCCCGATAATCTTAGGGTCAAGAGAGGTAGACATGGCGCGCACATTGAACTTCTTAGACGCCCAATACGGCAGCCCAATCTCCTACCTTGCCGAAATCGGTATCGAAGAAGGCGAAATAGAGATTATTAGAGATCGCTACCTTCTCTGAGCTGACCCAACAGCGCAGTTGCAATTTGCTCCGTCGTCAACCGATCAGCGTCAAACGTCACCTTAGCCCATTTGCTATAGGACCCAAGGCGACGAAGATAGCGACTTTCAAGCTCTTCTGACTGAACGAGTGGGCGATTCGGGTCGCCTTTGATCCGAGCCATAGAGACGCCATAGGACACATCAAGGTACGCTACAAATTGGCCTCTAAGCAACTCAAGCGTACCTTCATCCTCGAGAGAACCTCCTCCTAGGGCAACCACAGCATTTTCGGTAGTCAAAAGATGCTCAATGGTCTCTGCTTCAATTTTTCGGAAGTACATCTCCCCGAACTGTCGGAAGGCAGCAGCTATCGTCATTCCGAGCCGCTCCTCCACCTTGACGTCGGAGTCGATAAAGGTTGCGCCGAGCGATCTAGCCAATTTTCGTCCGACTGAACTCTTTCCAGATCCCATGAAACCAACTAGCACTACTATCGGCAACGAGCCCCCATGGTAATTCAGAGTTCGCGAAACAAGGCGAAACTCATATTTAGATTAGTCACCAACTTTTGTCCAAACAACATCCGTTACTCTTAGAAGTCCGAGACCTAACAATGCCCCAGTGACTCAACGGAAAATCAAACATAAACCACATTTACGTCCGCGTTTGCAAGTACCCCGTTAGGATGATGATCGATCAAATTGAAGCGCAAACACTCCAAAGTACCAAAGTTCCAGTCAAAGCTTAACTTGGCACTCCTAGTAATGGTCGCCATTGGCGTAGCCGTATCTTCGTACATTGGAGCAAGCCTTCTGCAACGCACGACCTCTACTGCTGCCAAGAAGTCTGTGCACGCAACAACAACAACTGTGCTACCCACAACGACAACTTCAGCGAATGGCGATACCATTCCATCGCTTACGCCTGGAAGCCTGTATTCAAGCGCGATACAGCACGAAAATTCCCTTCCAGGAACATCGCAATGGAGAATTTCAGACGCAGGTCCAGTGGGCGCGATCGAAGGCTTTGCATCCTCTACGTTTGCAAAAAATGGGGACAATCTAAAGATTTTCGTTTCGACTACCGCCCCCACTTTTCAAATACAGGCGTACCGGATGGGTTGGTACCAAGGGCTATTAGGTCGCCTAGTTTGGTCATCATCTGAGATAACTGGCGGTGCTCAACCACAGTGCATCACTACCTACGCCACAAATACGACATCGTGCACAAATTGGTCGATCTCAACAACGATCAAAATAAACGGTACCTTTGTACCAGGCGACTACCTTCTAAAGCTCGTTGCAAGCACTGGACCACAACAATATATTCCCCTCCAAATCGTTGATCCGAATTCAAATGCAGCAATAGTTATTGACAACGCGGTAACAGATTGGCAGGCGTACAATTCCTACGGCGGCTACTCGCTATACCATGGTCCGGCAGCTGCCTACGGGGATAGGGCGACCAAAGTGTCGTTCGACAGACCTTACTCTTATGACTTTGGCCTTGGTTCCGGGGACTTTTTAGGCAACGAATTACCATTAGTGTCCTTGGCTGAAAAACTCGGTCTCAACGTCACATACGTCAATTCCATATACCTAGATCTCCACCCAACTCTCACCCTCAACCACAATGCATTTGTCAGCCTAGGACACGACGAGTACTACTCCCCAACTATGCGAAACGCCCTCCAAGACTCCCTGTCTCAGGGACACAGCATCTTATTTCTTGGGGCAAACGCAATTTTCAGGAGAATCCGCCTCGAACCAAGCTCCCTAGGCCCCGACAGGGTAGAGGTCAACTACCGCATCGCCTCGCTCGATCCGTTGTATGGCAAAAACAACTCGCTGGTTACGACAAACTGGCCTTCCCCGCCTAACCCCCAGGATGAAAGCGCATTGACTGGACTCGAATACCAATGCAATCCAGTTAACGCGCCAATGATCGTAGTGAATCCAACCTCATGGATATTTGCCGGCACCGGTGCTTATACGGGTACAACAATTCCACATCTGATCGGTTCAGAATTCGATCAGTACCTTCCATACGTACCCCATCCATCGAACGTCGAAATTCTTTCTCACTCCCCACTGCTGTGTAGAAATGTTCCTTACTTTTCAGACATGATCTACTATTCGACGCCTAGCGGCGGTGGAGTTTTCTCAACAGGAACCAACTATTGGGTCGTAACGCTCCAAGCCGGATGTCCCCCATTTGCAGGACTGTGCCCAGATCCATTTACCGACCAAGTAACCACTAATGTCTTAGAAGCCTTCGGAAGCGGTGGTGTTGGATATGCTCATCCAGCAATTGGAAACGCGAATCAAATCTTTTACCATCCGCCATTTGGCCCCCTAAAGCCGCTAGAAACTACAACCACTACTTCGTCGACGACAACTTCTTCAACAACGACTTCCACGACGACTTCTGCAAAGGTGTCAACAACGACGTCGTCAACTACTTCGTCGACGACAACTTCTTCAACAACGACTTCCACGACGACAACTTCTCCAGCCGCATCAACAACGACATCGTCAACCTCGGTACCGAACGGGTAGTGCATCGGGCGTTGGAATTATAAGAAAGTTCAACTAGCGCCCTTCGAGACAACTTTCTTGCTTGCAATCATCCGAAATTGGCTTATCCAACAATTTCAGGAGTGGCTTCGAAACCAACTCGCCAAGCCTCTTGACTTCGTCGCCGTCGAGAAGGTCTAGAAAATACTGCCTTACGCCAGAGACATGAGTTGGAGCTGCGCTGCGAATTTTGTCAAGACCCTTGGCAGTCAACACTGCATTCATGCCACGTCGATCCGATGGACATGTCCTCTTTACGACCATGCCCGCTTTGATCAGTGAGTCTAACCTCCTAGTTAGTCCAGATCTCGAAACGTAACAAAGGTCAGCGAGAGACGACATTCTCAACGTAAAGTCATCAGCTTCGCTCAAGTGGACCAGAACTTCATACTCTGCAAGTGTTAAACCGTGATTAGAGGTGAGATCGTGTTCGAGCTTCACTCCAAGAATTGCGTTGAGATGCAAAAATGACCTCCACGTCTCAGATTCATCGGAACTCAACCATCGCACTTTACTATCGTTCATCACTACTACTTTATCTCAAATTGACGGAATTATTTGCGTACGCAACTATGTTTATACATAAGCGTAATAGTACAACGTCGAAAGGTAAACAATATGTCCGCAACTACAGCATCAGCCCTAGGCCTAAAGACCGGTGTTTGGGAGATCGACCCAGTTCACTCTACAGTTGAATTCCTAGTAAAGCACTTGGTAGTATCCAAGGTTCGTGGTCGATTCAATGACTTCTCTGGTTCTGTCACCATCAACGAAAACCTCCTCGACTCACAAGTAAGTGCGACAATTGCGACCGCAAGCATCTTCACAAACCAAGAGATGCGTGACAATCACCTCCGTTCAGGCGACTTCCTAGATGCAGAGTCGTTCCCGTCTATAACCTTCAACTCCACCTCGATCGAGGCTAATGGCGCCGATTTCGCACTCAACGGCGACCTAACAATGCATGGTGTTACAAAGGGCGTATCACTAACCCTAGAGTTCAATGGCGTAGCGGCACATCCAATGGGCGGCGTACGCGCGGGCTTCACCGCAACCGGAACTATTTCGAGAAAAGACTTCGGAATGGAATACAACGCACCGCTTGAGGCTGGTGGCGTACTTCTGTCCGACAAGATCACAATCGAGCTCGAAATTCAGGCAACCCAGCCTGAAGAAGCCTAATACGAAGGCAAATTACCGCGCAGATGGGCGGTCAACTAGAGTGCTTCAGAAAGACGGAACGAATCAACGAGCCTAAATCTCTGAAAATCAAACTCAAGTTAACTTGAAAAAAGAAAGGGATCTCGACTTCAAAAGTCGAGATCCCTTTCGCACTATGAGACTGCTGCGTACGTCCGAAGTGAATATTTCATACGCACGTTCGCCAATCGCTATCCATGAACGACGTCTAGAACCAATTGCAGCCTTACTTCTTCGATGCCTGGTAAAAGGGATTTGAGCCCGAGAGATGATCAGTGACATCTATTACTTTGATAATTGATGGAACTGCCTCCTTGATTGCAACCTCGATTCCCTGCGATAACGTAACGGCCGCCAGTCCACATCCTTGACAACCTCCTGAAAGGCGAACAAATGCCTTTTCATTTGCCACCCCTACAAGATCGGCTCTTCCTCCGTGGCTTGCTATCGCCGGGTTGATCTCGTCTTGAAGGAGCGTGATTATCGTTCGGGCGATATCGGAGTCAAGCGTTGCTTCCTCTAGGCCCGCGGGTGCCTCACTCATTGACGCGGGCGTATTCGGATTGGTGATTACGAGTCCGCCATCGGCCTCGGGCAAATCAAGGGTTGACCCCATCAGCTGATCGACGCTCGCCTTAGGAACGACAACAGTAATTCCATCCTCAGAGGAGACGTAGTCTGCAATCTCGGCGTCGAACTTCGACTGAAAGTAGACATCGTAAGTGAATGAGTTTCCGCTTATTCCGGAGGCCTCTATCCAAAGTGCGATCTCTGACGCATCATCCTCACCAGCGGCAACTTCTGCGACAAATTTCGCCGCATTCGGGGTTACTGTGATTACCTTTTCCACATCCACCTCAATAATTTTTAATACTCTTGCATTAAGCCTAATCGTCATATGGTACAAGCGCCAAGGCCACTTTAAACTTCCCGTGCGGTGCGGTTTAGACTGGGCAGTGTAACGATACAAAGTTTTGAAAGTACAAAGCCCGAGGTTCACCATGAAGCTACTTCTCATAGTTCCTGAAAACTCCTACCGGATAAAGGAGTTTTTGAACGCTGCTGAGGTTCTTGGCATCGATACATTCGTAGCGACAGACTCTACATTCGCTCCACCTGACCTTGCTGAGAAGGTCTTTGATTCACTGGAGTTCTGCCACCCACAAGTAGCTGGCGCCTCAATCAATATTATCGTGGAGCGTCTTGGCATAGATACCGTTGTGGCTATTGACGAAGGTGGCATCGAGGTTCTCGAGTGGAGCCGAGCGCTTTCCAAAGGCCTTTCAAAGCCACCTGTACGCTCCTTGGCACTTAGAGACAAAAATCTATTGCGCAAGGTTCTGAGTGAGGTAGTACTTCAACCTAAAGTAATTGACGAAACAGAGGTTTCAAACTTCATCGACAAGGGACTAATCGTCAAACCATCAAAGGGAAGTGCTTCAATTGGTGTGATGCGGGTATCGACCATTGCTGAGCTCAAATCAGCCATCTCTTTAATCGACTCCCAATTAGGACAGTATGGAAGTGCAATGATCGAAGAGTATGTCGAAGGAACCGAACACGCTTTCGAAGGAGTAGTTGTAAATGGTTGCGTCGTGGAACTTGCGATATTCGACAAGCCACATCCGCTCATCGGCCCTTACTTCGCCGAGACGATTTATGTGACACCGTCAAATCTTGATGATCAGTTGAGGCGGAAATTATTGCAAACCATCGAATCTGCAATCGAAAGGCTCGAAATTGAAAATGGACCAATTCACGTTGAAGTAAGAGTCACCAGTGACGGGAAGATAGTAATCATAGACCTAGCTAATCGATCGATCGGAGGACGATGTTCATCCGCTCTTTCTTTTGTGGGCGATAGGACTTTGGAGGTAGTCCTCCTCGAAGCATTAACCGAAGGGGATGCATCACACGCGCGCCGTGAAAAACAGTATTCTGGGGTTTATATGGTTCCGACAAGAACAAGCGGAATCGTCCGTAGCATCAACGGCATCGAGGCGGCACAACGAATTCCATTTGTAACAAGTGTGATAGTTGATGCAAAGGTTGGCCATCACTATGAAACCCTTCCCACGGAGGGAAGCTACTTGGGTTTTATTTTCGCTAAAGCTCCCACGAGGGCATTATGTATTGACGCACTTGAAAAAAGTCACGAAGTGATCAAAATCGAGGTCGAAGCCGACTTTGCCGGAGCGGCAGCGTCGCACGAAATGTACCACCAATCTTTCGAACGCCATTAGATTAATGGTTAGCATCACCGGCGTCCGCCCTATAAATTTGCAACTCTTTCGCTAATAATATCAATCATCAAGGAAGACATAAACCGTGACACGTGCCCTGATCATCTCTCTCTACGACCTTGGTCATCAACCTTACGAGTTACTCCAACTCGACGCGGCGCTATCCCAAGCCGAAATACCCTCTTCGATCATCGACCTTTCCATAACCGAAATGTCGGAGCTGAAAAATTTCGACCTTGATGATACGCACATCATTATTTCAGTACCAATGCATACAGCGGCCCGCCTTGCCCTTTCAGTGCTCGAAGCTTTGATCCAATGGGATAATAGACCCGAAATAACTTTGATGGGCCACTATGCCGAAGCAATGTCGACATTATCTCTCCCCGTCGAAGTAATGATGTTTGCCTCTGGAGAATCGATTGATCCGATAGTTGACAACATCTGCAGCCGAACCAAAACCTCAGGTGAAGTGCACAAAAAAGCTTCTGCAATTCACATCAACACAACTACAACAAGCCGTCGACTCAAGTTGATTGACTTTCCGCTACACCGAGAAAAGTTACCCTCACTCGATCGCTACACAAGCTATATTGATGGCGAAAAGATGCAAGTAGCGGGGTACGTAGAAGCAAGTCGCGGATGCCTTCACCACTGCACGCATTGTCCCGTTGCAGCCACCTACGGTGGAAGAATTCGGATCAACTCAGTCGATTCAATTACCAGAGAAGTCGAAGCTCTTTACTCTACTGGCGCCCGCCATATTACCTTTGGCGACCCTGACTTTTTCAATGCCCCAATACACTCCCTAAAAGCGCTTGAGGCGACTAAGAAGACCTTTCCAGACGTCACGTTCGATGCCACCATCAAGGTCTCTCACATTCTCAAATACAAAGAACTAATTCCTAAGTTGCCTGAGAACAATGTCTCATTCATCGTTAGTGCATTTGAACATACGTCTTCCGAGGTACTTAGCGCTCTTGACAAAGGGCACTCTAAGGCCGACATGGTTGAAGCGCTAAAGATAGTCCGCGACAACGGCTTTGAGATTCGACCATCGCTTCTCCCTTTTACCCCTTGGACAACGATTAGTTCCATGATCGAGCTTTTGGACTTCGTCGCCGATAACGATCTCATAGGGTCGATTGACCCTGTCATGTACTCAATTCGACTTCTGGTGCCATCTTCATCCTTAACGTACAAAAGGTTTCCCGAACTCTTTAGAGAAGGGCCTGATAGCGGATTAAACCTCGAATGGTCAGCCCTTACGCCAGCACTCGATGAATTGCAGCTCGAGATTGCCAATATCGCCGAAAACTCAGGCACAACGGAGAGTCATGCACTCTTTCCAAAGATCTATGCTGCCGTTGCATCAACGGCAAATCAACCTTCGCGGAGCAACTTCGACAGCAGCGACAGACGTGTTCCTCGGCTGACAGAGAGCTGGTACTGTTGCGCCGAGCCAACCACCTCGATGGCCTCGGCCATATCTTCAGCGACGCTACGGGGCACTTGCAACGAATGAGCGGTTCACTTAGTCATCTGACGTTTGAACAACAATCAGCCGTAACATCTACCGCACGGTTACTCTGCATAGTAGCGGGGCCTGGAAGTGGAAAAACTACGGTGCTAACACATCGAATTGCCCACATGATGGACACCGGCGAAATACCTGGTAGGAACTTTGCCGTTATTACATTTACTAACGCAGCAGCCGAACAGCTCAAAAGTCGTTTAGCTGCCCTTAGCAGCAGCGACATTCCATGGGTAGGGACATTTCACGCTTTCGCCATGTCAATCTTGCGGCGCTTCTACGAGACGATCAATAAGCCATTTCCTCGTCTTTTAACGTCACGTTACCGCCTCGTAGAAAAGGGGGCATTATCAATTCCCAGCTTCAAAGAGATCAAAGGCAACGAGGTTAAGTGGAACTCAACGGTTTCAAATGTCGTCCGCGAAATCGAAGTGGCAAAGTCGCGGGGAATTCGATGGTTTGAATTCGGTACATGGCGATCCACTCAGCCAGACGCGAATTCGGTCCCGATTGAAGTTTTGAGTCAAATCTACAAAAAATATGAAGAACTAAAGGCAGCCGAAGGAAAGATCGACTTTGACGATCTGATCTTCGAGGCATGCGATCTCATGAGTGAAAGAAACGACTTTGCCGCGACAATCAGATGGTACTACAGAGCGCTCTTCGTCGATGAGTACCAGGACGTCAATAAACCTCAAGTAGACCTAATAAAGGCTCTCATGACCGAAGGCCACCATCTAACCGTGGTCGGTGATCCTAAGCAATCGATTTATACCTGGAATGGTGCTTCACCTAAATTTATCAACGACTTTGAAGACGACTTTCCAAATGCCGGCTTCCTGCAACTTACCAACAATTTTCGATCAACGCCCGAGATCGTCAAGATCGCGAACAAAATAGCTGATACTTTTGCGGAAAATGTACAAGGAAGATTTAAACCACATATCGTCTCCAATCGGGAAAGTTGGACAACTCCGCGATTCAACGAATTTGAAACCGCCGGAGAGGAGGCTGAAGCTATTGCAACCGAGATAGCAAGTGTCATCTCCCACGGCGAGCGCCCCGATGAAATAGCAATAATTGCCAGAGTTAACTCCTTATTACCGCTTTATGCAGGAACGCTTTCAAAGGCCGGCGTTAACCATCAGATCGTGGGCTCTGAAAACATATCATCGTCACCAGTGGTAAAGGCTGCTTTCAATCGAATAACTACGACAGTTGGGCTCAGGGGCTCACTTCCAGATGCGCTATCCGAAATCGACAAAATTACCGAATCTATTGACGCAAGTGGTTCAGAGAGTGACTCCTACAACCTCCTTGCTCTAGACTTTGTTCGCTCATTCATAAACGAGAGTATAAGATCCGGCTTCAAAGGAGATCTTGGTGCTCTGATCAGCTACTTCAAGGTCCGCACAACAGAGTTTCAGCTCATGAAGAAGGCTGGAGTAACCCTAATAACTGCACACAAATCTAAAGGATTAGAGTGGGATCGTGTCTATGTAGCAGGAGTAGAACAGGGACTTTTCCCCCATGCAAAATCATTGTCGATTGAAGCTCTCGAAGAAGAACGGCGCCTCCTCTACGTCGCTATGACGCGTGCTCGAACGGAGTTAGCGATCTCGTATGCCAAACGTCGTGGCAAAAGTGAACAACTTCGCTACGCCTCCGACTTTCTCATCGGCCTCGAGCCTCTCCTAAAAGCCGGGCTACACAGGAGACTATCCCCCGAAGAGGCAGCAGCAGAAATTCAAAAATCGCGAGATGCCCTCAATCACGGCAGATCAACACCGATAGATCCAACGAAGGCATTAGAGATTCTTCGAATTTGGAGAGCGGAAGTTACGCCGGCTATTGGAATTCGATCCCTGCGGCTCACCGACGACTTGCTCAACCTAGTCGCAAAGTCGCTCCCTCTTAGCGTTCATGAGCTACGGCTAGTAGATGGAGGGGCCGAAGTAGCACCCGAGATAGCTCGCGAAATCGTCAAGATATGTAGACGGATTCGATCAAACATCCAGTAGGTCGCAAGCAAGCAGAGATTAAAAAACTATCCGTAACCTACGCCGTAACTATAAGTTGAAGGAGGAGATTCGGCCGCTAGTGAAGTTCTTGCATCTGGAATTACCGAAGATTCAATCCTTCTAACGATCCAATCAACAAAGGGGCGACCCGATTCACGACGCTCATTTACGCCACCATCCTCATGAGCTAGCGCATGCAGAGCGAACGCCTCATCGTCGCCAAATGCAATGTCGTAGAGGTATGCAGTAACCGGACAGCTCGTGAGTGGAGAAAGTTCATAGCCAACCTCTCCATACATAAAGGCAAGATGCCATGCGAGTGCAGACAGATCCGAAGTTACCCTATTCGGCGTTGGCGGCATCCACTGGCCACGCGCCCAGGAAACCACAGCTGAAGCCTTCATTGGAACCGCTATTCCATATCCTTGCCCGTAACGTGCTCCAAGGATCGTTACCGCCTCAATTATCGATCGGTTCTCAAGCCCTTCGACAACCACGCGTCGCTTCAAATCCTGACCAATCTGCGTCAACGTATGGACCAAACTTAATGTAGTGAACGGGTCCTGATTGGCATGGCGGACTATGGACTGATCAACTTTAATTACGTCAAAGGGAAGGCTGGCCAAGCGCATAAGGCTCGAATAACCAGATCCAAGATCATCGATTGCCAGATGAATCCCTTTGCCAACCAAAGTAGTTACGATTTCGTACGTAGACTCGGTGCCCAAGTCCTCTGTTTCAACCAGCTCCAATGTCAACCGAGAAGGACTAACCTCATACAGATCTAAGGCCTCAACGATCCAGTCCACAACCTCCTTTTTTGCTATCGTAAGCGGCGAAATATTGATTGTCAGGTCGACAAAGAGGCCCATCGAATCCCATTCTCGAAGAGATTCAAGGCTCATATTAAGTCCATGACGAAAGAGTAAGTCAAGCTCACCTTCACGGAGTATCGGAAGAAATACTCCCGGCGATACTACGCCCCACTCGGTGGTCTCTATACGAGCAAGAGCTTCGACTTTTGCGAGCCTTCCAGAACGAAGATCCACGATTGGCTGCATATACATCTCAAAGGCTCCACTGCTAATCAGGCTTCGCATCTTTACTGCATCAGAGAGCGAGCGTCTAGTCAAATTGCGCTTAGGCGCAAGAACCAACCTCTCCCACCGCGACCTAAGAGCAGAAGCGAACGCATTCATCCATCCGCTTGCGAATTGACTTGGAAACGAACCTTGAATCAACAATACGAAGTCAACGCTTCCCTCGCGAGATACAGGGATAGCAAGCATTGACGCACACCAGTCTTCGCCTAAATCACGGCGCCACGCGTCGCATCTAGGATCAACCTTGAAGTCGTCCACGCGCACTATGGAAACACTTCGCCAAGCATCGTCTATAACTCCGCTTGAGAGTCCCTCAGAAGGAATCAGCGGGTCAAAACCATCCCCGTTCAAAAGGCAGTCAAGATCTCTGGCTCGATCTCCCGACGAGGCCAGGGGGACGAACCGACCACCGACCTCAGGATATAGGAGCTCAGCCCCTTTTATCCCCGGAAGAAGGCCGACCATGTCAATCTCCTCCTTTGCGAGCTCAGACCATACTTCGTAGTTTTCAGGGAATGGTCTTCCGACCGTACTCTCATACTTTCGCACGACCTGGCTCATCGAATTTAAGTGCTCATTCAGTGCCCGCTCGACGCGTGTGGTAATAGTTTCAAGTACCGTGTACCTGTCGACCGAAATCGGTAGATCGATCTCCAATCCTTCGATGAGACGGTGACGTAGGGCAGAAGCAACTTGCGAAATCCAACTCGCATTAAGACCAATCAAGCCGGAAGCTTCACCTTCTTCACGACATCGCATAAGTACTATCTCGAAATCTATCTCAGGGTCGAACATAAATTTGAAAAACTCAAAAAACTGCTTTGAAATAAACTGGCGAAAGACTTCCGAGAATTCTGAGTTTCCGGAGTAGATGTCCGAAACGTCCTCGAGATCCCGATAGAAGCCCGCCTCGTAAACCTCGCAATTGCCTGAGATCCACTGAGCAATTTCGACAAGCACTTCTCGCTCTTTTACGCCGTCGAATGATTCTGTCTCTCGATCGCCAACTGCGCTATCGACGGTCTCTCCGGCAATCTCCCACCAATTGCCGCCTGTATCACGGCGACGCTTCGCTCTAAATAAGGCGAGGTCAGCTCTTCGCAGGCATGCTTCGGAGTCACTCTCGATATCGGTGACAACAGCAACACCCATCGTCATTCCAATTTCGATTCCCCGGGCACCGCTGACGTCAAAAGGAGCGTCGCAGACGCTATGCAACCTTGCAAAGATCTCGTCCAAGTTTCTGACTAAGTTCCCACCGTCAACGTCTTCGAGGACTACTACAAATTCGTCACCGCCAATACGACCTGCAAAATCTGTTGGTCTGAGAGAGTACCGTAGGCGCTGTGCGACCTTCTTTAGAAGTTCGTCGCCAACACTATGGCCATAGGTTTCATTTACCGGCTTGAAGTAGTCGAGGTCAATCACACCAACTACGACACTTCTGCGGCTACGTCTGCCACGCGCAAGGGCAGCGTCAAGATGAAATTTTATTGCTCTTCGATTTGGTAGATCCGTCAAGGGATCGAAGTTTGCCTGCCTCCGAAGTTCCTCTTCAAGGTGGAATTGCTTAGTAACTTCGATTGACGTCCAAACAATTACGGGGTGATCTGGATCACCACCCTCTACTCGCCGTCCATGCATGTCTACGTAGATGATCTCACCGTTTTTACGCCTTATTCGCATGTTGGAAAGGCTTCCGGAACCAACTCGCAACACACTTTCAGCGAGAAGCGCCATTCGCTCGCTCTCCTCAGATACTGAGTAGATGTGCATGGTACTGCGGCCGACTATCTCGGTAGCATCCTCGTAACCTAACAACTCAAGGTAACTTTGGTTGGCATCAATAACCACGCGTTCGGGATACCGAACTAGATCTATCCCTGCGACGGTATTTGAAAGAAGGGCATCGCGCATAACCGATAGCTCTTCGATTGCCCTCTTTTGCTCGATGCGCTCCGTCACGTCGATTTGGGTCCAAACAATCCTCTCAACGCCGTCCGCGGTCGTTAGGCGCTTGCCAGATATGTCAAGGTAGATCAAAGCGCCATCTTTACGAAAAAAAGGAACTTCTCGCGCTGTGCCACTTCCGACTGCGAGAATCTCTCCCGCAAGGTGGAGGACCCTATCGGCAGATGCAGGGTCCGCATACCTCACGACCGTGCTGGTTCCAACGAGCTCAGATTCATCTTCGACTCCAGCGATCTGAATCAGCGCACGATTTACGCGCTCCATAATTCGCTCTGGATAACGAATAACGTTCACTCCAACGGTCAATGACTCGAGCAAAGTGCCGTTAAATTCATTTGCGACAAGCTCACGCCTGCGAAGTTCAAGGCGATCAAGTCCTCGGGAAATCTCATCACAAAGCTCTTCGAGCAGAGTCGTAAGAACGGAATCAAACTTCTCCATCGAAGATGTATAAAAGGTAATGACTGCCCAAAGTTCACCATCGCGAAAGATAGGAAAATTTGCACTCGAACCGATTCCAAATTCGAGCGCGTGCTCGCGCCAAGGGAGAAGTCGAGCATCATCCTTGAAGCTTGCTAATATCGGTCGCGCCTCGCGCCAACATCTGGCAGTTGGACCATTTCCATGCGGTGAATCTGGATCAACTGAAATTCTGATACCATCCAAGTAGTCAATGGCTTCACCTGCCGCCGCTAGTAGGTAAAAATCACCACTAGGCCCGGGACAACTGATCCACGCAAGGACAACTCCGGTATTTTCAGTCGCAGCACTACATATTCCCTGAAGCAACGTCTCATCGTTTGAGATTGAAATAAACATTTGGTGGACGCGGGAGGTTAGTGAGTAAAACCTAAGGAGTCTTTCGTAATTTGCCAAAGATCGCCTTTGGCGTGCAAGAAGGCTTACCATAACAACAATCGCAACCGGCGCTAATATTACACCGGAAATGGCGATGACGTACCTTACGTCAAACGAACTGACAGTCGCTAGATCCAAATTTTCACCTCCTTTACTGCCTGTCTATTCGTCAATTTTCAAATGAAACTAAATTACGCAAAAGGCACTTTTACAATTTGCAATAATTCAACAAATCTAAAAAACTTCTTACCAACACATTCATTTTACGAGTAAAGATCACAAAATGAAATCCCCACAGAGTATGAAAATGGTCATAGAATGTTTCACGAAAAATACTTCAATAAGACCTACGAAGCAAAGGCCTTCACTTCAGCGACTATTAATCTTGAATGAGTCCCTTGGCCTCTCGCCGATCAATGGCGTCTATTCTAACTGCTCCATTTCTGCACCATATGGAATAGGCAAATTGCTCTAACAATTTAAGGTAGTTCATTTTTTATCGTCAACCTAGAGTAAAAAGTCAAACAAAATACGGGAAAAAAGCTGCCTAAATAAAATAAGTCCCGCCTTAGCGAGACTTATTATCTATAAATACAAATCGTTAAACCGCTGGTTGGAGCTTCCACTGCACTTTTGCGATCAGCTTCACCTCACATACCATCGTCGCTTTATGCCATCGCGACACCTCTAGCTAGGATCTTTAGCATCGTCTTTTTCCCGTCTTGCTGCCAATTCAGCAAGCGAAGTAAAGTCAACAGATATAAACAGAGCGTCTGCTTCGGCGGTCAACACGCCGTTTGCGAAGCACTTACCCACCGTAAAGACTTTTCTTCCTTCACGATTAGAAATCTTCGCTTCAAATCGCAGTGGCTGGTGCAAAGGAGTTGGCTTCCTGTAATTTACCGTTAGGCGTGCGGTCATCCCGGGCGAGCCAGAAAGTGACTGTGCCAGTCCAAGCACTTCATCAAATGCGGCAGCTAGATGACCACCGTGAACACAACCAGGTGGTCCCTCATATGCTGCGTTGAAGGTAACTTCGCCGACGATCATCGCGACTCCATCGCTATCTTGCGATACTGCTAATCTGACCGGAGCAGCAATGGGATTAGATTCGCCCGAAATTGGGGAAAAGTCCATAAAACTTGCGTTTCCACCAGAATTGGCAGCCTCTGCAAATCCCTCATATACTCGCCCACGGGGATATTTTTCTAACCGCGTTGCAACCTCTTCTATCTCGTCAGCCAATCTTTGCAACTCATCGGTAGGCGCCTTCGATGCAACGACGGACTCTATAATTCGCCGCGTTGCTCGACCAATTCGCGCAAATTGGGTTCTTCGAGGTACGTCAACGCCATCAAAAGCTCCACGGACACTATCAAGCCAAAGGTTTGCCAATAAAAACACCTCTCCTAAAGTTCGAAAGTGGCGATGAGTGGAGCATGATCACTCGGTCGTTCCTCTTTGCCACTTCCCTTGCGCTCATCACGATCGACAACAACACTACTAAGGCTTTTCAAGATCGGTTGATTACCAAGCAGCAGATCGATTCGCATACCTTGATTCTTGTGGAAGGCACCATTTCGATAGTCCCACCAAGTAAATACAGTTTCATCTGGATTAGTTGCGCGATAAAGATCGGAGAGTCCTAATTCACTAAGGGCAGCTATTCGACGACGCTCATCCAAACTAACGTGGGTCATTCCTTCAAACGCACTCTCGTCGTAGACGTCGACTGGACTAGGAGCGACATTAAAGTCACCTCCCAAGAGAAAGGGCTCGTCAATCGCCATTTGCGCACGCACTTCGTCTGCTAATCTGTCAAGAAATTCGAGTTTGTAGCGGTAGTGGTCATTATCCAGAGATCTACCATTCGGAATATAGAGCGAAAAGACTCGTAAACCGCCGACTAAGGCACTTATTGCCCTCGCCTCGTCATATGTCTCACCCTGCAAGCCAAACTTCACATCCGTTATTTCGTGACGTGAAATAACAGCCACTCCATTCCATTGCCCTTGACCAAAGTGGGCGGAGTTATACCCGATATCGGCGAAGCGATCACTGTAGAAGGCGTCCTGCTTAAGTTTCGTCTCTTGAATCAAAAGAATGTCAACTTGATTCAAAGATAGCCAATCAACTACCCTGTTGATCCGCGCCTTTAATGAGTTGACATTCCAGGTTGCGACTTTCAAAGGATCTCCAAATTCGAAGTTACTGATGCACGAATCCTTCGAGGTTACGCATCAGCGATAATAAACATTATGTCAACCTCAGTCGCCTTTGCACCATTGATCGACGCCGTTCCATGACCTTTCCCGGCACGTGCGGACAACTGTACAAGTTCAACTTCCAGCTCCAACACGTCCCCAGGTACCACCTGCTTTCTGAAACGCGCCTTGTCAATTCCCCCGAATAAGGGGAGCTTGCCTTTGTAACGCTCGTCGGCCAATACAATGCACGCACCCAGCTGAGCAAGG
>JAKAZZ010000098.1 GCA_021826315.1 Actinomycetes bacterium
GCCTCCTAGGAGTCACCGATCCCTTAGGTCGGATCAAGACGGTTGCGACCCATTTGTAGTGTCCCAACGAAAGACCGCAACTCAACTAGCTGGGAGAATGAGTTGATTTTCGGAAAGTTGGGTTAATGGGTGGTTGAAGGTACCGGTATGGGTCGAGCCTTAAACTGGTAACGGACTTAACCACTGGCACTGAGTTTTATCAGTGAAAAAAATGAAAGATTTATCTGCGATGTTTTGCCACTATAACCACTCTTTTCCCTGCTAGGCGCTGTGGCGGCCAAGGATTTTAATGGAGTAGGATCTTCGAATACCAACAATGTGATTTTGACTAACGCGCGCCCATCTGTGGCGCAACCAGGTTAGGGCTAAGTAGAGCGAGCGTACGGGAGGTACCTAGTTGGATTCATTCGTACACCTTCATAACCACACTGAGTTTTCGATGCTTGATGGTGCTTCGAAGATAGAAGCAGCCATAGCTGCAGCGGTCGCGGATGGTCAAAGCGCCATGGCCATTACCGATCACGGCAATATGTATGGCGTTCTTCCCTTTTATAGCGAGGCGCGCAAAAAGGGGGTAAACCCCATCATCGGTATCGAGGCCTATATGTCTGGAGGATCTCGGTTCGATCGTCCTTCACGACGCGGCAGGGTGGATGAGTCGAGTGAATTTAGTGCGATAGAAAAACTTTATTACCATATCATCCTCCTCGCTGAAAGCAACGAGGGTTACCATAACCTCATTCAACTATCCTCGCTCGCCTATCTAGAGGGATACTACTACAAGCCTCGCGTTGACTACGAACTACTTGCTAAGTATTCAGAGGGCGTAATCGCTACGACTGGATGTCTCGGAGGGTTAGTCCTTCAAGCCCTAGCCCGCGATGACATCAAGGGAGCTTACGAACACGCCAGTACCCTGAAGGATATATTTGGCAAAGACAACCTCTTCGTAGAGGTCCAAGACCATGGCTTGGAGCTCCAGCGTAAGACTAACCCGATGCTAAAAGAGATGGCAAAGAAGCTTGACCTTCACCTTCTTGCAACTAACGACTCCCACTACATCTCAAAGTCCGACCACGTTCACCATGATGCACTACTTTGCGTGCAGACAAATGCAACTCTAAGTGACCCGAACCGCTTCAAATTCGAAGGTGATGAGCATTACATTAAAACCGCCCGTGAGATGCGTGAACTCTTTGAAGAATTTGAGGGAGCGTGTGACAATACCCTTTGGATAGGGGAGCGGGCCAAGGTTGAGATTGAATTTGGAAAGCCAAGGCTTCCAGAGTTCGAAGTTCCCGAAAAGTTCCGCCTCAATACCTACGATGAGTCGTCCTCGAATTATCTAAGAGAGTTGTCTTATGAGGGTGCTCGCAATCGATATGGCGAAGAACTTCCAAGTGAGGTCGTAGAGCGCCTCGATTATGAGCTCGACGTCATTGGGAGAATGGGCTTTAGCGCGTACTTCTTGGTCGTTTGGGATCTCATAAGGTTCGCTAAGAGTCGAAAGATTCGAGTTGGCCCAGGTAGAGGTTCAGCGGCCGGTTGTTTGGTGGCTTACACCTTGGGGATCGTCGATCTTGATCCGATCAAGTACGACTTGCTCTTTGAGAGATTTCTAAATCCAAGCCGGGTTTCCATGCCCGACATTGACATGGACTTCGACGAACGTTATCGCCAGGATATGATTCGCTATGCCTCTGAGCGTTATGGCAGTGACCATGTTGCTCAAATCGTTACCTTCTCTAAGATCAAGGCTCGCGCCGCAGTGCGCGATGCTGCTCGAGTTCTCAATAAGGATTATGCCGTAGGTGACAAAGTGGCAAAGGCGATGCCGCCATTGGTAATGGGCAAAGATACTCCGCTTGCTGCCTGTCTTGAGCTAACTCCTGGATTCGAAGGTGGATACGCAGCAGCTAGCGAACTTCGTAAGATGATTGAGACCGATAGTGACGTTCGTGAAGTCGTAGATGTAGCAAGAGGGCTTGAAGGGCTTCGCCGACAAGATGGAATTCATGCCGCCGCCGTTGTTATTACGCATGAACCTCTTACCAACTACCTTCCTATTCAGCGAAAGGGCGAAAGTGCGGCAAATGGAGAACCGGCTCCAGTTGTAACCCAGTACGAGATGCACGGCGTAGAAGATCTCGGACTATTGAAGATGGACTTTCTGGGACTTCGTACCCTTTCGATTATCGATCGTGCGTTGGACATTATCAAAGATACGACCGGCGATGAGGTTGATATCGATAATGTTCCACTGGATGACGAGTTAACCCTCAGGATGCTTCGCGACGCAGATTCGATCGGTGTCTTTCAGCTTGAAGGAAATCAGATGCGAGCGCTGATGCGCTCGTTGGCACCGACGCGCTTTGACGATATTGCTGCCCTCGTAGCCCTCTATCGTCCTGGTCCGATGGCAGCTAACATGCACAATGATTACGCTGATCGAAAGAATGGTCGCACCGAGATTAAGTACAGCCACCCTGATCTTGAAGAGATTTTGAGTGACACCTATGGACTTATGATCTATCAGGAATCGGTTATGCGAGTAGCGCAAAAATTCGCAGGTTATACGTTGGCTGAAGCAGATGACCTTAGGAAGGCGTGTGGCAAGAAGATCAAAGAGATCATCCAGGGCCACCGCGCAAAGTTCGTTGAGGGTTGTGCTCGAAATGGCTACGGCGAGGCGCTCGGAACTGAGCTCTTCGACATCATCGAGCCCTTCGCTGACTATGCCTTCAATAAGTCCCACTCTTATGGATATGGCTATGTTTCGTACCAGACTGCCTATCTCAAGGCCAACTATACCGAGCAATTCCTCTGTGCTTACCTAACCTCGGTGATGGACGATAAGGACAAGGTCGGAATTGTCTTATCAGATGCCAGAGACCACGATATCGTTGTTTTGGTTCCAGACGTCAATGAGTCACGGAGCGCCTTTTGGCCAACGACGTTCGAGGGTAAAAAGGCGATTCGTATTGGACTATCAGGCATTCGAAACGTCGGTGAAGGAGTTTCAGAGTTGATAGTGAAGGAGCGTCTTGAAAATGGGCGCTACCAAAACTTGAGTGACTTTTTTATGAGGATTGACCTCTCGCTCTTGAACAAGAGGGCAATAGAAGCTCTAATTCGAGCTGGTGCCTTCGACTCCTTCGGCCATAGCAGGCGTGGACTTCTTGCCATCTTTGACGGCTTGGTCGACAAGGCTATCCGTAAGCGGCGCGAGATCTCTGAGGGAGTTATGGGCCTCTTTGACGCACCATCGAGCGATGACTCTCCCGCCTCGGTCGATCTCGAGATCGTTGTGCCGGATGAAAAGGACGTCATGAGCGATATCCTTGCGATGGAACGTGAGATGCTCGGCATGTACGTTACAGATAATCCGATCGCAATGGCGCAAGGGATGATTCGCAAGAGGGTAGCGATGTCAATCGGCGAATTGGTAGAGGCTAAAGCCAATGGCGGCGGTCCCGAAGATGGAAGCGTGATCGAACTTGGCGGAATCGTCTCCAAGTACTCCCTACGTCTGACTAAGAAGGGGCTACAGATGGTGCGCTTCGTCTTGGAAGATACGACGGGATCTATCGATGTAATGGTCTTTCCAAGATCCGTGAACGAGCAATTTACGAGGTTGCGCGACGACCTCATAGTCTTCGTTAGGGGTCGAGTAGATACCAGGGACGATGAATTGAAGATTTCTGCGATCTCTTGTGAGGTGGTCAATGTGGAGCAAAAGTCACGAAACGAATTGACGATTCGTATGGATATTGAAGACCTCGATAGTTCGCTACTTCAGAATCTGGCAACAGTGATTTCGCGTCATAGAGGCGAAATTCCGGTCTTTCTAGAAGTTGCAGGTATGCGAGCAGACCTTGGATTTGACTTTCAAATCGATGGCGATGACGAGTCATTTATGGGTGAATTGCTAGAAGTTTTACCTGCTGACAGCTTTGCCTGGAGTTGATGGCGTCGCCTATAGGCGTTGGAGTGAACCTAAGCGACCATACAAAGACTAGGATGTATACAGCGTTCGCATCCGCATTCGGTCTTTGCACAAGGAGATTCTCGAAGGTATGTCATTCGAAATTATTACCCGTGATTGCAGTGTTTTAAGCGACGGAGAACTAAGTCAGATGGCTGACTTAGTTGCCTCTAATGAAGCCAACATTGACTTCGGGTACTTGTCGAAGGCTAGGGAAGAGTGGGTTCTCGTTACGGAGATACGCGATGGAGCGAAGCTAGTAGCTTTCTCGTTCTACACCCTTGAGCGCATCGGCGGCACTCCAGCTATTATCGTTGGAGTTCTTTGCGTGGACCGAAATATCAACGCACGCGATGGCCTTTATGCCTTGCGTCAAGGTCAGTTCCGAAAGGCGCTTCTAGCATTCCCGGACGAAGACGTCCTGGTCGGTGCCAAGTTAGCAAGTAATGGCGGGTTTGAGATCTTCGAAGAGCTCGTCGACATCGTTCCTCGTCCAGAGCACAAGACTTCTGGCGAAGAGCGCGCTTGGGCTAGAAGGTTGGCCAAGCGTTACGGTGGTGAAAATCGCGTAGATGACCGTAGTTTTATCTTCTCCGGTGCTAACGAGGTATGTGGTTACGCCGCTTATGAGCCAAATGTTCGCTCAGATCAATTTGTTGAGTTTGATCAATTCTTCGCTAACCTCGATCGGGAACGCAATGATACCCTTATCGCCTTTGGTTGGGTAATGGCCGAAGAGCTTGTCAAGTTTCAGGTCATCGACGACTAACTTTTTCTGTGGCATGATCATGCTCAGATTTTCTTCGATTCAGTGTGTTTGGTCATTTCGAATAAAAGCCGACGGATCTCAGCTGAGTTGACGCTTTTTCAGTATTAGTTATTAATTGTGCCCCTTTACTGTCTTGTGGAGGGGCACTTTAATTTGAGCAGTTGGCCGATGCTATCTGCTACAAATTATGGGACATCCGACGATCTAACCGTGCAGTTCATCGACTCGATATTGCGACCTTATGTAGTCTTTAGATCCTTTCCTTGCACTCTCTTGGTTTCCGAGGTTCAACGCTGACAATAAGAAAGCGAGAGTGTTGGTAGCGATTATCGAGCAAACTTCAGACTTGACAAGTATTAATTTGATTTGTGATGTAATGTAAAGTTTGCTTTACATTATGGAGGTTTTGGTGGTAAATCGAGTGGCGCACAGGAGGCATGAACTTGACTTGACACAGAGTCAACTCGCGCTCCTCGTCGGTGTCTCGCGCCAATCTATTTCGTCTATCGAATCGGAGAGCGAATCGCCCAGACTCCAAGTAGCCCAGCGGCTAGCCAGCGCCCTTGGAACCTCGCTCGACTATCTCTTCGGTGACTTCGAATCCTCTCCCGTTGCCTCAGGTGTCTACTTGGGCTACCTGAATGGAAATGTGTTATCAAGGGAACCTTCACCGATGATCGCTACCTCACACTTTCCTAACGGACTGATGACTAATGGCGTTTCCACATTGATCGATCGCCCCTTCGTCTTTGTCGATGGGTGCGATCCGATTCTTGCATTCCTAACCAGGATGATGTCGGAGGAGAGCCATTTTAGATACCTTTGGACGTCAAAGAATAACCAAGAGGCCCTCGAAAGCGTGGTCTCTGAGACGTGTCACGTAGGGCTCGTCCACTTTGAAGACCACTCGTCAACTCGGAACTTGCCAAAAGGTCTAACCGCCATTGCATTGGCTGATTGGAACTTAGTTCTAGCAACTAAAAAGAGCTCGGCCTTTAGCAATATTGACCTTGGTTCCCTTGGTGACGAGGCGATCAGATTTGCTCTTAGGAAGAGGGGCTCAGGTGTTCGTAGCTTCTACGATTCCATAGCTGGAGGGACATCGCTCACGGTCGAGGTATTTGAGAGTCACCAAGATGTGGCAAACGCGGTGCGTTTCGGCACTTACGATGCGACCATGACGATGGAGGGCATTGCCGTTTCGTCAAACCTAAGTTACAAGATTGTTCACTCGCAACGGTCTTTTTTGATAGCAAAGGATTCCATCCTGGACCTTCCGGAGGTGAAGCACTTTATCGAGGTTGT
>JAKAZZ010000099.1 GCA_021826315.1 Actinomycetes bacterium
AGCAAAATTTATCCTGATCAAAGGGGTATTATGCTCGCTTTCGTATATGTGCTAGATTTCGAATCTTGTCGAGCTAAATGAATTAAGTGGTTATATTTTTCGACTCCGAAACCATGAGATCTTTACGATCCCAACGTGCCCATTCTAACGTACCCCTGATTGTGCCTTAACGTGAATGTGCTCTAGACCCCTAACGCTAGGTTCGCCTAGACATATACGGCAGCTTGTTGATTTGGGACTACGAATGAAATAACAACCTTTCGCATTGCCGGTGCGAAATGCAATAAGCCGCTAAGGTTTTCGTGGCGTTGGTTGTCGCATCTGGTTCGTTGCAGCACTAACACTTTTTAACTTTCACATTTGAGTTCATTTGCTCGCGAAGCTTTTCGGAGTTGCCACACATGTTGGATTCGAAGGGTAATCAGAAATTTTCGGAAGGCAAAGGCGAATCTTTCAAAAACGACGCAGCGGTACGATCGCGCCCTTTCGATAGCTTGTCGTCTGTAATCTCAGCACCATATCGTTGTGGGTGGTGTTTACCTCGTAGCGTTTAGCTCTTTCGCCTCGACAAACTTTGGCAAGACGATCGAAACTTTGGCCCCTGAATCGGGGTTATTTGAAATCTTTATGCTTCCACCATGCATCTCTGTGATCATATTGGCGATCGAGAGTCCAAGGCCGGCTCCCCCTGCAGAGGATTTATCTTTTACCCCAAGTGTCGTCTTTTCGCTCCGCGAGAATGGCCTAAGCGCTTCATCGATAAAGTCACTCGGAAATCCAGGCCCTTGATCGAGTACGTCGATTTGAACGCTATCGATATCTACGAGTGAGAGGCGGACTGTGAGGAAAGAATTAGGTGGTGAGTAACGCAACGCATTTTCTAAAATGTTCTCGAGCGCCCTCGATAAGTGGTAAGAATCGATTGCGGCGAGGGGCTTGCAAGTGATATCGAGGACGATATTCACAGACTTTGCATCTGCCTCTCGCCTGAGACCCTCTACAGTCTCTGATACGAACTCGTCGAGGCTGTGAAGAGAAAGATTGAAGTCATTCTCGCCTCTCTCCTGCTTTGCAATTGTAAGTAAAGAATTGCATACGACTACGAGTTTTCGAATATTTCGGTCGGCCTTGCGTATCAGTGCTTCGATCTCCTCTAATGTTCGCCCCTTTAATAGGGCGAGTTCAAGGTCGGCCGAGACGCGTGCTAAGGGGGTCCTGAGTTCATGGCTCGCCGATGCTATGAATATCTTCTGTTCGGCGATCGATTTTCTGATGTCGATAATCATTGAATTGAGCGTTTCTGCTAGGTCAGCGATCTCGTCCTTGGTCTTTGGAACAGTTAGAAGGTCACCTTCACCAAGCTCCTTTAACTTCTCTGCCTCGCGACGAAGTTTATCTACAGGTGTGAGCGCTCGCCCTGCGAGATAGTAACCAGCTAAAAATGCAAAGACTGCTGTAAGTGGAAGTCCAATCAACATATCAACAAGGATGTTGGACCTTGAGTCAATTAGTTGATCAATGCTCCCACCTACTGCGATCACATTTTTAGTTGCGTCATCACGAATGACTAAAATTAGAAAGCGGTCGTTCTCAGATCTTCTGAAAGTGACGTAGGTTGGAACGCTCACTCTCGCGCCATTCACCGAGGCCAATGATACCGATGGTCTTTTGCCGGCCCCCTGGGTCGTGTAGCGAAGGTGGTTAGTCGAATCAAAGATTTGGACGAATTCTTGTTCCCTTACAGATATAGGCCCATCTACTAAGGGGCGCAGCCGAATGACCTTTGAGTCAAGCTGGTCAATGATTCGTGCGCTTGACTTATTTAGATCGTTCTTTAATGTGTTCAGGATGGCGTTGTCATTACTTCGATAGAGCAAGGCCCCGGCAACGGAGAAGAAGACTACGGCCATAAGTGCGAAGATGAGCGCAATTCTCGATCGTATGGTCATTGGCAAGCTCGAATTCAGTTGGTTACTTTTAGACGGTACCCGATTCCGTGGATTGTTTCAATTTCGCACCCACTCTGGGGGGTGCACAACTTTGTCCGGAGGCGGCGAATGTATTGATCGACGTTGTTCGAAGAGATGGAGTCGTCGTTATCCCAAATTTCGGCTATCAAAGTTGATCTCGAGATCACAATACCCGCGCGCCTGATAAGTGCACTTGCAATTTGTAGCTCGCGAAGCGTGAGCCGCACCTCGTCTTCTCCAACGAATGCAAGATTTTGATCTGTATCTATCCTGACGTTAGCGAACTTCAGATTGGCCCTCTCGCCCGATTGCTGACTTCTCCGAACCAAGACGCGAACCCGGGCTAATAGTTCCGATAGTAAAAATGGTTTGACTAAGTAGTCGTCGGAACCGGCTTCAAATCCTGAAAGTCGATCGCGTTCGCTCGAAAGAGCAGTAACGATGATCACGGGTATCGAGGGAAACTTTGAGGTTATGTATGTGCAAAGTTCAAGGCCACTATTGGAAGGAAGCATGACGTCAACGATCGCTGCCGATACTCTTGTCGCATCTAGGATTGTTAGGGCGTCGTCGTATTTGTAAGCGCTTGCTACTTCGAAGTCGTTCTCAGTGAGAAATTGTGTGACGGACGCCGAAAGTTCGACATCGTCTTCTACGAAAAGTATCTTCGGCCGCGAGGCTTTTTCTGTCACTGATGACTCTTCTTTTGTTGGCATATGGTTAAACTTTGGCTGCTAATTCTTATCTTGAACGAAGACGGCCAGACAGGCTCGACGACGAGAGCATCTAGAGCTACATGTTACATTTCGCACTAACTATTGCGAACGCAGCTTCTTGTAGATTTAAGGTTTTGTTGTTCGAATATTTACTCTGCCTGCCTTATATCGAGCCGGGTCATAGGTGGCCCGCTTGCGCCAAGGCAGACCTTATAGCTCCGGTCTCGCCGCCCCGCGCCTACTCCTACCACCCTCTACAGCGCACCTAGCCCTTGATTTCGCAAGAAACACAACAGGGGATGCACCATTTGGTGCATCCCCTGTTGTGTCATCGAGAGATGATCTTCTTACGACGTTGTAAAACTGACTGACTATTTCTCGAATTCGACCGTGCGAAATGGCTTTAGTGTTTTTGATCTTTTCAATTTGAGTCCGATGGGAAGCTCCAAAGCTAAAGCTAAGTAAAAGCAATAGAGACCAAGATGCGTCTTTATAAAGTCCCTCCAGGGTACGTTCACGCCTCTAGCTTTCTGTCTATACAGCTATATTGCTATCTCACGAGTTGGACGATCGCGGTCTAGTTCATTTACCATCTTGCCAGTGTTGTTCACAATAGAGACCATGAACTTTTGGATGGTATTTAGCTCTTGGGTTGTCATGCGGTCAAAGAAGAGGTCTCTAAGAATCGAATGGTAGTAAGGAGTAGCAATCTCTACTGTCTTCTTACCAGCGAGGGTAAGTAGTGCAATCTGACTTCTACGGTCAAATGTTGAAGACCGTCGAACTACGTACTTATCTTCTTCGAGGCGTGAGATGAGATGAGAGAGACGACTCCTCGAAAATTGAGTGAGTGCGGCAATGTCAGTCATAGACAACCCTTCCTCTCCTTCTTCATAGAGGAGAGTCATGACTAAAAAGCCACTATGCGTTACTCCAATTTCACTTTGAAGACCGGCATCTAGATACGCCTCTAGGAGCAGATTTGCCCGTAGGAATGCCCTCCAGGTGACAATCTCTTGCCCCGTTGGTACTTGATGTAACTTCATGATCGAAAGCCTCCGTGCCTTCTAGTTGATACCTTGACTCTCCAAATATTGGAGACTTCAAATTTCCTATAAGAGTCCATCGACTTTCGTCTAAGTTCACTTGAAAACTTTTAGTTCTTTTTGAAGCAAGTATTGCAAGCTGAAGTGCGATCCAGCCCTTGTATTTGTGACGGAGATTAACGAGTTCGACGTCACCTAGCTCAACATGGGCGTGAGGTATTTTGGAGATGAATTGAAGTTGATTCGTGGTACGTAAGTTCGTTGTGAAGCGACGAAACTGACTACTTGGCGCCCAAAAGGCCATTTGCTGTGCCTCGTATCACGGATCTAGTGCGAACTCGCTTGGGGCGATCTGCAGCTAAGTTCTTTCTTAGCAGGGTGTCGCCTTAGCTGAATCACGCTAGGCAGGGCAAGCCCTCGGATCCCACGGTTGCGGCTGTTGGGCGACGTTTATCTGTGTGGCGCCCGTGATGCTCACAATCGTTGTCGACGGTGATGCTTTAGTGCTAGATGCGGCAGCTGCTGTGCTGCTTGAAGGTTGTTGGGTTGTTGATACCTGCGTTGTGGACGTTTGTGCAACTGGGGCGACTGCGACCGCAATCTGGTCTCCAGTCAAAAGTTCCAATGGTGTTGAATATCCGGTGGATGGTACTTGTCCCATGACAACTTCGCCCGTCAAGGTGGCCTTCAGGGCTTCGGCTTTTGCTAGATTTCCAGGAGTGTAATAGATGACCGATTCAACCGGATTTGCATTAGGTGCTATTGCTGGTGCGTTTGTAACATTGAAGCCCAATCCCGAAAGTCCACTTGAAATGGTTGAACCAGTATTCGAAGAGTGAGAGCCGTTTACCACCGTTACATTTACGGTCGACGGAGCGATGTTTGGTTGCTGCAAGCCGATCAAATTCTTAAGCATGGAGGTATCGGCTGGTTCTTGTGGTAAGACGATTGAGGCGTAGTTGACTCCGTCGAAGACGTACCCCGACGAAGGACCAAAAGCCACCGGAAGGGTGCCTGTCGGTGTCGCTGCTGGGTTTGAATGGCGGTAAGTCAGTATCAACGAGAGCATTTGTGATTCGCTGAATTGGCTATCGATGGTGAGAAAGGGGAGCACACTTTTTAGTAGTGAAAGGTCTTTGACGGGGTTTGAAATTCCTGAGGCCTTAACTTGGGAAGCCAGAACCTGAAGGAAAATGTGATCCCTTCGAGTTCGTGATAAGTCACCTAATCCGTCGTATCCCCAGGTGCCATTTGGAAGTTGGTATTGAAGGTGGCGAGCACGTACGACTTGGAGTGCCTGAGAACCGTTCAATGTTATACACCCTGTAGTTGTTACGTTTAGTTGTGAGTATGCGTCTTTCACAGGCATCGGAAAGTACATCTTTACTCCACCTAGGGCGTTAACGATTCCTTGGAATGAGTCAAAGTTCAATTCAACGTAGTGCTGAATTGGGATTCCTAGGTCATATTCGATTGTCTTAACTAATTGATTGGGATCTTCGGCCGTTCCAGTTGCTTTGGTAGGGTTAAGTGCTGCATCAACGCGCTGAAGTTTCTTTGTCCCTGGGATTGGCATAAATAGGTCTCGCGGTATTGAAACCAGGGTTACGTTCTTGGTCTTTGGATCGAAGTGAGCGATCATCGTCACATCGGCGCGACCGCCGCCAACTTGGGAAGCAGATCCGAATGCGGCAGCTTCAGCTGGACTTAGACCCGTCCTCGTGTTATTGCCGATTATGAGAATATTTAGGGGTTGCCCAGCCACTTGAGCGTGCTCCGATGAAACGCTGATCTTCTTGACCTTGGAGAAAAGGTATTGTCCGTAGATATAGGATCCCAACCCACCAAGCAAGAGCACAATGACTAAAAACCCGATAATGAATGCGGATCTTCTTAGTCGTCTCGCCTTGGTAGTCCTTACTTTTTTGGAGTTGGAACTAAAGACCGGGCTTTTAGCGCCACCTAGATCCGCCAACTACGTGTTCCTCCTGAGACGCTCACCAATTTGAGTTAACGATGAACTTTAACAACCCAGATAATCATAACCGAAGCCTGAAAATTTAATGGCAAAGGTCTTTTTCTGAGCAAAATTTATCCTGATCAAAGGGGTATTATGCTCGCTTTCGTATATGTGCTAGATTTCGAATCTTGTCGAGCTAAATGAATTAAGTGGTTATATTTTTCGACTCCGAAACCATGAGATCTTTACTGAACCTTC
>JAKAZZ010000037.1 GCA_021826315.1 Actinomycetes bacterium
TGCTTGAGTTGTGGACGATTGCTACGCAAACGATCAATGGAATGTGGAAAACGCTACGCGTTTACACACAATCAATTGATCTTCGCCCACAGCCTCAACAGCTAGCTACTACTGAATCGTAAAAAGCACTAGGGATCTCTCCCGGAATAGCTATTATGTAGAGCAACCCGATACAAAACTCACATCAATTTTGGACCAATAAATGGGGACCCGCCACTCCCATGCGGTTTTGCAATTCGGCGACCGCTTCGTTAAGTCGTTGGTATACGAAAAGGCGCGGCGGTCGGCCTCGTCGAGAGTTGTTGAGTTCTATAGAAAAAAATTCTAACACGACAAATAACTTTGTTGTGTTAGTGTTATTTCGTTGATAGCTCAACAAATAGCTTGACTTGAAACGATTGGTTTTTCTCTGAGTGATCATGAAGATCGTGCGTTATAAACCCAGGTTCAAGTTAATACCATTCATTGAGGGCCTGTTGGGAGCATCTAAATGCCCTCTCGACGGTAGTCGAGAGGGCATAAGTGCTTTGCCGGGTTGTGTGGTTCACCTTCGTGCGCCAGTTGCAATTGATTCATAAGTTCGTTGAATCACTTCGTCGCTGAAGAGCCCGACCACGTGAGGGCTTTTGCCTCCGCAAACTTACGAATTGATTTAGGAATAAGCTTTTGATTGCGAGACACTTCTCAATCTCATATTTCTGGTTTTGAAATTGATGGACTCACCTAGCGTGCACCATGGCACCTTCAGCCCGGAGTCGTAATATGACCCAAGTTCAAAATGCAATCTCGTGTGACTTGTACCAGGTAACCGTATCGGCAATCGCACGCTTGAGCGGTGTAACATCTCTACCAAATGTGGACTGATATTTCGACGTGTCAAGTACAAAGGGTGCATCGAACTCATATGACATTTCAGAGATACTCTTCATCGTCGGGCTAAATAGGCTCAAAATCGACAGGATTGCCTTTGGCACGTTACGAATGCCGACGTGAAAACCAACTTCGGTTGACACCATCTCCATCGCATCTCGGGTTGTTACGGTCTCCGGACCAGGTAAATGCCATACTTGGCCGATAGCTCGATCATCGGCTCCAAGAGTCGCAAGCCCTCTAGCGATGTCAGGAACATAGCTATAGGTGTGTAAGAAGTCAGGGTTTCCTATAAAGTCTGCCTTCTTTCCAGCTAATGCCCTGGCAAAGATGTGATCACCGAACGTCGATTCGGTAACACCTGCACCGAAAAAATCAGATGCTCGACCGATGGTAATTCGAATCCGCTCATCCTTTGACGCAGCAAAGAGCTCTCGCGTCATTTCGGCTCTAGCTCGTCCTTTTACAGTTGTCGCAGCTAAAGGAAGATCCTCTGTCATTGGAGAGCCATCGGTAGGTCCATATCCATAGACGTTTTCTAAAGTCACAAGAAGGGCGCCGGTACGCTCAGCTGCTGCTACAACTCCTCTTTGTAAAGGCGGGAACCGCTCCGGCCATTTGGCGTAGGGTGCATTCAGACATTGATAAATGACGGCAGCACCCTTGGCTGCTTCGGCAGCTGCTTCGTGATTGGCAGCGTCTATTAATCGCAAGTCGACCCCATCAGGTAGCAAGGTTGGGCGATGCATCGATATAACCCTTACCTCTTTACCCTCGCCAACAAGGTGGGAGATCAGGGCTAGGCCGACTTGGCCAGCTCCGAAGACGACATGTAGTGGAGAGTTAGTCATGGTGGCTCCTTGAATTTCTATAGGTGTGAATCGATGAGGTAGTGATTCGGCAAATCGATCAAGAGTTATCGATGCGAAAGATGGGAAAGCGTGGAGAAATATCTTCAAAGTCTTCTAGGGAAGACTGGTAGTCGATAGGAACGTGCCTTCGCGCGCCCGGTGAAATCGCTAGGTATCTGCGCAATATCGCTGAACGTAGGATTGGTGGGACCTCTACGATAACCACAGCCTCTTTGATAAAGTGGCGTAAAATTGCTCGATTCTCTGCGTCCTGGAGACTATCTAAAAAGCCACTGCTGTCTCCAACCAAAACGACGAGATAACGTTCACCTTCTACTTCAGCGATCAATGCTGGAAAAGAAATTGAATTTTGTGTTGACAATTGTTTGATATCAATTTTTGCAAGACGAGTAGGCCACAGACGTCTTCGCGTCATCAGGCTGGCAAAGGAGTTGATTGGGCGGACTATGTAATTTGGATATCCTTCTCGAAAGATTGCATTGGTCAAATCGCTAATTCGTAGGGACAGTCCGTTGCAAGAATCTAAAAAAATATCTTCGAAAGAAGCTACTGAAGATTGTGGTGCCGCCTCTAGGAAGGGCGAGCCAACCGATGAAAATCGATAGTTCCTCTCCCCAGGGCCAGTACTTATGGACGGTTCAATCTTCGCATTCATCGAATAAGTACATTGAAGCGTCGCTTTATCTTCAATAAAGTTTTCTACCTCAGGGACCATCCACCTCTCAAGAATCGTGCTGATTCGACTCAATTTCGCAGTTTTTACTATCTCCCAGGTCAACCAAGAACTGAAAATTAGAGCTCCCATCTCAAAGACAGGGCTTTTTGAATCCCCTACGATATGGATAGCTCCAAATAACGCGACGAGGCCTATCAACATAATCTTGATGTGAACAGAGACGGTAAATTGTCTGTATCTACCATCTTCGGTGGTTTTGTTGGCGGTCAACACAGGGACTCCTTTGATTGGTTATGTCGAGTCCAAACCGGGTGACTAATGCATCGCGATCAAAAGGCGGCGGAAAAATTTGTATATCGAAAACTGCAGTCGCAGTACTACAGCTCAAACCCTTAGGTCCACTTCGATTTCAACTGGCGCATGGCTTATAGACCACCTTAATGGCGATACTGTCACCGTAGCAAGAGTACTAAGACCTTAAGTTGGTCTAAGTATTGATCAGGCCAGCGATAAATTCTGATTCACATCTTCCATCGGAAGATGTGGCTTTCCTTTAAGTAGACCTTGACTGGGCAGGCAATTTGCAAGCTCGACTTTTTAGAATCCTGCGAGTCGCTTCTGCAGCAGCTTCGCAGCGCTACATCTGCGATCCGGGGTAGAAATTTCCCTAGAGGAGCGCCTTGAGCATCGAAACATCCAAGGTCAGTTCCGTAACAATGGTTTCTAAATTTGTAATTTTCTGCCTCTGGTTCTTTTAGCCTCTTGGCATCGGTGGCCAACATAGCTCGGTAGGTATTCTCACGAACGATGCCACTTCGTTTCAGTTATGCATGAGCTTCTTGAAACTTACACAAACGAACTGCCGGTGCATACAATCTGTCACCTTAGGCAAGTTTTTGAGTGACTTGTTCAGGTGTGTGCTTTTTACCCTTCATGAAAAATCCCCCCATTTATTTTTTGGTCAGTAATCTCACATCAAGGGATATTGTGCCACTACTCTCGTTCGGAAAGAGATTCGGACGCAAGCCCTAGGGCTTCCCACCATGTGCTGTCTCAACCGTCGTTACGAGAAGTACCGCGTCGTCACTGAGGATACGGTTGGCCTCCATAAAATCAGGTGCTGCACAAGCTAAAAGGGTTTTACCATCGGAACCCCCAAGCATGCACGCAAAGAATCCGAGACCCTCCGGAGCCTTGATCTCCTCGAGAATTTCTGCTCCTTCAGTGATGTGCAAAAGGCGATTACCAAGGGCGTCTGCTATCCACAAATTACCGTCAGAGTCCACGCAACAGCCGTCAGGCGCTACGGCAATCTGAGGTAATACGTCGTTGAACGTCCCAATCGTGGGAGTTGGCGCTAGCTGTGCGAATACGCGCCTGTTAGATAAACTGCCGTCGTCGTTGATGTCGAATGCTGTGTATCGACACCCTAGGGTCTCACCGACAACGAGCGTATTCTCGTCGTCAATAATTACCATCCCGTTAGGAAAGAGCATCTCGGTTGCCACAACTGTGGTTTCGCCATTTGGTTTGACTAGAACAAGGTTGGTCGGGGATGGGTCTTGAAAGTTCATCAAGTCGAACCCAAAGTCTCCCACCCATGCATTACCCTTACTGTCAACCACTAAGTCATTCAAAGGACCGTTGCAGTAGCTACTGAGGCGAGCGTGGACGGCTATAGATCCATCCATCGCCTTGCGTAGAATGCAATGATCCTTCATTGAAACTACGAGCATTGATCCATCGGGTAGCCAACCAATTCCGCTCGGCTGATTCTCTACAGCCATTTCGACCTTTACGTTTCCGTCTTCCGTGACCGAGATTACCTCATGGTGGTAGAAGTCTGAAACGAACCATTTTCCATCATGCCATCGCGGTGATTCGAAGAAACCGCCGCCAGAATGAAGTGTTTCGAATTGACGACTAGACAAATTGGTTCCTCTCGTAAAGTGATCGATCAACCCCACTCCGACTGATCCTACACCGGGGAGTACCGTGGAATACGCCTATAAATTATTCGATCGCGTGCGCGAGGAGTTGTAAACGTTGTTTTGGTCTGTTACGTTGAGCCAGTCGATGAAAAAGCTAATCGTTAGGGCTTTGATTTTTCGCCAAAGCAGCGATCCCTCCGATCTGGTTACTTTCCTTTTGGGATTTAATTTTCTCTCCTTGCTTGGAAGCTAGCTTGCACTTAAATATCGGAGTTTCAGACCGTTGGAAGAATAGGTGCAACTTAGATACGGAGCGGATTGAAGTCACGCAAATCGGTCTACGGTGTCCAAAAGTCACCGTGAATGAGGTCTGAAAGTTGTTTACAATCTTCCGGCGTCGCAATACTTCTTTTCGACGGTCGAATGATACTACGGATTATTGCGAACGAAGGTCGCGGTTGATTGCATCGTTTGCTATTCCATCAAGCATCCCCGGAAAGACATAGGTGTGAAATGGAGCAACTGAATACCAATAGAGTCTTCCCAAAAGCCCCTTCGGCCGAAAGCGAGCCGTCTGTGTTACGGTGCATCCATTGCTACCTTCAGTACTGGCGATCTCCCACTCGAGGGTTGCTTTACCCGGAAGTCGCATCTCAGCGTTGAGGACCAAAAGCTTCTCTTCGATAACTTCGCTCACGCGCCAAAAGTCGAGGGGTTCACCAACTGCCAATGTCTCTTGATTACGCCGTCCTCGTCTAAGTCCAGGCCCGCCAACGATCTGATCGAGTACGCCTCTGATCTCCCAAAGGAACTCCCCGCCATACCATCCGTTGTCGCCACCGATGGAAGTGATGCTCCTCCAGGTACTCTCCTTTGAAGCCTTGACTAGGATGCTTCTGACGTCTGAGAGTTCCGTCCCTCCGCTCCACGGGGGATCGGTCGGGATCGCTGATGAAAAGTCCAAATCAGCATCGTCGAATCTGGTCGGTATTTCACTCCTAACCTCGGCGCCGAGTGCTCTCCTTATCGCTAATCTCAGGGGAGTCTTTGGGAATTCTCCCAGCTTTCCCGCGTCAGCGTCATTGACCAAAACCTGGTTCGCTAACGACTCCACCAATGGTTTAGCGATCGAGGATGGAACTGGCGTAACAAAGCCAACCCAGAGGGAGGACAGGCCAAGCGATAAGAGCGGAAGAGTAATTATCCTACGCTTGATCAATCCAGCTTCGCTCGCGTAAATATTCATCATCTCAGCGTAAGTTACCTGATCAGGACCACCAATCTCGTAGATTCCACCTATAGATTCAAGCGATTCGATGGCGTTTGTGATGTACGAAAGAACGTCACGAATTGAAATCGGTTGGCAGATGGTTCGAACCCACTTGGGTGTAACCATCACAGGAAGTACTTCGGTCAGATATCGAAGCATCTCGAAACTCGCCGAACCGGATCCGATGATAACGGCAGCCCTAAGCTCAACCACTTCAGTTCCGAGGCTTGCTAGCTCCCTTCCTACGTCGTGACGCGACCTCAGATGTCGGCTCAGTTTTGTTGAGTCATCCCCGAGACCTCCAAGGTATACGATGCGCCGTACTCCAGCACTCTGGCAACTTTTTGCGAAGTTGCGGGCGAGTTCGCGCTCTCTGTTTTCCCAGTCGTCGCCGCTTCCGATACTGTGGACAAGATACACGGCAACGTCAATGCCTGTGAGAGATTCGGTCAAATCTTGATCGAGACTTCCTTTGACGATAACTGCGTCGTGCGCCCAATCGGTAGCCTGCACCTTTGCTGGCGTTCTTAGGAGACACGTAATTTTGTGGCCTCGGTTGACTAAAAGGGGAGCAAGACGTCCTCCGACGTATCCAGAACTACCAGTTAGAAATATGTTCAATTTACTCACCTTAAAGTTCTCAGACGTTCTGCCTAGTACTCCAAAGCTAACACGGGCTCGTTGTTATTGCGAAAGTCAATGGTTACAACGTGGTGACGAAGGTGAATGACCGTTGTGATGGTGTACTCTCGCAGTGACGATGCTCTCGGGTTAGATTTAGTACTATCGCAACGTCCTACTGCGACTACTTGCTAGAGGCTCGTAGCCTCGTTGGCGTTGATTTGCTTGCGAAGATCGTTGTGAGGCAATCGTTCTGAAGCTGGGGCACAGCCCGTAGAGGTTGAATAGACCCTTCGGTTGGCGACTTTTTTTAACTTATGTACCAATTCCGAGCGCGCTCGAACGAAAGGTTGCGCGAAATGTATCTCTCGTACTTGCGTCACTGGTTATAAGGCGGCTCTTTTTTGGCAGTGAAAGTGTTTAAAGATGTGTAATAATCAGAGTTGAGTGGATGTTCCGGTTTTATTTAAAAATGAAATGAAGTAGCTACTGATCAGCAAAGGTCAGGGTTTTTCGGGGGAGTATTTCAGCTACTAAAAAGTGGCTTGTGAACTTTTGACAATGGTGCACATGCGTCGGGCTGACACCTCGATAAAGTGCCTCGCCGGACTCGTAGTGGAGGTGTAGTTATGGCGGAAAATGGACTAGCGATGAGCGAAGAACAGATGAATCTGTCGTCTTTGGAATTTTGGTCGTTACCCAAGGAGGCACGTGACCGTGCCTATGCGCATTTGCGTCAAAATCGCCCTATAGCCTACTTCGAAGAACCGGACTGGATGTTCACCTCTGACGGTCGCGGCTTCTTTGCCGTCACAAAGTACGACGACGTTTTTTCCATATCTAGGAACCCCACCCTTTTTTGTTCGGGCAGGGGAGCGGTTTCAATTCCGGATTTGCCTCCGCAATTTTTAGAGTTCTTCGGTTCCATGATTAACACCGATGACCCGCGCCACAGCCACCTGAGAAAGTTAGTCCTCAGAGCGTTCACGCCGCGACGAATCGAGATTCTCGATCAGAGGATTGAAGAGCTTGCGGAGAGCCTCATCTCAGATATTGCTAAAAAAGAGGAGGTTGACTTTGTGGCCGAGGCAGCGTCGATTCTGCCTTTGAAGATCATCTGTGAAATGATGGGTGTTCCATCGGAGTACGAAAAGTACGTCCTTGATCGATCGAATATTATCCTTGGTGCCCTTGACGACGAATTTTTACCAGTTGGCAAAAGTGTCGAGGAGTCACTCATTGTGGCTGCAGTGGAATTAACAGCTCTGATGGAAGAGATTGGCAAGGATCGTATTGCAAATCCTCGTGATGATATAACTACCTCTCTTGTGACAGCGTCAGTTGACGGGGAAGCGTTGAGTGCATCAGAGTTGGCATCCTTCTTTATCCTTTTGGTGGTTGCTGGAAATGAGACGACTCGGAACGCAATTGCTTGGGGTATGCATGCCCTAGAGCAATTCAAGGACCAGCGCCAACTTTGGTTTAGTGACTTCGAGGCTAACAGTGTCACCGGTGTTGATGAGATCGTAAGGTGGTCGTCACCGGTCATATTTATGCGACGGACAGCGACAGCAGCGACCAAGGTTCGAGGTGTGGATCTCGTCGAAGGCGATAAGTTGCTTTTGATGTATGGCTCTGCAAATCGCGACGAGGAGCGATTCAGTAATCCTGACAACTTTGATGTGACCAGGAAAGAGAGTCGTCACCTTGGCTTTGGGGGTTACGGCCCGCATCAATGTCTCGGTGCTCACTTGGCGAGACGAGAGCTGCACGCTATCTTCTCCGAGGTTGCAAGGGTTATGCCAGACTACGAAGTAGTCGGAGAGCCGTCTTATCTATTCTCAAACTTCATAAACGGAATCAAGCACTTACATATCAGGCCAAATGTACGCTAATTCGGCTACATTGCTTAAATCTCTATTCAGCCCAAAGCTATGTGTTTAAGGAAATCTAGTCAACTGTCGCTGTCGTGTGAGGTGTTAACACTTTTGATTCTTTGAGTTGCTACTTCGACGTATTCCTTTACGATTTCAAAGCCAAGGTATTTCACCCCTAACTGTAACGCAGCTACTGCGGTAGTCCCCGAACCCATAAAGGGGTCCAATACAATTCGTCTTGAGTCGATTGGAAGTGTCAATTCAATTAGGGATTTGATTAGGCTGACGGGCTTTACTGTACAGTGGACGTTGAAATCTTCTTTGGGCTCAGATTCCGCTTTGCGGATGATGTTCGATACAAAGCCGTCGGCACTCTCCGCTTTGAAGAGGCCGACGCCAAAGAGCCCTATCGTCGTAGAGTAATTATCGATTAGGGGTTTTTGTAGTACAGCGATGGCCTCCCATTCGTTTCGAAGCGCACTATGCCATCCGTACCATTGGGAAGGGTCCTTACCGTCCTTCTCTAGCTTCTTGGAGTAGTTTAGGCCTTTGGGAATCCCTGAATTTTTCTGCCACACTATGATGTCGCGCGCAAAGAAGCCGGCCTCTTCAAGTGCAACTTGGGTGTGAGCGACGGTTCTGTTGCTATTGAATGCGCATATGAAAGCGCCAGGTTTTAGAACTCGAAATACTTCATGCCCCCAGGCCCTACTCCACTCCTGATAGTCGGCTAGATTCTTTCGATACCGCTCGTACCATCGGGCATCTCGTTTGCCACCTGCTAATCCGCTTCCATACGGTACATTCTTTACCAATGTGCTGGAGTTCCCGGCGACTTTATCCATCCTTCGCTTGACTTCGTTTGCGTCCCACTTGTGGCCGATGAACTCGTAGTTATAGGGAGGGTCGGTAATGCAAAGATCTATTGAATTGTCTGGGATTCGCTTTAGCCCCTCGATGCAATCTTCATTGAATATTTGATTTATGAAAGAATCTGACATTGCCCCAAATCTCGTTTCGACAAGCCTAGTTACTTCAGTGCTATTGATGTTGGTGAGGCAGGCAGCCTGGATAATTGGATCGTTATCTCCAAACTAAGAATCGGATTAACACCCGTCAGGTCGACCTCGAAGTTCTTTTGTACTATTTGGGCCGGTTTAGTGCGTGATTTCGCCAACGTATGTTTTGTTTATTGTGATCTAAACCACTTTGGATGGTTGTAGTCCGAGGTCTTTGCGAAATAGGTTTGCATATTTGGTCAAATTTGCTAAATCCGTAACGACATTCGACCCTTGTTGCGAAAGCGTTGTAAAGTTCGGTTTTGCGATTGCTTCGATATCACTCTTGACTGTACTTGCGGTTGCAGAGAGTCTCTTCACGTCAGACTCATTACTTGCGGGCCAAGCCGTATTCGTAAGAGTGTTGTGGAATTCGCCGAGTGCTCTTATCAGCGGGGTAAAAGCCGATTGGAACTTACTTGCATCGGCAGTTCCTGCGAGGCTGTCCATGGCTGATCCAAAGTTAGTCATTGAGCTATCAACGGTTGTTGCCGCTTTGAGGTATGTAGCGGCGGCCTGCGACTTTGTGAGCGTATGATTTGATGGTTGACCAGACGGTGATGAAGCGGATGTTCCACATGAAGCGAAAAATATTGAAGCGGACGCAAGGAAAAGTGGAAACTTGATTTTGTGCATCTCACAATTTTAATCCTCGATCCTATGAGATCTGATTAGCACTGAATCGATTCTGCCCGCGTCTCAACCCGTTTATCACAGGAAGCTAGGCCGGATCGGATAGACAGCAATTGCACCAAGTTCGAGGGCGCGCCGTATTCAGGATCTCTAGTGGTGCCCGTAACTCTTGATTAGCTCGACAGCGGAACTTTCATCAATAACCTGTGCATACTTTGCTTCGATGTCATAGAGGTTTGATTCGTGGACCTTTGGGTCTCTGTCCCCCACTGCGTCTGACACTACAAATGGGACAAATCCGTTCTGCATGGCGTCTAAGGCTGAAGCTCTAACGCATCCGCTCGTTGAAACTCCCGCTATTACGAGAGTGTCAATTTCGAAAGTGCGAAGTGTCGACGAAAGAGATGTTCCAAAGAATGCACTTGCATAATGTTTTGTCACTACGAAGTCGTCGGCTGAGGGTGTCAGTTCGTCCTGGAACTGGGCGTATTTACTGCCTTCGGTTAGAATTCGAAGTGCTGGTACCTTGACTGTAAAGATGCCCCCATCTCTTCCGTCACTACGGTAAACGACTCTCGTGAAAAAGACGGGGATCTTGCTTTTACGGGCCTCTTGAATTAGGCGTGCGGTGGAGTAGACGCACTCCATAGATGGCAGCCGAAAAGGACTGCCTTCCATGAAGTACGCCTTCATCATGTCAATAACTAAAAGTGCTGGCCGCCTTCCAGGTTTCAAAGTACCTGCAAAACCCTCTGCGAATGACATGATCGAACTCCAACCTTTATTTGCTTAGTGATTGTTATTTACAGAGCCGCTACCGGTGGCTTGGGAGCGGGTAGACCGGTCTCAGCTTCGCAGTTAGCAAGGATCTCGTCTAGTGGAGGCCCCATGTTGAAGGTCGGAAGAGGATTTGGCCTACCGTGTGAAATTTCATCTCTGAGGACCTCAGTTGCATTTTGATCTACAGTGCCGTCTCCGCCGCAGACGACGCCGTAACGCCTAGCGCCAATAGCAGTGACGAGACCTCGCTTCACTTCGAGTCCCACTAGGTCTGGATCGCGCTTTAGCGGATCACCCCATCCGCCTCCACCCCAAGTTGCAAAGTGAAGAAGGTCGCCAGGTTCGACTGCCACGTCGATCACCTTGCTCGGGATTATCTCTACTGTACCGTCGACTCGTTCGATCCACTTGCGTCCTCTAGCACCAGGCTCTCCACCATTTACGCCCCATGGATATGTCAGCCATCGATCGTCGTGGATTGCGATTGTACCCGGCTCAAGGAATCGATATGCAACGTCGACGCCGTTTCCTCCGCGATGCAATCCAGCACCGCCGGTATCTGCGATCGTCTCCCACTTTTCGATCCGCAACGGATAGTAGGACTCGAGGTATTCGCAAGGGATATTTACGAATGAAGGCCAAAGTGAATGGCCGTCCGGACCATCCCCTATTGGTCTACCTGGAATCCCGCCGAATCCGATGGAGTAGAGTTGGAACCACTCGCCCTTTCGATCTCCGGTGGTGTAATTGCCCGAGTACATAAAGTGCGGCGAAGATGAAAATCCCGCTGCATTTAGTAGATCCGGATTGGTTTGGCCAAGTAGCCCACCAAAGAGGTCAAAGACTCGTCCGATGCCATGGTTCCTGGCATTTAGCGCTGCCGGATATGCGGGTTTCCAGAAAGAGTCATCGGGGATTATTACGTCGACCAACGGGTAAAATCCATCGTTCCAAAGGATTTGAGGATCCGCAACCGTGATCATGTAAATTCCGAAAAACATTCGAACGAGGTTCTCGTTTATGTAGTAATTGATCGGACCTTTAGCTTGGGGGCTAGATCCAGAGAAGTCGAGGGTCACCTTTTCGCCGATTCGGGTAAGGCTCAGCTTCAATTTATACGGGCCATAGTTGACTCCATCGTCGCAGATGTAGTCTTCGAAAGCTAGCGTCTCGCCTTCTTTGAAGACTATCTCGAGGAGTGTTTTCATGGCTCGGTAGTTACGATCTAGAAGCGCGTTCAAGGCCGATGTATATGTGTCAACACCAAATCGTTGGCACAATTCTTGAATACGCCTAGAGGCAGTTCGACACGCTGCGACGAGTCCATTCAGATCGGCTCTGTTCCACTCTGGCGTTCGAACTTGATTCAAGATGATGCGAAGTGAGTCTTCGGCTAGCACGCCTTGGTTGTATAACTTGAACGGAGGTATTATCACGCCTTCTTCGAAGATGGTTTTGGCGTCTGTTGGCATAGAGGCCGGTGTCTTGCCACCTACGTCGCTCATATGACCGAACATCGACGACCAGCCCACAATCCTCCCGTCGAAGTAAATCGGCATAACTATCAACCAGTCATTGGCGTGGCTGATAGCAGCTCCACAGGAGTAGGGGTCAGATGTGAGCAGTACATCGCCCTCTCGAATATCGCCATCAAAGTTCTCGAGAAAGTCTGGAATCGAGAGGCCAAATTGCCCAACTACCATCTTGCCCTCTGGGTCTCCAATCAGAGGAAATTCGTCGTGCTGCTCCCTGATACCTGGAGATAGTGCCGTTCGAAAGAGGACTTCGTCCATTTCGTATCGTGCGTGGCGCAGTGCATTTTCAATTATGTCGAGTGTGACGATGTCGACCTCGACTGGATTTACCGGCGTTGTTGCCGTTTCAATCAATCTTGCCATTTGGTATTTACCCCCGTTTAGTTACCTTGTATTGGTCGAATGAGTAGGCTCCCGCTAGCGTGCACGGTGGCGAAGTGGCCTGGGAGAATCAGTGTCGTTGAATCCATCTCGGATACGATAGCTGGCCCGCTGATCTCGTTATTGGCTAGGAGCTTTGAGCGGTCGTAGACATTTGCCTTGACGTAAGCTCCTTCCACGTAGATCTGAGTTGATCCTGTATGGGCTGTCGATGGATCGGTTGATCCCGCGGCGATCGAGGTGGTAGCGACATTTGGCCTAGGTCCACTTGCGCTAGCTCGAACCGATACGATTTCATGTTCATTGCGTTCAAGTAGGAATGAAAAGAGGCGTTGGTGCTCTGCATCGAAGGCCTTACGAAGTGAGTCGAGGCCACCGCCGTTTCCGTCGAACTTCTCGATATCCACCGTTACGGGGATCTCGAATCCTTGTCCATGGTAACGAAGGTCTACCTGATACTCAATGCGATGGAGATCATCAGCAATTTCGTCATTTCTAAGAGTAGCTCTTGCTACTTCTGCTCTTTCGTGCAACTCCTCTTTGAGAGAATCGTCCGAGAGTGCACTGAAGCGGCGTACTAGGGTGCGAACTGCTTCGCCCTTGACCGATGTTGTGGCATCGCCATAGGCGCAGAGAACGCCAGGCGAAGGTGGAACTATAACGGGCCAAGATCCAGTGAGCTTTCCTAGGGCGTTCGCATGTAGGGGGCCAGCGCCACCAAAAGCTACCAGTGCAAAGTCACGAGGATCAAAGCCTTGCTGTACTGAGACGAGCCGAAGAGCCCCGAACATATTTTCGTTGACGATATCAACGATTCCGGATGCGGCAGCTTCTACTGAGGGGAGCCCCGTCGCCTCCATGATTGTCGCAACAGCTGCTGACGCCTTATCCTTTTGTAGAGAGATCTCGCCTCCAGCTAGGTCGCTTGGAAGATATCCAAGGACGACATTGGCGTCTGTGACCGTTGGTTCGGTACCACCGCTGCCGTAGGCTGCGGGGCCGGGCGATGCCCCTGCGCTCTGAGGTCCAACTCTGAGTGCCCTTGTTAGAGGTGGAACGTGAGCTATGGATCCTCCTCCAGCGCCTACGGTGCGCACATCGACGGAGGTTGCCCTCACAGTCAGATCGCCGACGGTAGTCTCTCGACCAACCCGAGGGGTGAGCCCTTGCACAAGTGCTACGTCAGTTGATGTTCCGCCCATGTCGATTGTTAGGAAGTCGCTGAAACCAGCTTGTTCTGCAAAGTAGACAGCACCAACTACGCCACCTGCTGGCCCTGACATCATTACCGATACGGGGTTGTCTGCTGCAGTCGTGGCAGAAATTAATCCGCCGTCCGACTTCAAGATATAGAGCTTCGTATCGGAGCCTGGAACCTTTACTTTTGACTCAAGATTATCCATGTAAAGTGCCACCTGAGGCTGCACATAGGCATTGGCTACAGTTGTGATCGCGCGCTCGTACTCCCGAATTTCGGGCAGCACTTCAGATGAGAGAGAGATAGGTATGCTGCCTAGCTCCTCGCGCGCGATTGCACCGATCCTTTGTTCGTGAGAGGTATTTGCGTATGAGTTGATCAGGGAGACGCTCAGTGCCTCGACACCTTGACTCTTTAGGTACCGAAGCTTGTCCCGAACATCTTGCTCGTCGAGTTCAGTGACGACCTCGCCCTTGGCTCCAATTCGCTCTTTGACCTCTACAGTGTTTTCGAGCGCTGCAAGTGGTTCTGGCTTGGGCCAGATTATCCAGCCAGCTAAGCCACCTGGGACGAATGATCGTGCGATCTGGAGAACCTGTCGGAAGCCTTGAGTTGTAACAAGACCAACCTTTGCTCCCTTTCCTTCAAGAATTGCATTCGTAGCAACAGTTGTGCCGTGGAGTACCTCGGCAACTTCGGCAAGTGAAATACCCGCTTGCTGACAGACCTGTTCCATTCCTCGCAGAACACCTACCGATTGATCGGTCGGTGTCGACGAGGTCTTGGCCCTGTAAGTCTCCCCTGTCTCCTCATTAGCGAGTAGAACGTCTGTGAATGTACCACCTACGTCTACTCCGAGCCGATAGCTCATGCCCCCTCCTTACTTGTCTTGTTTATTTGTACTTTGGTGATTGATGACGAAATTACTAGATTGATCCGTTGGCTGCTAGAGAGGCGATCTCATCTTGTCCGTAGCCAAGTAGTCCGCCGAATACCTCTAGGTTGTGTTGTCCTAGCTCTGGACCGACGCTTCGTACGGCACCGGGAGTTTCGGATAACTTAGGAAAGACAGAGTGCATAGGAAACTCTCCCAACTGTGGGTGTAGAAGTTTCACTATTGCGTCTCGAGCCACAAAGTGTGGATCTTCGAGCATGTCTTGAGCTTTGTAAATTCTGCCAGCTGGAACTCCAGCCTCGTTGAGAAGGTCTAGTAGCTTCCCAGATTCGATGGTTGAGGTCCATTCGGCGATGATCCCATCGAGAACTTCCATGTTGTGGCCTCGTTCGGCGTGCCCTTTGAACCTTGCGTCACTCGATAGCTCGGGTTGGCCCATAGCACTAGCAAGGCGCTTGAAGACGTTATCTTGGTTTGCGGCGATGAGAACCATATCGCCTTCGGCCGTTGGATATACGTTGCTAGGAGAGACATTAGGTAGAACGGATCCACTTCTTTCACGTTGGTATCCAGCTAGGACCCACTCAGGAATTAGTGACTCCATCATTGCTAAGACCGCTTCGTAGATAGCTGAATCGACGATCTGCCCTCGACCCGTATTGCTACGGTTATGGACCGCAACCAGTGTTCCGAGTGTTGCGAAGATTGCTGCTAGAGAATCACCAAGTGAGATACCTGCCCTAGATGGCGCACGATCAGCGTCTCCTATTACGTAGCGAATACCACCCATCGCTTCACCGATAGAACCAAAGCCAGCTCTTGAGGAGTAGGGACCACTCTGTCCGTAGCCAGTAACTCTTGTAATTATGAGTCTTGGGTTGATCTCCCAAAGTTCTTGTGGTGAAAACCCCCATTTTTCTAGAGTTCCAGGCCTGAAATTCTCCAAGAGAATATCTGCCTTTGATATGAGATCACGCAGGATTTTCTTACCGCCTTCGGAGCGCAAGTTGGTAGTGACTGATTTTTTATTTCGTGCGATAATCGGCCACCAAAGTGACATGCCATGGGATTTTTCGCGCCCCCACTGTCGCATTGGATCGCCTACTCCAGGATCCTCGAGTTTTATTACTTCTGCGCCAAAGTCGCCTAAGAGTTGACCGCAGAATGGACCTGCCAAAAGAGATCCAAGTTCGATTACACGAAGGTCGCTAAGAGGCAGATTGCTAGCTTCGACCATTCAATTTCTCCTATATGGTATACAATCGTGAGCGTATTTGGTAATTTTCTATCAGAAATATCCCCGTAATGCAAGCAAAATGCATTAAATTTGAATGAACACCAAAAAATTACATACAATTTGATAAGTGCTACGATCATCGATATACGACGATGAAGGGCGGTTTGATGAGCATCAGGCAGGATAATTTGGCCAATCTCTCGACCGACGTCGCCTACCAGGCGATAAGGGGCCGCATCCTATCAGGCGAGATTAAAGGTGGAGAGTGGCTTCGCGAGGCGGAGTTAGCGGTCAAATTGGGAGTTAGTCGTACTCCGGTGAGAGAAGCACTAGGACGATTGGTCGCCGACGGATTGGCCTACCATGAGCCGAATCGTGGTGTGCGAGTTGGAGAGTGGACGCTCGAAGATTTCAATGAGATCTATGATTTGCGACTGCTCCTCGAATCATACGGTGCATCCATGGCAGCGCTCAACCCAGATACCGAGGTAAGTTATCTGCGAAAACTCGCGGACGAGATGACTCAGATTGCCGAAAGTGATACGCCTCAGTACGCGCGACTTACTGAATTGAATAACGCCTTTCATAGGTCGATATTGAACTACTCAGGAAATTCAAGGTTAGCGACGATTCTTGCGTCGATCGTCCAGGTTCCTTTGGTCCGCCTTACCTTTGCGAGGTACACACGAGAGGAACTACTACGGTCAATGAATCATCATCGCGAATTGGTTGACGCCTTTGAAGCCAAAGATTCAAAGTGGGCCGAAGCGGTAATGAGGTCACATCTTCGTTCAGGTTGGTCTGCTATGCAGGGGTTCATTTCAGCTCAGCACTCCAATGAAGGAATTATTTAGACGTGACAATTCGATATCTGCTAGTTTCATGAATAACACTCGTTCAAATCCGACTTTGAGGTCGTCAAGGCCGCCGACCACGAGGCGCCGTACTGGGCCGTCTAGTTATTTACTCGGGCGCACCGTGGTTTTCAGCTAAATACAACGATGGTTGATTTTTGTCGGGTCATGTTATTTCGCATTTAGGTATTGTTTTGCATATGGTAGAGGTGAAGAGATGGAAATAGTTGAAGTAGGTCCAAGAGACGGTTTACAAAATGAGAAGAAGGTTCTTTCTACCTCTGAAAAAGTAGCCTACATTGAATTACTCATTCGAGCAGGTCTAAAGCGCATAGAAGCAGTTTCATTCGCTAGAGCCGACAAAGTTCCACAGATGGCGGATGCTGAAGGCGTTATGGATGCTGTACCGCGACTTGACGGCGTCTCCTATATCGGTTTAGTGATGAATGATAGAGGTCTTACCCGCGCGATAGCTACAGAGGTCGATGAGGCTAACTTTGTAGTAGTAACGACCGATACGTTTTCGAAGAGGAATCAGGGAACATCCGTTGATGAGGCTCTAGCGCAGCTTGAGCCGATGGTAATGCGTGCTCAAGAGAACGGCATCAAAACTACAGTTACCATCGCCGCCTCGTTCGGGTGCCCATTTGAGGGGGAGGTTTCCACGGCACAAGTTATGCGGATAGTTGAAGCATCCCACGCCTTGAATGTAGACGAGATTGCACTCGGTGACACTATTGGTGTAGGTACGCCGTCGGATGTTCGCCGACTTGTAGAAGCAACTCGGTCCATTACCGATAAGAAGCTTCGGTTGCATTTGCACAACACTCGAAATACCGGGTACGCAAATGCAATAACGGGGTATGACATGGGTGTTGAGGCTCTAGATTCAGCCGCCGGAGGGATTGGGGGATGTCCCTTTGCTCCTAACGCAACGGGAAACATTGGCACCGAAGACCTCTTCTACTTGCTTTCGAGAAGTGGGGTATCGCTTGGAATCGACTTCGAGCGGTTGGTAGAGGCGAGTCTTTTTATTACTGATCGCCTTGAAATCAGTGCACCAGCGCAGCTCTCAAGGGCCGGACTCTTCCCCTCTGCCTCATCGCGATAGCTTCTTTGTTGATCTTTGGCAGCTTAGTGCCATCGTTAGCCCGTCTCTTTGTGCGAAAGTTTATTGCGTTTCGCGTAACGGCCTTGATTTTGCCTAGCTTGGGTTCTTACTTGGTGATTAATAGAAGTACGACTAAGAAGTGACTAACTGCCGCGAGAGTTACGAATGAGTGGAAGATTTCATGGTATCCAAATGTCTTAGGCCATGGATCTGGCTTTTTAAAGGCGTAGACGACTGCCCCTAAGGTGTAAAGAATACCTCCAGTTACCAGGAGCGAAAAGGCTAGAACTCCAGAGTGGCTGTAGAGCTGTGGCATGACGCCTACGGCGGTCCAGCCAAGTACCACGTAAATTAGTGCAGAGACGGGTTTTGGAAGACCGATCCAGATCATCTTTGTGACGATTCCACCGATTGCACCTACCCAGACGAGCGTCAGTACGATATTTCGAGCAAACGGGGAAAGTGCAAGTACTGCGACTGGCGTGTAGGTACCAGCGACTGCTAGGAAGATCATTGAATGGTCAAGACGCCTAACAATGAGGCGGCGTTCTGGAGTCCATGTCACTCGATGAAATAGTGCGCTTACACCGAGCATGAGGCATATTGATACTGAATATATCGCAGCAACAACGTGAGAAGTCGTGCCTTTTGCTGGCAGTTGAAGAATTACACCGCCGACTAAAAATACGAAAAACGACCACTGGTGGATTACGCCTCGAAGCTTTGGCTTCTCCTTCGCCTCCGCAATGGGTGCCAGAGGTTGTTGTACCTTTTTTGTCTTTGTCACAATCGAAACCTAGTCCTCTTTTACCTCGACGTCGCACCACTCTGGCGAAAACCATTGAATTGAGATGGATGTCACATTCGAGATACTCTGATGTTGCGATTCTTTTATTTGACTTTTTAACTTTTCGATCTGAGCGCTATCGTGAGGTATCTGCGGATGCCCATTTGACGATTATTGCTGCTGACGAGGATCGCAGGTTCAGTTGGAATGTGTATTGTCGGAAAAGAGCTGATGGTGCGGGACCAGATTTAGACCTTGGCCACTGTTGGCTTTTCGGAGTGCCTGGGGTAGATCACAGGATTTCCGCTAAAACGAGATTCTAACTGTTGGTTTATTGACGGTGGAACCGCCAGAGATCCATAGAGCGATGCATCTCATTATGCAAAGAATCCACCTTCGGTACCGACTAAGTGGAAGCCGGCTTCAGTTGGGAGACTCGAAGGAAACTTAGACGTTGGAGTTGGGAGAAGTTGGTACGAATGTAATTACTTGAGCATTTGACAATTGCGAACTTTCGCCATCTTTGATGGAGATGGGAGTAGGTGCAGCGTTTCCAGTTAAGTGAATTAGCCAGCTAGCGCCGAATTTCGATATGGCACCAACGCCGGCCAAAGTGCTTCCGTCACGGCAGTCTGATTTGTCAAGGTTGCTCGCCATACCGAAGGCGATTTGAGCAGGTTCTTTGATGTTTGTAGGTGCGGAGGCGACTCCAACTATCGTAGCCCAAGGATTACGAGTGGACAATGTGAGTAAATTGCGGAGTTGTCGCAATCGTAGCTTTAATTCGATGGAATTCATGATGGATTCGATATTGGCCAGATTGAGGTTTGACGAAATCCATTAGTGAATCGTCAAATTACCACGAGCCCCATTGCGCGCCTAGCACTTCGGGACGTCTCCTCAGCAACTTCACTTGCACGACTTGCCCCCTTTTGCATCAGTGCAAATAGTTCTGCTTTGTCGTCTAAGAGTTCGTTGAATCGATCTCGAATGGGACCTATCTGCGCAACTAGAGCTTCGCCGATATCCTTTTTTAGAGGTCCGTAAGCGGAGTATTTTTCTGCGATTATTTCTGGCCTTTCGTGCGTTATCGCTGAGAAGATCTCGAGAAGATTTGCTACTCCTAGTCGATTTTCGGGATCATAGGCGACACCTTCATATGTGTCTGTAACTGCTCTGGAAATCTTCTTTTGAATCTCCTTATCGCTATCGGTAATGTAGATCTTCGAATTCATAACCTTGGATGATTTTGACATCTTCTTTGTCGGGTCAGTGAGGTCCATCACTCTTGCGCCAACGGCTGGAATTTGGGGCTCTGGTACTTTGAAAGTTTCGCCGTATAGGCGGTTGAACCTGTTGGCTAGATCGCGCGCTAACTCTAAGTGCTGCTTTTGGTCTTCGCCGACGGGAACTCGATCCGCTTGGTAGGCAAGGATATCGGCTGCCATGAGCGCAGGATAGGTAAACAGACCTGCCTTTACACTCTCGCTCCCGCGTCCCTTATCCTTGAATTGAGTCATTCTGTTTAGTTCGCCCATCGAAGCGGTGCATTCCATAATCCAGCCGAGCATCGGATGAGCTGCGACGTGGCTCTGGACGAAGAGCGTGGATTTGTTGGGGTCGATCCCACATGCGATGAGTGTCGCAAATGTTTCGAGCGTACCCTTCTGCAATTCCTTTGGATCAACTTCAATCGTTAGCGCGTGGAGATCTACTACGCAATAGAAGCTTTCGCCCTCCTCTTGTTCGCGCACCCAGTTGACGATTGCGCCATAGTAGTTGCCGATATGAGCCATTCCCGTTGGTTGAATTCCAGATAGTACGCGCATAATCAAATGATCCTAGTTTGGTGGGTAGATACTTCTAAACCTTGACTACTATCGAAGTTCGCTTATGGAGGTTGACGGTGCGAAAAAGGATTGGAGTAGTAGTTGCGATGGCCTCGGAGGCTCAATCGATCATGGTTGAGTTATTTGGAGGGGGAGAGGTAGTCACAGAACAGATACCTTATCGCTACGTCTCAGATTCGGTTGAGATCGGGGTAGTTGTTAGCGGAATTGGAAAGGTAAATGCCGCTGCGGCAACTTCACGTTTGATCAGTGAATTCGAACCCGAGGAGGTAGTGGTGATCGGCCTCTCCGGCGCCCTAACCGAGGACCTTTCAGTGGGTGACATAGTCATCGCCGATAAGGTCGTCCAGTACGACTTTGACCTGCGACCGCTAGAGAAACAATTAGGACAGCTTCCTGGTCGAAAGAGCCCATACTTGACTTGTGATATCCGTGCAATAGAGCGCTGGATAAAAGTTGCCACCGACCTTTGCGCAAATGACGGCGGAACGTCACGAGAAGTTAGGGTGGGAGGCGTGGCAACAGGCGACCGGATCGTCTCTGACCGGCGGTTGAAAGAGTTAATTTTACAGGGTTTCCCTGATGTGATTTGTGTCGAGATGGAAAGCGGCGCTGTAGGGCAAGTCTGCGAAGCAAATGGAGTTCCGTTTTCGATTGTACGGGTTATCTCGGATTTCGCTGACGACACATTTACAGTAAATGAGGTTACGCACTATCTTTCGAGAGAAGGATCAAGGCTGATCGAACGCTTCATCTCTTCGTTAGGAACTGAGTAGGTGCTCTTGGTTTAGGAGCCGAAATCCCTAATAAGAAACGGAATTCCTGCTGCGCACGCCACGTCTTCGAAGCACTTTCGTGTCGACGATGTCGATGCTCCGCCTATAGTTTGATCAAGTCAATCCTGGAATCTTACGCTTCTTCTTGGAGTCATTAGGAGTTGGGCCACCCTTAAGCTCGCCGCGACCTTCGATCTTCGGCTTATCGCGGTATTCATTTTCCGAAGCCATCCATCGTCTCGTGTTATTTACCCCAGCATAAACAAAGGGTCCGCCAACGATGATGAAGAGAATTGCCGAGGCAATTTCTTGATCTGCCATCGGAGATAATGAGTTTGCAGAGGTCATGTAGACATGGTAGAAGGGTGCGTTAGCAAAACCTAGGACCATTGCGAATACCCACGAAATAACGACAGTGAAGTATGTTGGCACAACTCTTTTTATTAGAGGTGCCACTCGCGGTTGAAATGGTGGGCTATCAACCAAGTGAATCCAAAGGAGAAGGCCGACCATCACTAGCGATATGTGCATCGCCTCGTTAGCTAACGTGTACCTCTCCACGAAAGATATCGAGGAGGGAACGAGCCACATGACCATTGCTGCGTTGTAGATGATAAATGCCACAAGCGGTACGGACAAGAATCGCCAAATTGGGTTTTTATTGCCTGAGGTTGAACTATCCGCACCTCCATTTCTGCGTAGTATTATCGCAAATCCGACTCTCAAGTAACTCCATGGCGCTGACATTGCAATGAGTGCTGGTCCGTAAGCGATTAGCAACAGGCTCTGCAGGATCCTCGTCCAAAGATATATGTGGGAGAAGTGATTGATCGGAGACATCGTTGCGATTACCAAGATTGCTACGCCAACGAGAAAGAGAGGCTGGCTCGTTTGGTCGATCTCACGATTGGCTGTTTGAGCCGAAGCATCCTTAGCAGAGTACAAACGCTTGCCCATGAAAAAGGCGATTGTCGGTAGTCCCGCCAAAACCGTGATGTACGGGTCGAATGTCCAACTCGTTAGGAAGCTTCCGCTATTCATATTGTGCCTTGTTATCTTTGCTAGGTGCGAATCTTTGTGATCAGAAATCTACCTTAGTTTGCAACCATAGTGGGTACGGACGGAGTTCTTTGGTGGCGCTGTGCTCACGCTATGAGCCATGTACTGCTGGGATGCCGCGTTCCTCTGGGATCTGATGGGAAAAATATAGCAAATGGAAGGCGGTTTTCGTAAAGCACTTTACACCGAAAACGATAGCGGCGCAGTCAGACATTTAGGAATCGCTGAGCTATTTTGTCAATTCGAAGATTTACAGATAATCAGCGTGCCTAGTGATTTGCAAGCTGCTTGGTTTGGTTCCGTTAAGAATCGTGCTTGGTGGGAAATCGAGTTGGGCCACGACGTTTGATCAGAAGCTAAGGGGATATTTGCAACGTTAATCAATGGCCACCTTTGAATCGATCATTCGATGGAGTTCCCTTCGACGGGCTAAAATTCGATGTAACTGAGGATTCGGTCTGCGAGGTCTATCTCGTATATCGATCCCTTAGCGCATCGAATGGTGTCGTTCGAATAAAGTCCAAGGATATCAATGATCGCGGGAACCACGTTACCATGGGTGCAGATGACAGTCGATGCCGTAGTTTGCTGGTTTGGTGCAGCTTCAAGGCAACGCGTAACGATTGCCCTTAGCCCATCGATCGTGGCCTCTTCTCCGAGTACAGAATCGTCCGTGATCTCTACGCCGCTAAGAATTGAAAGGGGTCGTACCGTCTCTATGCATCGCCTATAGGGAGAGGATATGATCTCAGTGATGCCTTTAGGCGTGAGGTGTGTGGCGATGGATTGAGCTTGTACCAATCCTTTTTGGGTCAAGGAGCGCTCCCTGTCGTCCTCTAAGGCATCGTATCTATTGCCAGCTTTTGCGTGGCGTAAAAGATAGAGCATCGGAGCTTTTGACAACCGTTGACCTTTCGCTCTCATTTGCCTAAGGGGTTAGGATATACCAAGACCCTAGCACTTTGGCTTCGATGATCTTTCAATCGGTTGAAGTGCCTCGGGAAAGCGGTTGATGTTTTTGAGTAACAGTTGAAATGTATTAGATGTCGTATACGGTAAAGCTAGATCTCTATGAGGGGCCGATAGGAGTTCTACTTACTCTCATCCAAGGTGCGGACTTAGACATCTACCAACTCTCAATAACCGACTTGGTTAATGACTTTATGGCAGAGATCGAGTTGCGTAAGCGCTTAGATCTTGAGGTGGCTACCGAATTTTTGCTCGTAGCAGCGACCTTAATCGAGATCAAATGCCGGAAACTCTTTCCGACAACGTCCTTGTTAGACGACGGTGAGGAACTCGCATTCTTTGAAGAGCGTGACCTGCTATTAGCTCGACTTCTCGAGGCTAAAACCTATCGTGATGTCTCAAGCGTCTTTGGTACCTTGATTGAACTCGGGATGGCGCGATATCGACGCGAAGTTGGCTTTGGAATTGAGCTGGCGTACCTAGTTCCAGACCCGTTGTCCCATAATCGAGCTGATGACTTAGCGCTTGCTTACGAAAGGGTTATGAGAGCCACCACACCCGAAGTGCTTTCGACCCACCACGTAACCCCACTTCCAAGAATGTCGGTTCTTGAGGCACGCGAGATACTTCTGGAGCGACTCCTTGCCACTAAGGACAACTCATTCGAGGTGGTAACCTCTTTAGCCTCCTCGAAGATCGAGGTGGTTTTGTACTTCCTGGGGCTACTTGAGCTGTATAAGTTGGGGATTATTGACGCCGTTCAAACTGAATTGGGCAGCATCACTATCGAGGTTAAGGGCGACCTCGATCAATTGACCAAGGCGACCGAAGAGTAAAAAATTGTCTAGCAGGGGTATTATCTAATTTGACTAACTCACCATTGCGGGGCGCTATTGAGGCTCTCCTCTTTGTAGCAACGGACCCTGTGTCCATCGATGACTTATCGACTTACTTAGAGGTTCCTAAGGACGAGATTGAAGTGGAGCTCGAAGCTATCTCTGCATCGCTAAAGGGCGATGAAAGGGGAGTGGAGCTCCTCAAGATTGCAGGGGGATATCGCCTCTACTCCAAGGCGCAGTACGAGCCGTACCTTCGCCGCTTCGCTGAAGACTCCTCTTCCTCGAAGCTTTCAGGTGCCGCACTTGAAACACTTGCTATCGTGGCATATCAACAGCCTATTTCGCGTAGTCGCGTCGCGACAATTCGTGGAGTAAATTCAGATGCAGTAATGAGACTTCTGTCGGTAAAAGGATATATAGCTCCGTTAGGAAAGGAGAGGGGACCAAATAGTGCGCAACTCTTTGGCACTACCAGGTACTTTCTTGAGGTTATGGGGCTGAATTCACTAGAGAACCTCCCTCGCCTCATAGAGTTTGCACCACCGATCGAAATGGCCGAAGCCCTTGAAAATACCTTGAGAGACGAGGCATAGAAATGTCGGATATCTTCAAAGGTCTTCTCGACGACGACAGGGGAGACCGACTTCAAAAGATAATTGCGCAGGCAGGTATTGCTTCACGTCGGAGAAGTGAAGAGTTGATCGCTGAAGGTAGGGTCCGCCTCAACGGCGAAATTGCCACGTTGGGGGATCGTGGGGTCCTCGGTGAAGATTTGATTGAAGTCGATTCGATTCCAATCATGGGCACACCAGAACACCTTTACTTCTTGTTGAACAAGCCCAAGAACGTCATAAGTTCCGTTAGCGATCCCCAAGGAAGAACGACTGTATTAGACATTGTCAACGTCGATAGCAGGATATATCCGGTTGGGCGCCTCGATTATGACTCTGAAGGACTCATAATCCTGACGAATGATGGAACACTCACAAATCGACTAACCCATCCCCGCTACAAGTTGACCAAAGAGTATCTTGTTAGCACAACTAGGCCCTTGAGCAAGCAAAATATTCACCAACTAAGGAGCGGTGTAGAGCTTGACGATGGGATCACACTCCCAGCCAAGGTTTCAGAGCTTTCCAAGTCTCTTTATAAATTTGAGATCCGGGAGGGGCGAAATCGCCAGATTCGCCGCATGGTTGAAGCTGTCGGTAGCGAAGTGACGAGATTGGTGCGGACTCGGATCGGTCCAATCTCCGACTCAACGATAAAAGTAGGACACTACCGAAGATTGGTTGAATCGGAACTGCGAGAGTTGTGGAGCGCCGTCGAGACGGTGGACTAAGATCTTTCGAATGTCGACAAAAGGTTTAAGAGGGGCAACGACTCTAGAAGAAGATTCGCGGGATGAGATAATCGTCAAGACCAAGGAGTTGCTTGGGGCGATGATAGAGCGTAACGAGATCGATAAAGAAGATCTTGTTACCATTATCTTCACTGCCACTAGCGATGTTCATGGAGCATTCCCAGCGGCAGCAGCTCGCGAGATGGGCTTTGGGGACGTTCCATTAATTTGCGCGCAAGAGCTTGAGATCGCTGATTCAACGCCATTATGTATTAGGATCCTTGCGCTAATCGATACGGACAAGAAGCGTTCCGAGCTTAGGCACATCTACCTCCACGGTGCTAAAGGACTCCGGGACGATCTCCCTTCGTAAAAGATAGAAACCGTGCGATCCGATGAGAAAGTGTTGAATTGAAGGCCGTTGTTACCTCAGGAGTAGTCGCGGGGCGCGACTTGACAGTACCTGGAGACAAGTCGATATCGCATCGTGCTCTCCTGCTTTCTCTAGTCTCAAATGGCAACTATCGCGTATTTGGGCTTTCTAGCGCCGATGACGTAATGGCGAGTTACCGCCTGGTCGAGGCGCTCGGTGCCAATATCGATGCACATGAAGATGGCTCAATAACCATCTCGGCGGTAGGCGCAGAGGCTAAGGAGCCTAATAACATTCTTGACGTTGGAAATTCAGGCACGCTAATCCGCCTTGCGAGCGGAATTCTGTCGCAGATGGAAGGGTCTACCTTCTTTATGACTGGTGATGCGTCAATTCGACGCCGTCCAATGGCGCGCGTCACAAATCCTCTGCGCCAGATGGGTGCAGAGATATACGGAAGACAGGCGGGCAATCTTGCTCCCCTTGCTATCGTTGGCCGTCGGCTTACGCCGATTGAGTATCGACTACCAGTTGCCTCGGCACAAGTAAAGTCCGCAGTAATTTTTGCCGGACTTGGTGCCGACGGAGCCACGGTTGTGATCGAGGGTGAGCCGACTCGAAGCCATACGGAAGAGATGCTCCTAGCTTTCGGGGCCGACCTGAACATTGATAAATCTGATGAATCTAACCGAATCTCAATTCGGCCCTCGACTCTTCAGGCCCGTGACATATACGTTCCGGGAGATCCTTCGTCGGCAGCATTCTTCATCGCGCTGGGCCTTATGACCAACACATCGATGCGCGTGAACGGTATCTACTTAGGTCCTCAAAGGGACGGTTTCATAAAGATCTTCAAGGGGATGGGCGCCAATCTCGAGATTATTGCCGATGACAATGGCAACTTCGACGCAATTTCGCATACTTCGCAACTTAGCTCAATTGCGATTGACGGCCATGATGCCGCGGCCTTCATTGACGAAGTACCGATCATCGCAACTGTTGCAGCAATTTGCGACGGCGTGAGTGAATTTAGGGGATTAGGCGAACTGCGCCACAAGGAGAGCGATCGAATAAAGACCACCCTCGCCATGCTTAAATCATTTGGCATAGAGTGTGGTGAATACGACGACGGCCTCTTCGTTGTCGGGAACTCCCATACGCAGAGCGCCGTGACAAGGGTGGTAGATGCTCACTTCGATCATCGAATAGCGATGTCTGCGTCAATCCTAACGATGGTACTTGGGGGCCGGACGGAGATAGAGGGGTTCGACTCTGTCTCTACTTCTTTTCCTACCTTCGTGGAACTCTTGGAGTCGGTTGGAGGCGGGATCGAGATCGTGGAGTCTGATCGTTAGGCTGTATCAAAAGCAGCATCTATCATTCATCGCTTGATTATCGTGGAAATATATTTAGGTTGATTTCGTCCACGACTCAATCGACTACGTATGCATGTCGGATAGCTCTGTTTTAGCTTTGCGAGAACTTTCAAATGATGTTGGGTGAGTAATTCCAATGCGCAGTTTCGTATTTTGAACTCAAGGGTGAATTTACGCCTTGTTTTCGACGAAAGTGACATCCTTTCTACCAAAAATCTACGTTGGGTTGAAAGGTATCCACGAAATTTGGGTAACCTCAGTTCCCGATTAAACATTCAAGTGGACTGAGAACAATTGGTATAAGAATTATTTCCCTTTTAAAGCTGATGAAAGGATATTTCAATGGTAGGTCTGATCTTTTTATAGATCCAGAATAAATCTAAGCGCCTGACTGATGTCCTGAATTTCATCTTGTGAAGCTTCTCCACGCCGAGCGGAAAGCCTGCGTGTGGATATTGTACGGATTTGGTCACAACGGGTATATGAAACATGGCCGAGACCCGAGGCTTCAGGATCTAACTCCACGTGACTACGCAGACCGTAGAACTTCGATGCTATGGGAACCACTGAGACGAGTTCACCTAGTCCGTTATTAATAACGTTCACAGAAACGACAACTGCTGGTCGAGTGAATCCGGGCTCATGACCTATCTGTTGCCCTAAGTCGAAGATCGGA
>JAKAZZ010000002.1 GCA_021826315.1 Actinomycetes bacterium
GATCGTCGCCGAAGTCGCGAGGGCTTCTGCAAATGAGGCTCACGCTGCCATCGAGAGGTCCCAGCGCGCCTTTAAAAGCTGGAAGCAGATGGCGCCCGGTAAGCGCGCCGAGCTACTTCGAATCTTTGGAGTCAAAGTCCGAGAAGCTAATGAGGAACTGGCGCGATTAGAGGTTGCGAATTCGGGTCACACCATTGCAAATGCAAGGTGGGAGGCTAATAACGTAGCCGACACGATCACCTATTACGCCGGGGCAGTAGAGCGAATGACCGGATATCAGATTCCAGTTCCTGGAGGTGTCGACATTACGTTCTTGGAGCCTGTTGGCGTCGTGGGCGTCATAGTTCCGTGGAACTTCCCGATGCCAATTGCAGGATGGGGATTTGCTCCCGCTTTAGCTGCTGGAGCTACAGTTGTGCTAAAGCCAGCCGAGGTTACCCCGCTAACCGCATTGCGTATCGCAGAGTTAGCCCTCGAAGCAGGCATTCCGGAGGACGTTTTCCAAGTTGTAACTGGATCCGGATCAGTCGTTGGTGAGGCCCTAGTTGAAGATCCTTTGGTTCGCAAGATTGTATTTACTGGATCAACAGAAGTTGGGATAGGAATTCAGCAGAAGGCGGCAAGGCAGATCAAGCGGGTGACTCTGGAGCTCGGAGGAAAGTCGGCTAACATCGTTTTTGCCGATAGTGACATTGCCAAAGCTGCTGCTACCGCACCCTACAGCGTCTTCGATAATGCAGGTCAAGACTGCTGTGCTCGCAGTCGCATCTTGGTTGAAGAGTCGGCTTACGATGAATTCATGGCTGGCCTTGAAGAGGCAGTTTCTAATCTTCGCGTCGAAGATCCCTCGCACGACTCTTCGGAGATGGGCCCCCTAATTACGGCTGCTCACCGCAAGTCCGTGGAGCGCTACGTCGATGAATCTCTGGTCCTCTTCCGGGGTTCAATCCCCGATGGACGCGGTTTTTGGTACCCCCCAACCGTCATTGGTGGTGTAGATCGCGACCATCAGCTCTTCCGTGAAGAGGTATTTGGTCCGGTTGTAACCGTTTCAACCTTCAAAGACGAGGCTGAGGCGATCGAGTTGGCAAATGACTCAGATTATGGCCTTTCGGGGTCTATTTGGACCTCTAACTTAGGCAAGGGACTCCGCGTGGCGCGTGGAGTTGAAAGTGGAAACTTGTCCGTCAATTCACACTCATCAGTCCGTTATTGGACGCCATTTGGCGGGTACAAGATGTCAGGCCTAGGCCGTGAGCTTGGCCCGGATGCACCAAATGCATTCTGCGAGGTCAAGAATGTTTTTATTAGCACTGAGATCTAGATTTATCCTCTGTCGATGACAGATGAAATAGTTAAAAGAGGAGCTTGAAGTGATGAAAAGATTAGAAGATAGAGTCGCGATCGTAACCGGGGGTGGAAGTGGTATCGGTAAAGCTACCGTTGAGCGCTTCGTCTCCGAAGGGGCAAAGGTCGTGATCGCCGACCTCGACATTGCGACTGCAACGAGGGTTGCAGATGAGTATGGTCAGGTCGCAATTGAGACTAACGTCGCCGATGAGGCAAGTGTAAATTCAATGGTCGAGCAGGTAATGGCGCGATTTGGAAGGATTGACATCGCCTTTAACAACGCTGGTATCTCTCCACCCGATGATGACTCAATCCTTGAAACCTCCGTCGATGCGTGGCAGAGGGTCCAAGACGTTAATTTGAAGTCGGTCTACCTCTGCTGCAAGGCGGTGCTGCCGCACATGCTAAAGGCCGGCAAGGGATCGATCATAAATACCGCCTCTTTCGTGGCGACTCTAGGTGCGGCAACTTCACAGATCTCATATACCGCCTCGAAGGGTGGAGTTTTAGCGATGACTCGTGAGCTAGGAGTCCAGTTTGCTCGAAGTGGAGTTAGGGTCAACGCGATCAGCCCGGGACCTGTGAGCACCCCACTTCTCGTTGAACTCTTTGCGAAAGATCCTGAGAGGGCGGCAAGGCGCCTAGTCCATATCCCGATGGGGCGCTTTGGCCAGGCCCATGAGATTGCAGCAGCAGTGGCATTTCTGGCCTCGGATGACGCCTCGTTCATGACGGCATCTAACTTCTTGGTTGATGGTGGTATCACGGGGGCATACGTAACTCCACTTTGAAGCTAAATGTGACTCCGGCCAACTATTTGTTGGATCTCGAACTGTGGCAGCTTTGAATCAAAGTAGAAGAGTCCGGCGGCGTAGCGCCTCCGGACTCTGTTTATTTAATCTCTGTCACCTACTTATGGCCCTTATGGGTCATTCGCATTGGCCATTGGAACGAAGTTTACCGATATCGGTTGTTCTTGGAACTAGACCTTGCCAAAGTAGCGTTGGTTATGATTGAAGTGGATTTGTCACACCTTCATAAAGCGAGGGTGTTCAAAATCGAACTTTGAAGGCGGAAGGTGTGGCTTCTTTGAAAGAGCAGGCAATTACTCAAGGGGTCTTTAAGTCCTTCAGCGTTGTAGGCGCTGATGCGCGAACCTACTTGCACTCGCAACTTACCTGTGATCTGCTAGGAGAGTTTGACTATTCCAAGGGGCTTTTACTAGAGCCAGATGGAAAGCTCATAGATATCTTGCACCTATTTCCTATCGAGGGAGGTATTGAGGTCGTTGCCTCATCTCAATCGATTGAAGAGGTGGCAAACAGACTACGTCGATTTCTTCTTCGAACCAAAGCCACAGTCGGCGAAATAGCGGATGTATCGCTCTACTTAGATGGCGACCTTGAGTTGGCCATCAGTCCACAAAGCGGTGAAGATCTTCCCCTAGACGAAGGTGAGCTGCTTGCACTTCGACTGATAAATGGAGATGTGGCAAGGGGGCACGACTACCAAGAGGCGCTCTTTCCAAATGCGCTTATCGATATAGATCGTTACGTCTCATTTACTAAGGGTTGTTACGTTGGACAGGAGTACGTTGAACGTACCCACTCGAGAGGTGCCACTGCTCCAAAGAACCTTGGCCTCTTTGCCTCCACAAGTGCCGTAAAGGGGCCAATTTTACAGGGGGAATCCGAAGTTGGGGCGACTTTGGTGGGGATGGACCTACTCGCAGTTGACATGCGGGACGAGCTAAAGAGTGCTCTGAAAGAGAAGTTCGGCTCCTATGACTATCTCTTTTTTGGCATCTACTCAAGGAAGTTGCAGGCCGCTCATAGTTCAGACGTCGCTATTCAAGATGAAGTGAAGCCACTTACAGCCGCTAATGAGAGCGGGGAACTAATTGAGGTCTACCGCCTCTCATAATTTGAGTAATCCCCTCCTTTTTTTTCTGGGAATTTGCAGGATCTTCAGAGGCTGTAGTTCGACTCGTCGGCGATTGGAATCGCAACCAAAATCGAGGTCCCGACTAAAGAGGTTGCCTCAACGGTAATCGTAGCCCCCATTGACTTCGAGAGTCTTTCTGCTATCAATAGGCCGTACCCACTCCCTCCTTCCCTACCTCGGTGGTCTCCGGAGTCGATTGGCTCGACGAAGAGGCGACTCCGTATGGAATCTGGAATTCCTGGGCCGTCGTCTTCAATCCGAATATTGAGGTGGGCGTCGTTGAGAGTTGACGAAAGTGACACCTTTGTTCGGGCAAATTTATAGGCGTTATTGAGGATATTTGTGACCACTTGAATAAGGCGGTCGGGGTCAATCTCGAGTGGAACTTCGAGCGACTCTTCGCGAACGTTGACTGAAAGTTTGACTTCGCTTCCAGCAACTCTTTGCCCGATGTGAGAGAGCGCAGCGTCGATTATCTCTGTCGATGAGACGCGGCGGATCGATAGCGAGAAGGTGTTGGCCTGAAGTTTGGCTAGATCTAGCAGGTCTTGGATGAGTCGAGAAAGGCGCTGTGAAGCTCCTTCTATTCTCCTAGCTCCACTTGTTGGATCTATTGCGCCGTCAATGATCGCCTCGGCGTAGCCTGAGATAGAGGTAAGAGGCGTCTTTAGATCGTGCGAGATCGAGATCAGAAATTGGCTCTGACTCGCTTGGGCCTCCTCTAGGCGTTTTGCCATTGAGTTGATGGCTCTTTCGAGGTCTTGAAACTCTTCAATTTGATCGAGACGGGATTCAACGCGGGCTTCAAAGTTTCCCTCGCTGATTCTCTGTGTCGCACTGACGAATCGGCGGAGATAGCGGGCAAAGCGAGCAGAGAGTATCGCTGCTACGGCTAAACCGACGATAGTTGCAGCTGCTATAACGACAAGGAGAAATGAGATCGATTTACCAAGTGGTGGTATGGAACGAGTTATCACCAATATCGAAGGTCGCGTCACGAACTGGTTTATGTGCTGGTCGACGAAGATTGCAGCGTATGCGACATTCTGATAGACGCCAGCTTGTCCTCCACCATTTAGGAAGAGGGCCTTGTTCAAGATTCGTGGTACCAGGGGTGCCGGGAGTGCTCCACGAATTGTCAATGTGCTCGAATTGACTGGAACTACGACCGCTCCACTCAGCGAAGCCGCGGTCTTTATAACTTGGAGGACGGCGCCCCTTGTGACGTCGATGTGGCCAGCGAGTGCCTCAGCTTCTGCTCCAAGTTCATGGACGCTTTGACTTTGAACCTGAGAACGAAAGGTGAGTGCCACCCCAATTCCAGCGATGAAGAGTGCAACGATCAAAACACTCGACATGGCAAGGGCGAATCTACGGCGCATCTATGCTCCTTCGAGGGTGAAAGCCAACATGAAAATCTCTCCGCGCCTCAATCTAAACGATATCCAATCCCCCATATCGTTGCTATTGGAAAGTCTTCACCTAGTTTTTTACGTATTTGGCGGATGTGAACGTTGATGGTTCTTTCGTCGCCAAAGAAGTCAGTGCCCCACACGCTCTCTAGTATCTGCTCACGAGTGAGTGCCAGGAAGCGATTCTCTACCAATAGCGCAAGGAGTTCAAATTCCTTTGTGGTAAGCGTCGCCTCTTTGCCTTCCTTGGTCACCCGGTGACTCGAGAGGTCAATGACCACGTCGCCGATTTGGGTCGTTCGATCGAGTCGAGGTGACTCTTTGTAACTTCGTCTGATGATTGCTTTGACTCGTGCGACTACCTCCCGAGGGGAAAAGGGCTTGGTTATGTAGTCGTCTGCCCCTACATCGAAACCGGTGATGCGGTCTAATTCGCTATCCCTGGCCGTGACTATGAGTACTGGGATGTCGGAGGTGGAGCGAATGTAGCTCAAGACGCCAATTCCGTCAATAGCTCCAGGAAGTCCGATGTCAACTAGGGCTAAGGCGATCTTCTGTTGGTCAAGAATCTCCTTGGCCCTCTCCCCATCTCCAGCAATGAGAGCCCGAAATCCCTCCTTCCTAAGGTACGAATTCAATAGATCCGCGATATCCATATCGTCCTCGACGATCAACACACTTATCTCGTCCACGGTAACTCCATCGATGGTAACTCCACAATGTTATTTCTAATAGTTATTAAGGATCTGTTATAGAAAGACCATAGACCTTGGATTCGAATGGGTCATGCGACTAGTACTATCGTCGTTGGTCGATTATCCTGTAGGTATCTTGACGTTGTCTGGTAGCTTTTGAGATGGTTAAAGTGGTTGCAGAAGGTACCTATTTAGAACGGATTGTCGGTTGGCACCTCGAACGAGCGAGGAACGACCAACGAAAGCTCGAACAACTCATGGAAGGCGCGAGGCGAAGTCCTCGTTCGCCAAGTTTCTCTATCGCCATTGGAACAGATGATCTCTCGCTGATTGCTGAGTGCAAGAGGCGATCGCCTTCGCGAGGGGATCTAAACATCGACCTTGTTCCAAGCGAAATTGCAGTCTCCTATAGAGATGGGGGCGCCTCCGCACTTTCAGTACTGACCGATACCGAACACTTTCATGGCTCGGTTGATGACCTCAAAGAGGTCAGGTCTGTGGTTGATATTCCTATCCTGCGGAAGGACTTTACTGTCGATCCACGTGACATCGCCGATGCCAAGATCATGGGAGCATCTGCAGTTCTCCTAATCGTTGCCGCCTTAGACCCAATACAACTAGAGGACTACCTTGCTCTTGCGCAAGAATTAGAGTTGGATGCTTTAGTGGAAGTACACGATGCAAAAGAGATCGAGGTGGCTCTTGAAGCCGGAGCCTCAATCGTTGGCATCAACCAGAGGAACCTTCATGACTTTTCGATCGATACGTCTTTGGCTAGCTCGCTTCGTTCGATGATTCCGGTCTCGGTTCTGTCAGTTGCCGAAAGTGGAATCATGGAGTTAGATCAAGTTTCCAGCCTCGCCAAAGATGGCTTTAGTGCGGTGCTCGTAGGTGAGGCTCTAGTTACTTCAGGAGACCCCGAAGGCCAGAGCCGCAGGTTTGTTACGTCGGGTATCAGAAGGTAGTAGGGTTCAATAGGTGTTCATTAAAATCTGTGGGATCACGAATGAGGACGATGCTCTTCTGTCGGTAGCTTTAGGCGCTACCGCCCTTGGTTTCGTCTTTGCTCAGTCGCCTAGACGAGTCGACCGCGAGATTGTAAAAGACATCGTAAAGAGAGTCCCCTCCGAAGTGCTAACCATTGGAGTATTTCGCAACGACAACCCCCTCAAAGTAATCGAGACTGTCTACGACTGTGGGCTAAGCGGGGCCCAACTCCACGGTGACGAAGACGGGCACGACGTCGCTCTAGTTAGATCCAAGGTGAGCTTCGTCATCAAGGCCGCGAGTGCAGATGCATTCTCTATAGGTGAATACGAAGAGTACCCTTGCGATGCTCTCCTGCTCGACTCACCCCAACCAGGATCGGGGAGTGCTTTCGACTGGTCGATCGTAGAGTCACGTTTTGTATCGAAGCCGCTGATTTTGGCGGGAGGCCTTAATCCTTCCAATATCGAAGAGGCGGTCTCGATCGTCAAGCCCTTTGGGGTCGACGTATCCTCAGGGGTAGAAGCCAAGTTAGGCAAGAAGGACCCAGTTGCTCTGAAGTCATTTATCCAAAGAGCGACTACTGCTTTGAGTAAAGTAGAAGCGGAATTTGCAGCTAAAAGCCGAATGGTTGAATCAATGGGTTCACCATATGATTGGGAGGAAAGCATTTGACGGTCGACCACGAAGTTGATTTAGCGGCCGACTTTGACGGAAAGTTCGGACCCTTTGGTGGCAGATATGTCCCTGAGTCGTTGATGGCAGCCCTCTCTGAACTCGAAGACGTCTTTAATGATGCTACGCGAGATCCAGTTTTCATGGCAACCTATCGCGAGATTCTCAGGAGTTATGGTGGACGCCCATCACCCATAACCAAGTGCCACAATCTTTCGCGTGAACTAGGAGTCGATCTCTACTTCAAGCGAGAGGACCTCAACCACACCGGTTCGCACAAGATAAATAACGTGATTGGCCAGGCGCTACTGACCCAGCGAATGGGAAAGAGCCGCATGATTGCTGAGACTGGCGCGGGCCAACATGGAGTTGCTACCGCCACAGCAGCGGCCCTTCTTGGTTTGAAGTGCACTGTTTACATGGGTGAAGTCGATACCGAGAGGCAGGCCTTAAACGTCTTTCGTATGAAGCTTTTGGGCGCCGAAGTCATCGCGGTTAAGTCCGGTTCGCGAACCCTCAAGGATGCCATCAATGAAGCTATGAGGGAGTGGGTTGCATGTGTAGAAGATACCCACTACTGCATTGGCTCAGCGATGGGACCACATCCATATCCCTATATGGTTCGACAATTCCAACGGATCATCGGCGACGAGGCTAAGCAGCAGCTTCTTGACGAGTATCAATTATCGCCGGACTACGTCATCGCCTGTGTTGGTGGGGGTTCCAACGCCATTGGAACATTTACTGCATTTGTCGATACTGACTCAAAGATTGTAGGCGTAGAACCTGAAGGTGGCGCAGCAATCGGTAGAGGTGTCTTAGGTGTAATCCATGGAATGCGCTCTCAATTTATTCAGGATGAGTTTGGTCAACTTGAAGAGGCCCATTCAATTTCAGCGGGCCTTGACTATCCAGGTGTCGGCCCAGAACACGCTCACCTCGCGCAAAGTGGACGTGCAACCTATGCCACGGTGAATGATCAAGAGGTACTAGATGCCTTCCAGCGCTGCTCGCGCAGTGAGGGAATCATTCCAGCATTAGAGCCAGCCCACGCCCTCGCCTATCTCTTCCGCGAAGCTGGCCGTGAGATCCCTCTAGGCTCAAGTATCTTGCTAACTATGTCGGGGCGGGGCGACAAAGACTCCGAGCAAGTCGCGAAGATACTAGGTTATCTCAAGTAAATTCAACTCTTTTTGAATAGGAAATTAGCTGTGGAGTCGTACGGTTCACTTGAGACGCATTTAAGGAAAGTTAGGTCTGGCGGGCGAAAGATATTGGTACCGTACGTAACCGCGGGATATTCGCCCGAGTGGATCGATACCCTTCACCACGTTGCCGCCGCCGGTGCTGACGCCATCGAGGTCGGAATTCCATTTTCCGATCCGATCATGGATGGGCCAGTTATACAAGCAGCATCAACTATGGCGCTAGGTAGGGGAGTTACGCCGCTCTCTCTCTTGAGTGAGCTCTCTTCGGAGTCGTTTGACGTTCCACTGGTCGTGATGACCTACTGCAACCTACTCTTTCACGCTGGCATTGAGCGCTTTGGCGGTTGGCTATCTGAGGCCAAGGTAAGTGGCACCATCTTTCCCGACCTACCTCTTGAGGAGAGCGAGGAGTGGTCTAACTATGCGGCATCAAAAGACATAGACAATGTGATGCTCGTATCTCCCGTTACCTCTGAGGAGCGTGCTAGAACGATTGCGAGTCGATCTCGTGGCTTTGTCTATGGCATTGGACTGATGGGAGTAACTGGAGTTAGAAGCACCCTTGAAGAGAGTGCCTCTCAGATTGCTACGAGACTCAAAGCTGTTACTGATCGCCCTGTTCTCGTTGGTATTGGTATCTCAAATAAAGATCAAGCCCATACCGTTGGTTCGATAGCAGACGGAGTAATCGTGGGTTCAGCTTTAGTAAAGCTTCTCATTAATGGTGGTGGCCCTCAAGGAGCCTTCGACTTTATATCCTCGCTACGAGAAGGTTTGGACGAGATCGATGGCTAAGGATAGCAACTGTGAGCTGTGTAGCGAAGCACGCATCTCTCCATGGTTGTTTGAAGACGATAGGCTCTTCGTCGCTATTTGCATTTCGTGTAACCTTCCAATGATTGTCCTTCGAGATCATCGTTGCAATATTGACGAAGATGAAGCTGTGACTATGAGGCAGATTTTGGCTCGTGAGGCAAAGGAATACTTTGGTGAGGCCCCTTTCTTCATTGATGAGGTCATGCGGCAAATTCCGGACCATAAGCATATGCACGCACGTCGTCGCCCGCAAGTGCCAAACTTTTAGTGAGCCTAAGGACCTAGCCGCTTATTGAATCGTCAGCCACAACCGATGAGCCGTAAAGCTCTCGGTCGATGCGTCGAGCTTTGCGTTCTTCGGCGCGAATCCACTCAATGAATATAGGCACTATTCCAACGAAGATCACGACCTCGCTGATTATCCAGAGCAGTTCGCCTCCCGCGTGAATCTGCGAAAGGCTATACATTGGAGCCAAGGTTGTCTTGCGGCTCATTATCGCAACGCCTAGGAATGATTCAAAGGGCACGCCGATAGCGAGCGTTAGGAGTTTGAAGCCGTAGTTCATCTTGAAGTGAGTAATTGGATCTTTTGAGATGAGCGGCCACCAAAAACAGGTCGATGCGAAGAAGAAAGCCACATTGAAGATGTCCATTATGAACATCTGATCCATGGCGGTCTTTATTAGGGATGAATTGTAAAAGCCCCACATAAGGCCGTAGTAGGTGAACCAAGTCGTAATGGGATTTGTAAATGCTACAAAGATCGGTGAGCGAAGGACCCTAGACCAAAGTTGGCGGTACTTCTTGGGAGCAGTCTGAAGGATCATTGTTGAAGGGTTCGAAAGCGCAAGTAGGGCCGGCGCAGCAATCATCAGTAGTAGATGTTGAATAATGTGTGCTACAAAGCTGACGTTAACCAGGTAGGCGATCGAACTTTGTAGCGCAATGTCAAGCGATAGAATTCCAGCAATGAATGACACCACTCTTCCAAATGGCCAGCGGTGGTTCTTGGCGCGTTGTATCTTGTAACCCTTCAGGTACAGATAGATCGCCGAAATCGAGAATAAAAATACCAACAAGGGGAACGGTCCCCATTGCCATCCGGTAACTAAAAAGCTAAGAGAGTACGGATCGGCAACTTGGTTCATCTTCACTTGATGCGTCTCCTTCCAATCTTCGACACTACATCGTCCTTAGGCCATTGCCAAATGCACTTTAACTACGCCTTTGTTTGGTTCTTGATCCAAGGTTTGAAAGGATCGAAGAAGGCGCCCTTAGTATCTGCGTCGTCGGATCGAGCTAAGAAAAGTTTGATGTTGTAGTATCCGGTGTAAAAGAATGGCTCCATGCATAGAACCCAAATGATAGATGCGGCTATCTGCTGGTCACCAAGCGATGATAGGGTTCGGATAGAAGTTGCAGCATAAGAAGGGTAAAGGGGCGATGAGAAGGCTAGGAACATTGCGGCAAACCAACTCGCTACCCCAGCACCCAGTATGTGTAGAAGTCTGGTTATTGGAGAAGGTACCCTACTAACGTAGGGATCGGAGTCGACCATGTTGATGAAGAATGCCATGCCAGATGTTACGAATGTAAAGTGCATGAGCTGCATGCCAAGCTGGCTTGAGAGGGCAAAGCTCATCATGGAAGGGATAAACCAACTCCACATTGTTGCTACGAAGTATAAAAGTGCAACCCTAGGTTCTGATATGAAGGTGAAGATAGCCTTCGAGATCTTAGACGTAGCAGTGAAGGCTTTTGAAGATTTTATTGAAGTCGGTATCCCAGCCCAGATCGCCTTCCACGGCTTTGAACCCGCGATAAGTGGTGGAGCAACGATCATAACTAGAACGTGAATGAGAGCGTGAACCCACAGATAGGCCATCGACCAGAACATCATTGGCGAGTTGAGCGGAATGGCAAGGATTACCATTCCACCAGCGAACATGATCGGACGACCGTGCTCCTTCTCACTTACCCGAGTGAATCCTCGAACGTAGAGAATTACCGGTATAAAGATCGCAAGAAATGAGGTAGGGAAGCCTAAAGACCACCCCTCGATAACGTACTTTACGAAGAATCCCGCGTGAAGGGTCAGTAGACCCATGTTCATATTCATGTGCAAGGAACTCGTCTCCTCAAGACCGAAGTAGTAACTTAAAGGTTACTTCGTCGAGAGTGGTATCTATGTTCGCTAGGGACAAGCCTTGGCTTAACTAAATGGTACTTCACTTGTAACCTTTGCTCCTAGGTTCTACTTTTTTGTTAGCTTTTGGGCGACACTGGTAGCACTACGGAGTGCCTTGGAGGTTGATTTGGTGATCTTTGAAAGGGCTGATCTATTTTCGGCGCGCTTCGAGTTTCGTCTAGCGTTCTCTTCCATCCGGGTTCTAATGGTCTCTCGTCGTTGGCGAAGCTCGCGGTAGGTTATTGCCTCTGTCTCAGCGTCAAGTCCAAGACTTCCTCGGACTCCATCTAAGTCGACTGCACGTTCGCGAGGATCGATGCCTACCTCGGCTGCGATGCGAGCCCCATGCTTACTTGTAAAGTAAGTTGCCAGGTACATGATCTCAGCGAAGAGGTCGACGTCAGGCGCAAGGCGTGAAAGGGAAGCGTCTAGGAAGATCATGTTCTTGATAAATAGCATGAGCTCTTTTGGAAGTCGAGCGCCATAGCCTAAAAGCGCCTTTGTAAGCTCGCGTATCTCTTTAGTCAATTCATCCGGCGACATTGTAGTTGGGTCCTTGGCTGGCTTGTCCAAACCTAAGTCGCTAATTACTGCTTCAATGTCTGTATCTTGTGGCAGTGCTCCTAAATCTCGAAGAGCTGATGTCTGCATCTTGATGTCGTTTATCGTCCCGCCCATCAAGAGCCTTAGGAATGCTAGGCGCTTGAACTCTCCGAGTCGTCCGGTAATTCCGTAGTCAAGAAGTGCCACCTTGCCGTCTTCTTGAACCATAAGATTTCCACCGTGGAGATCTCCATGAAAGACGCCGTAGAGTATTGCACCCTCCATGAATGCAACTAGAGCCGCGCGAAGGACCTTGGAGGTGTCGATTCCAGCGTTCCGCATTCCCTCGGCGTCATCCCAAGAAAATCCTTGTAGTCGCTGCATTACCATCACTCGCTTGGTCACATACCGAGGGTGTGGACGCGGAACAACGATAGATCGTTGGTCAGTTTCGGCAAGAATTCGTGCGATGTCGAGCATATTTGCCGCTTCGAGCCGGAAGTCAAGCTCTTCAACGATCGTCTCGGCGAATAGATCAACTAGGGCCGGTGGGTTTGCTAGTGCTGCTACTGGTATCCGCCCAACTAGAGCCGGTGAGAACCACGCCATGGCTGCGAGATCGCGCTTTACGAACTCAGCAACTGTGCTTCTCTGTACCTTTACTACGACCTCTTCGCCGGTTCGAAGGGTTGCTAAATAAACCTGGGCGATCGAAGCCGAAGCTATTGCTACTGGATTGAAGGAAGAAAATACCTCTTCAATCGTTGCGCCTAAATCTTGCTCAATAGTCTTCCTCACCTTGTCGAATGGTTCGGGTGTGACCTTATCTCTCAGTTCTTTGAATTCAGTTACTAGTTCAGTGGGGAATATCCCCTCTCCGGAAGAGATGATTTGTCCAAGCTTGACGTAAGTTGGCCCTAAGATTTCGAAGGCGATCTTTAGTCGTTTTGATAGACCTTCGCGTGAAGTTGGATTGCCTTTAGGTCTTTCGACGAACCTCCACATAGCAAGGGCCTTACCGAGGTGCCATCCCACCTTGACTACTCTCGCACCAGGGGGTAGTAGCTGTCGCTTTATCAACTTGGGTATCGAGGCGGCATTTCTTTGACGTAAAGAGTCCACCTGTGGCAGCCATAGGATCTTTGAGGGGTCGACTATCCAGGGTCCTACCTCTGTGAAGGAGCCAACCTTACTGTCATCAAAGGCGTTTGCGCTATTCAAATCGATGTCCACTCGTCCAAGCCTGTCCGTATGCATAAGAGTAACAAAGTTACGTTTCGATGTCGTTAACGTAGCTAGTGTCTTTATTATGCCCTCGTTGAAGCCCAAAAGAGAGAGGGCACGTGTCGTGCCCTCTCTCTTTTGCGTAATTATGCCAATTTCTCAGCCGTGGACTGGTGTGAATTTACGGCTTTGTAAATACCAAGGAGCCGTTGTGGCCACCGAATCCGAACGAGTTCGAGATGATCGCTCCTGTGCCGAGTTTGCGAGGCTCCCCGATTACTACATCGATGTTCATCTCTGGATCGATGTTGACGGTATTTGCTGTAGGAGGAATGATGCCGGTTTCAAAGGTTAGACACGCGGCAACGGCTTCGATTGCGCCAGCAGCTCCGAGGGAGTGGCCAAGCGCGCCCTTGATTGAAGTAACGGGTGGTCGAGTGGCGCCGAAGAGCTTATCGATTGCTTCCGCTTCGCCTTTGTCGTTTAATGGCGTCGACGTGCCGTGGGCATTTACGTGAGCTATGTCGTTAGGAGATAGTCCGGCATCTTCAAGAGCTGCCTCCATGCAAGCAATAGCTCCTGCTCCGTGCGGTGCTGGTGCAGTGATGTGATGCGCGTCTGCATTGGAGCCGTAGCCGGCCACGATTGCGTAGATGTGAGCACCTCGGGCGAGTGCATGGCCAAGCTCTTCTAGAACAACAACCGCTGCCCCTTCAGCCATAACAAAGCCATTACGTTCGGCATCGAACGGGCGAGAAGTAGCCGTCGGTGAAGCCGCGGTCATGTTATCGAAGCCAGCGATAGCCGTTGGCGTCGTCGCAACCTCAGCACCACCTGCGAGCATGATGGTCGCTCGTCCAGACGAGATCTCACGTGCAGCGTTACCAATCGCTTGAGTTCCAGCAGCGCATGCCGTGGCGGTCGTTTGGCACGTGTTCGTAAAGCCAAACTTCATCGAAATGGTGGCTGCATTGGAGTTCGCCATCATCATTGGCACTAAGAAAGGCGACACGCGGTCTGGACCGCGGCCGTGGCAGATCAATATCTGTGCCTCAAGTGTGGTGAGGCCACCAACGCCAGTGCCCATCCATACACCAGCCTTCGCTGGATTTACCTCTGGATTGCCGGCGTCTTCCATGGCCAGCATGGAAGCGGCTAATCCAAGTTGGTTGTAGCGATCTGCTCGTCGAGCTTCTTTGACGTTCATGAACTGGGACGGATCAAAGTCGTCGATGAGGCGGGATCCGCTGTAAGTGGACTTAAGAATCCCACTCCAAAAAGCATCTTTTCCTATACCAACCGACGAGAGGACGCCAACGCCAGTAATTGCAACCTGAAATGGTGATTCAATTGCTTCACCATCAGCGGACCAACCTAATTTCATGCAACCTTGCCCTTTACAAGGTCGAAGGCTGCACCAACGGTGTCGACGCCTTCGAGTTCTGATTCATCTACTTTGATAGAAAAGGAGTCTTCGAGCTCCATAACGAGCTCCACGATGTCGAGGCTGTCGGCGTCTAGGTCGTCAGCAAAGTTTGCCTCAAGAACGACCTTGTCGCCGTCTACGCCTAGAACCTTTACGGCACATGCCTTAAACTGATCAAACAACGCTGCGTCGTCCATTTGTATCCTTTTCTCGTAACTAATGGCCAATCGCTTGGCCTAACTCATACGCAATTAAAAATATTCAATTACGTAACCGGGTAAATGCTAGTCGAATTTCATTGCCGACTAGAACCCCATAGAGAGGCCACCATCGACCGGAATTAGGGTTCCTGTTATGTAATTTGCCCTATCTGACGATAGGAAGTCGACAATTCCAGAAATATCAGATGGTTGAGCCATTCTTCGCATAGGAATTGCCCCCACCATCTCCTCCATACGCTTTTCGGTGAGGCCTTCTGTCATGGCCGTTGCGACTGCCCCTGGAGCGATCACGTTTGCTGTTATGTTTCGTGTGGCGACTTCACGGGCCACGGATCTTGCAAAGCCAATAAGTCCCGCTTTTGATGCGGCATAGTTGGCCTGACCTGGAGCACCCATGCCAGCAATTACCGAAGACATATAGATTATTCGACCCCAGCGACCACGTACCATCTGTGGTAACACGCGCTTAGTAAGGAGGAAGGCGCCCTTTAAATTCGTGTCGATAACTTTGTCGAATTGCTCTTCGTCCATTCGAAGAAGGAGCGTGTCAGCGGTCATGCCAGCGTTTACAACCAGTATCTCGATTGGACCAAACTTTTCTTCAACCACTTTTATGGCTGCATCGATTGACTCTGAGCTAGCAACATCGCAGGAGACTTCAAGGAGTTGATCTCCCCACTTTTGTGAAATCTCCGGATCGATGCGCCGCGATCGAAAAGTTACTGCAACCTTGTGGCCCGCCTCGAGGAGATCAAGCGTGCACGCTTGACCAATCCCCGTGGAACCACCGGTAATGAATGCGACCCTTGACGTCATTTACTGCGATACCCACTTTATGACCGCCGCAGACCATGTCATTCCTGCACCGAAGCCACAGAAGAGTACGTAGTCTCCGTCCTTTAGCCTTCCGTCGTCGGCGGCACCGCCGAGTGCTAGAGGAATTGATCCCGAAGATGTATTTCCCGTCTTGTGCAAGACGATTGCCGCCTTTTCGATGGGTATTTCGAGGCGTTTAAGCGCAGCTTCGATAATCCTAAGGTTTGCTTGATGGGGAACTACTAACGATATCTGATCTGCGGTTACCCCGGAGCGTTCCATTGCGTTCTTCGCCGATGAAACCATAGAGAGGACTGCCTTTTTGAATACTTCGCGCCCCTCCATTTTGAGGTAGTCGCCGTGGTCGCAGTAGAGAATTGGAACGAGCGAGCCGTCGAGTCCTAGATCCCACCCGAAGAAGGCATTCTCATCTGCAGATGTTTGCTCCATCACAATCGCGCCGGCGCCATCTGCGAACAATACCGCGGTGGAACGATCCTCTTGGTCGGTGATCTTGCTTAGAGTGTCGGATCCTATAACGAGGATTCTCTTAAGGCCGGTTGTAATCATCGAGTTGGCTACGACCATGGCATATACGAAGCCTGCGCAAGCAGCGTTGATGTCGAATCCACCGCACCTCAGCCCCAATTCTGCTTGAACGACGGAAGCCGTCGCTGGAACAGTCTGATCAGGGGTGGTAGTGGAGAGGATGAGGAGGTCAATATCTTCTGGCGAAAGACCAGCGCTCTTTATCGCATTGCGACCTGCTTCGACTGCCAGTGATGAAGTTGTACCGCCGAAACGCCTCTCCTTGATGCCGGTACGCTCGGTGATCCAGGCATCGTTTGTATCAAGCCGGGCCTCAAAGTCAGCGTTCGTAACAATCTTCTCGGGTAGAGCAGTACCCCATCCCGTAATCTTTGAACCGTAGGTCACTTAGCCTTCCAATTTCGTTCGCAACCATGCAACTGGTTGTCCTATAATTACTCTTTCTCCATCAGCTGCGAGATAACCGCTGACATGACCTTCAAATGCGGATCGCACCTGTTCGCCTGAAACTTCACCGAGGGCATCTCCGACTCTCACTTTGTCTTTGAGATGTACATTTGACGACGAAGTAAAGACACCTGCCGCGGGTGAAACAACGATGCGTTCGAAGGCATAAAGGTGTTCCCCGCCGCGAATTTCTGAAGGTATGTGTATGGTCGCACTCTCTTCGACCGCCATGATCAGCTTGTCCAGGTCGTCTGGAGTTTGAATAGAGATAGCCCGAATGTCCGGTGTCGTACGCTTTGCGAGACCTGTTAATACGTTCCCAGGTCCGATCTCTACTAACAGAGAGGTACCTTGGTCACGGAGACGATTTAGCGACCGGGTCCACATTACGGGTGAGGTAAGTTGTTGGGCTAGTAGGCGGATCCAATCGGCTGCACGTCGATAAGGAAACGCGTCGACGTTTGCTATAACCGGAATTTCCGCGTCATAGAAGCGAGACTCGAGTATCGCACGACGAAGTCGTTGCCGCGCGTTCTCCATGTACGGCGTATGGAATGCGCCATTTACGGGGAGAATCATCGCCCTCTTTGCCCCTAAGTTCTTCGCAATTTCAATTGCCTTTCCGAGAGCATCTTTCGCTCCGGATAGTACGACTTGACCAGGCGCGTTGTAGTTTGCAACCCACACATCGCCGCCAGCTTCGTCGCAAGCCTTTTCAGCTCCGTCGTCGTCGATGCCAAGGAGAGCTGCCATTCCGCCTGGGTTTTGTTGTGCTGCAATTTGCATTGCTTCAGCTCGCTCAGCTACCAACTTTGCGCCGGTATCAAATGGAAGTGATCCCGCTGCGACGAGGGCACAGTATTCGCCGAGTGAGTGACCCGCGCAAATCGATGGCGAGACGCCGATACGTTCTACTGCATCGAGAACCAGCATTGACATGGCGTACGTAACTAGCTGTGTATTTCTAGTTTGCGATAGCATCTCTTGGTCGGCAGACGTAAGCAGTTCAGCTATGTTTCGCCCAGTAGCTTCGGAGGCCTCTTCAATAACCTCCCAACTGGGATGATCGAGCCATGGCAGCCCCATTCCTGCCTTTTGCGAACCCTGTCCTGGGAAGGTGAAAGCAATCAATTTATTACCTTTCGGTCAAACGTTGATCGAAACGTCGAGTTCTTAATCGAGCCGACTTTTTTCGATGCCTTTAGAAGGTCACCGGTTGTTGGTCGCAAGAAAGCCTTGAAGTTATATTGACTATAACTTGCCATTACAGGTTACATGAATATGTCGGAGAATAAAAGAAAATTCACTTATCGTTTCTGAGTCGACCAACTTCGAGTTCGATATATGCTTTATAAAGCTTGCCCGGGTGGTGGAATGGTAGACACGGAGGACTCAAAATCCTTTGCTCGCGAGGGCGTGCGGGTTCGAATCCCGCCCCGGGTACTCAAAGCTCATTCCATACTTTTTGTCGCTTGCACTTTTGATGGAAGTACGGATTTAGTCCCTCGCCATAATTGACTTCCTCTAAACGATCGTTTTCCCCGCTTGTTGGTTCCATTAAATCGTCATGGGAAAAAATCTTTTTCAGCCCCAAATGTCTTAAAGTAACTTTTTCGTCGTGACGATAATGGCTTTAGATTGGCAATTTGAATATTGCCTAAAGGCATAAGCAAATAACGGGGGTTTTCCATTGTCTCTCTTGCGTGACGGAACACGTATCTTCGTTGACACCTCTACAAGCTCCCGTTATGGTGAGGCGGCATTCGTACTTCCAGCGACCGCGCGCGCTGCCACACTCATGTACTTAGCTGGTAGATCCGCTCGGATAATTATGGATGGTGGTCAGCCTCCTTTGGCCGGTACGAATGGTGTCATCTACCGAAGGATAAAGTTCGGCCTTTTTGCTGCCCCCGTGACATTTTCTGCAGCTGATGTTTCTGGGTACCGTGCGTTCGAAGCGGTCCTTTTGAATCCTGGAGCGGTTCTACAAAGGCGTGAGTACGTTAGAGTCCCGACCGTTCTTGGAATTTCCGTCTTTGCAATGGAAGCTGGTAAAGCCCGATCAAACTTCACGACCGTTGCTATCGATATCTCTCAAGGCGGTATGCGTATTCGTTCCCGGGAGAATGTGAAGGTCGGCCAGCAACTCAAGATCTCTTTCCTGATTGATGGATCTGCAGTTGGATTGAATAGCGTCGTTAAATCAAACTTTCCTGATGGCACATTGGGAGTGGAGTTTGTGGACGTCCCTCCTAACGTCGCAAAGAGCATCTGTCGTTTGGTCTACAAGACCCAGGTCTCCCAGAACCCCAATCTTGGCCGAGATCTCAAGAACAGCAAGCAAGGTGTCGAGATCTGCCAAGACCTCACCGACGCTGATGATTACTGGGATATCTTCAGTGAAGGTACCCTCGAGTCGATAGCGGTCTCGACTGACTACAACGAATTTAACAAAATAGTTTTTGGTTCGTTTGGTACCGCATTTTCGATGTAAAGCGTGCGCCATTGAACTTTACCGCATACCGTAGCGTTTTGAAAAGAGCAAAAAAAGAGATGCTCTGAAAGTTTTTCAGAGCATCTCTTTTTATTTCACCGGAAGGCATCCACTACCTTGCCTTCTTGAAGCATCGTTCTTCCTAGCGGCGGGTCTCAGCGTGTCTTTGCGTCTGCGCAACGATTATGCGGGAGATCCCAATTAGCAGAAGGATCAGTACCATTATCACCATGCCAGCATCGTAAGAGAGTTGCAATGCTGTCTTATTTGGCTGATTGTAGAAGGTCCAGACGGCATAGGTCAGATATCCAAGGGGGGAGTGCGTTATCGTCAGCTTTGGAAGATTCTGCGAATAGCCAGCGGTGTAGAGAAGAGGCGCGGTCTCTCCAACCGATATTGCCATGGCAACTATAAGCCCGGTTGTGATTCCTGGAAGTGCGGTCTTCAATGTAATACGCGAGAGAATGCGGGTTGGCTTGAATCCCAGAGCCTCAGCACCTTCGATGTAGTTGATGGGAACTTGACGGAGGGCTACTTCTGTCGTCTTTGCAATGTAAGGCATTACAAGTACGGAAAGTGTTATGACTCCAGCTCCAAGAGAGAATCCCCAGTGGAATCCGACAACGAGTGCCGAATATCCGACGTAACCTAAGACGATCGATGGAATACCCGCGAGGATATCTGACGCCGCCCTCAGAATTGAGGCGAAGCGCCCTTTGGCATATTGCGCAAGGTAGATCCCTGACAGTATCCCTATGCTTCCGGCTACGATAACGACGCCGATTGAGATCACGGCGGTGCCGATGATTTCGTTCTTCAAGCCTCCGTCTAGGCCAACTCCACTCTTTGTAAGCACCGAAAGGCCAAAGTGCGGAAGCGCTTTGTGGAGAATTTGAAAAACGATCCAAATCGAAGGAGCAATGACGGCGAGCAACGCGATTGAACTGAGAGTAAGCACAACGCCGTTTGCCAAGCGGCGCGAGGTGGAGCGTTTCTTGTGATTGCTGATTTGGTAAGACATTAGAGTCCCTTTCCTATGGGAAGCGAAGTTGATGAGACGCGCTTCACCAGGTAACGCGCAGCTACGTTGGCGAGGAGTGTGACCGCCATCAGAATTAGCGCTGCCTCGGCGAGTGTCTCTACTGCTAGGCCAGTCGCATCCGTAAGCGCTGAGTCAAGCTGGGTGACTATCGCAGCGGCGATTGTTGAATAGGTTGAGTAGATGGTATGGGGCACAGTGCCGAGAACGGCACCCGAGACCATGGCAACTGCCATCGTCTCTCCCAGAGCGCGAGCAAATCCAAGGACCGTGGCGCCAATGACCCCAGCTGAAATCCAAGGAAATGTTACCTTTCGAGTGATTTCCCACTCCGTGAATCCCAGTGCAGCCGCTCCCTCTTCAGTGAGACGCGGTACTGCTGTAATTAGGTCGCGAGTCGTCGATGCGATAATCGGTATGACCATGATTCCAAGGACTAGGGCCGAAGTAAGGAGCCCTTCGCCGTTTCCTGTATTTCCCCGAAAGAGTCGAAAGAAGATGATGTTTGGTGCGTGGTGTGCAAAGAAGGGGTAGATGTGCTTTGAGAGAATTGGGCCAAGCGTGAGCGCGCCCCAGAGGCCGAAGATAACGCTTGGGATGCCTGCGAGGAGTTCTAGGAACGTACTAGCAATTGAACGGAGTCTCGGTGGAAGTTTTTTGGCGACAATAAATGCTGCTCCGACTGATAGTGGAAGGGCGAAGATTAGGGCAATGATCGATGATTCCAGAGTTCCAGCCAGAAGGGGCCATACGCCGTACTTGGCCAAGATTGGGTGCTCGACGCCGTTGGTAACGACTGGATTCGCGTAGAAGTTACCTGGGTTCCACGCTGTTGAGGTGAGGAAGTGAACGCCGTTGTATTTGATGGCGGGGAGAGCTTTGGAAAGTAGAACCAAGAGTACGGCTATGACTGCTATTGCGGGAACCGTTGTGGCTATCGCTGAAATTATGGCTATCGGCGTACGCCTGCCAAGAAGGTTGGGGTGAAAGCGTCCTGTGGCATCATTCTTGGCATCGTCGGCGCTCGTCTCTACGATTGACATCTTCAGGTCTCCGGATTCTCGTTTGAAAAAAGTGAAGGCAGCTTGACATCTGCCAAGCTGCCTTCTAAGGCGCTTAGGCACCTTCGTTATTAGTTTGACTAACCTGCTTGGATCTTGTTGATCTGCGCAAGGGAAAGTCCAGCAACTGAAGACGGCAGTGGCTGGAATCCTACCTGAGAAAGGTAAGAGGCAGCATTGCCGTGTGCTGGATCGATTGCCCAAGTTAGTAGGGCTCGGATTGCCTGGGCCTTGTTGGCGTCAGTCTGTGCCGAGTTGACGATCGCATATTCGAAGTTGATGATCGGATAGCTAGTAGCACCAGGTCCGTATACGAGTGAGATCGCCTCATTCGTTGGTACTTGGCTAATGAAGCTCTGAGAATCAGCGAGGATACCAGCGGCACTTGGCGTTAGGTACTTGCCAGCAGCGTTTGAAATTGCTGCTACTGCGAGCTTTGCAGCAGTTGCCTGCTGGGCAAAGGAGATACCTACATAGGCGATACAGCCAGGGGTTGCACCACAAGTTGTTACCATTCCACCGTTGCCGTTAGCGGTCAAAGCACTTGAGACGCTCGGCCAGGCGACTGTTGTACCGTACGAAACGTTGGCACCCCAGCCATTTGGGTCGGCCTTGGAGAGGTATTGGGTGAAGATGAAGGTATCACCCGAGCCGTCAGAGCGGTGTACTGGAACGATAGCAAGGTGAGGAAGAGTCAGCGATGGATTGAGAGCCTTGATGGCTGCGTCGTCCCAGAAGCTGATCTTACCCTGGTAGATCTGTGAAATCACCGATCCTGAAAGATCAAGCGTTCCAGATAGACCCGTTATGTTGGTGACGATCTCCTGAGCCGAAATGGCAAGAGGAATGTTTAGTAGCGTTGGGGTCTTAGCTACCTGTGTCTGCGACAGATAGGCGTCGGAAGCGCCGATGTCTACAGTTCCTGCTGAAGCGTCTGCGATACCTGTACCAGAGCCAGTTCCAGCGGTCGTGATGGTGATATTGCTGTAAGCCTTTTGATAGTCAGGTGCCCACAGGTTGAATAGCGGATAAAGTAGGGTAGACCCTGTTTCTTGCAAGGCAACTGACGCTGTAGGAGGTGTCTCGGTTGCAGCAAAGCTTGGAGCAGTAGTCGTCGTAGCTTGGGTAGTCGCAACTGCGCCCGTGGTAACTGTAGTTGAACTTGAAGAGGTTGAACTACCACATGCGGATGCGACTAGCCCGGCTGACAAAAACATTCCAGCCAGCGCTAGTGGTTTCTTCGGCGACATGCCGTTTCCTTTCATTAATGGGACGGGAGTTTTACTTCGGTCACTAACCCATGCGACCCGAAATATAGTATTGAGTCTCCGGCATCTGAGGATCGGTGAAGATATTTTCGGTCTCTCCCGACTCCATCAATTTGCCGTCGTAGAAAAACATTGTGTGATCCGATATTCTCCTCGCTTGCGCAAGGGAGTGGGTCACAACAATGAATGTGATCTCGGGTACGAGTTTTCTCAGTAGGTTTTCTACTGCCTCTACCGAGATCGGATCCAGTGCTGATGTGGGTTCATCGAGCAGCAGGACTTCTGGTTGTACAGCAAGGCTCCGAGCTAGACAGAGCAATTGCTGTTGTCCGCCGGATAGGCGGAATGGGGAGTCATTGAGTCGGTCTTGTACGGCCTTCCATAGGCCAACCTTCTCTAAATTTTCGCGCACGATTTCATCGTGCTGACTTTTCGGTGCGAGTCGGTGTGCTTTGACGCCGGCTAGGACATTTTCCTTGATCGACATTGGGAACGGATTTGGCCGCTGGAATAGCATTCCGACCTTGCGGCGGAGCTCTAGGAGGTCTGTATCCTTAGAAAGCAACTCTTCACCTTGTAGGGAGATGGAGCCCTTCGTCCAAAATCCCGAGATCTTGTCATTCAGGCGATTGACGGAGCGGAGAAATGTGGTCTTTCCTGAACCAGTAGGTCCGATCAGCGCTACGACGTGGCCTCTAGGCATGTCGAGGTTTATATCGCGTATGACTTTTTTGGCATGGAAACCAATTTCGAGGTGACGTACAGAGAGAACGGCGTTCTCAGATTGCGTAAGCGATCCTTCGTCCAACTTTTTTACATCTCCATCGAAACTAGGCGTATCGTGTAACATATGCCCCTCGTGCACCTCTCACTCCAAAAATCAAAGCGCAGGAATGAACCTATAGAGCCATGTTTAACTACAGGTAAACAAGACGTATGTTTTTTGTCTACCAACTCATGAAAGTTGAGTATAAAGTTTATTTCACACGGACTTTTCGTGCCCGTAAAATTTATTACCGTCATTTAATTTCCCATTGCAAATAGTCTTTCGGTAGGTTATTTTGACATTTGTTTCATAACTCGTTCTTTAACAATCATCAATTGAAAGTTGCGGCGATTCATGGAGTTTTCAGGGGTTTTCCCCGAGTCGTTTGACGTAGTCCGATGTGCCTTGCCCCTTTTTGATCATCACCGGTCGACGGTATCGCCTAACCGCTTTAAAGAAGCGGTTGTAGTCGTAGCCAGGTATGGTGCCGATGCGGGCTTTGGCGAGCTATCACCCTTAGTAAAGCCGCTCTATGAGGAGCAGTTTCTAGATGCTGCCCAGTCAGTGCTCTTGGATCTCTTGGCGGAGCTTTCGAGAAAGTTCAAGCCAGGTTCAAGCTTCGATTTCGAAATGTATCGCTCTACTATCGATAGTGTGCGAGGTTGGTCATCAGCCAAGTTTGCGATTGACACAGCTCTCGCAGATCTAAATGGAAGGCTGTCTCGTCTTGGTCCGTTTGGGTCAATCTTGAACTGGTTTAGCGAAAGCGATCCTTCAGTAGTTCTAAGAGAACGAATCGTAAACCTCGATCGCAAAGTGGGAGTTAGTGACTTCAATGTTGCACCACACGGAACCTCCATCGGTGACTTCACCGTCGTTGTTCCCGATTTCATAGATGTATCTAGGTATCGGCGTGTGAAAATTAAAGTCGATGCAAAAGTTTGTGAAGATCCCAGTTGGCTAAGTCAGCTCAGCACCTTCGTACGTGATGTTCCAAACTCAATAGACGTGGTGGTCGACTTCAATGAGTCGGCGCCAAGTACTGCGGTTCTTGCTGCACTTTCAGATGAGCCGATCAAATTTTTAGAGGCACCGTATGGAGTGAAGACCGTTGAAGAAGGTCTGAGAATTTTTCGAGATCGGCAGTATAAAGTCGCATTCGATGAGTCGTTGGTAGATGAGGCGCGCCTGGTTGACTTCGATAACGCAGGTCTATTCGACATAGCTGTCGTAAAGCCCCATCGTTTCGACTCCGTATCTAGGTTGGTAAATGCTCTTGAACGCCTTTCGGCTGGTCGAAGTGGAACGAATACATTTGGTCACTTCTACATGGGCGGTATGTATGACCTGCCCGTTCTACGACGATTGATAGCAGTTTTGACAACGATCTTTCCTGATGGTGAAGCTAGTGACCTCGGACCGGATGTAGATTATTTTTCCGCGCCGTTGCTGCCCTCTGTTGTGGCTGGAGTTGGAACTCTGAAAGTAATTGGAGGAGTGGGGCTTTCGGGAGCATTTGTTCCGAATCGCGAATATGTCTCAACGCGATGTCGAATTGAAGATGGTCAAATCACCAAAGTAGATTGATCGGAAGTTATACGAGCTAAGTAGCTGTAGGTGACCGGCTAACTCAGCTTAGAAACTCGGCGATAAACGGGTTGGTTCGACGTTCGTCGCCAATCGTTGTCGTTCCGCCGTGGCCAGGAAGAACGAAGACTTCGTCGCTGAGAGGCAAAATCTTGTCGACCATTGAATCCCTGAGCTTCGTGAACGACCCACCCTCCAAGTCCGTTCGTCCAATACTGCCTTTGAAGAGGTGGTCGCCACTGAAGAGAAGTTGGGGGTAACCTTCTAAGTCGACCAAGAAGCACGTAGATCCTGGAGTGTGTCCTGGAGTGTGAATTGCCTTGAAGGTTACGTCAGCAGATCCGAATGTAACGTCGTCATCTATGTACTCGATGAGTTCGGGCTCTTTCGTGGATAGCCCTGCCTCCACTAAAAGTTGTCCCAGGCTCGAGGAGTTATCCAGTGGAGCTTTAACGTAGTGAGCGTCATCACGATGAATCTTTAGTTCGACCCGCTGGTGCATGGTGCCGTCGAGATTTGATGGATCTTCTACGAATGTAGGAACTCCTCCGATGTGGTCGATGTGACCATGAGTAGCCACGATCGCAACTGCCTTGAGCCCTTCACGTGCCAAGAAGTCAATGACAGCATTGGGATCAGGGGGTAGGTCGACGATTACCACTTCGCGGGCGTTTATCGACGATCTTACGACCCAGAAGTTGGTAGACGCTACCCATAGTGGCTGGCCATATACGAGTTCCAACATTACTCCAATCAAGTTATCGGCGCGGTTGCCGATGACACCGCTTGTCCTGCGGGGCGTTGGTACGCCGTTTGCGAGACCTTGCGACTAGTATCCTATGTTTTATCGCCCGCAACTTCGCTAAAGTTCTAGGCGTTACGCTTAGTGCTAAACGATCTATTGCGTCACCTCGATAGGAGACATTCTTGACTCGTGTTGTAATAGCTGAAGACGAAGCAATCATTCGCCTTGACCTAAAAGAGGCTCTCGAAGAGCTCGGCTATGAGGTCGTTGCAGCTTGCGCGAATGGACAGGAAGGTCTGGAGAGAGTCCGGATCGAACGCCCTGATCTAGCTATATTCGACGTCAAAATGCCGATCATGGACGGGCTAGAGGCCGCCGCAACGATCGACAAGGAGCGGATCTGTCCGGTTATCATCCTTACAGCTTTTTCGCAGAGGGCATTAGTCGAGCAAGCCCGGGATGCCGGTGCGCAGGCCTATCTGGTCAAGCCATTTCAACCTGCTGACCTAGTGCCCGCAATTGAGATTTCTGTCGCCCGCTTTGCCCAAGCAAGAGCCCTCGAGGAAGAGATTGCGAATCTTGAGGATAAGAGCCAGACGTTGACTACGCAGCTCGAACTTCGTAAGATTTTGGACAGAGCTAAAGGCAAGCTCATGGAGAAGTACGATCTCTCGGAACCAGAAGCCTTTGCGTTTATACAAAGGCGCGCGATGGATACACGAAGTCGCATGAGCATTATCGCTCAGGGGATTATCGATGGCGAAATCACGCCGGAGGCGGACGGTTCTGACGCATAATTTTGCGGGTAGGTTTATTTCGTAAGTAAATGGCTTACCCACTTTTAGGAGTACCTATTGTCCGGTCGCCTCGTCGTCGTCGACGGTTTCAGCCTCGCATTTCGAGCTTTCTTTGCGATTCCACCAGAGTCGATGACAAATTCGAATGGCTTCGCGACTAACTCGCTCTACGGATTCGTCTCCATGCTCGATGGCCTTCTCGAAGAGTTTCAGCCGAGCCACTTCGCTGTAGCGTTAGATCGATTTGAACCAACCTTCCGTGATGAACTGAACGACAAATACAAGGGTCACCGACCTCCAACTCACCCGGCTCTCTTGGCGCAGTTGGAGATGATGGAGTCTGTTCTCGACCAATTGTCTATTCCCAAGGTGTCTCACGCTGGCTTTGAGGCAGACGATGTAATTGCTACGTTGGCGGAACTTGGCGCTTCAGAAGACTTTGAAGTGGTCGTCGTTACAGGAGACCGTGACTCCTTTCAGTTAGTTAGAGATCCATCAATTTGGGTGCTCTACAACAGGCGAGGGGTAAGCGACTACCAAAAGATGGACGAAGCCGCGGTCCATGCAAAAGTTGGTACCACTCCGTTGCTATATCCCTTTCTAGCTGCAATGCGTGGTGATCCCTCCGACAACTTGAAGGGCGTTACTGGCATAGGCGAAAAGACCGCGGCAAAGTTCGCGAATACCTATCAAGATGTTGAGACGTTATATGCAAACATTGACGCACTTTCACCAAAGATTGCCCAAGCACTTCGAGACGAAGAGGAAAATCTTCGCCTCAATATGGCTCTAACTCCCCTGAAGAGGGATGTTCCGATCGGACTCTCGATGGGTGACCTAGCACTTGGCGAATTTGATGTGGATAAGGCGAATCAATTCTTTGACTTTATAGAGTCCAAGCGGCTAGCTTCGCGAACGACTGCAGCTAGGTCGTACATTGGAACTTCTGCAACGGCAGTTGCCCCTGCGCGTACCTCTATCAAGGTCGGGGTCGCTAAATCCATAGATGATGTTTTGGCTAAAGGTGATGGAGGCGTTGAAAATGGTATTTCAGCTGCTTTCTTGGGGGAGGCCGGTCGCTCGCCAATCACAGCTATTTCTCTTGCCCGTCGTCTAAGTAGCGACACGTTTAGTTCGATCGTTATAGAGGTGCAAGACGATAGAGGCGATATGGGAGTATTGCTCGAAGCAATCGAAGGTGCCGAGTTAGTTGGCTTCGAGATGAAGGAGTTGCTAAGACGAATAGCAACGATTGGCCATCGCCTGCCCAAGGTTGCCCTTGACTTAGGCGTAGCCTCCTACTTGGTCGACTCAAATAGTGGACATTACCGCCAGAGTGATGTTCTCACCACTTATCTCGTAGAAACTGAGATTGATGCGAGTGCATTTGGTGCAGAGGACAAAGATCAGGGCCAAGACCTCTTTTCACAGGGTAAAATCGACCATCGCTCATTAGCACATTCGTCGGTCGCCGCTCTGTTGCTCGCTGACATTCTCCGAAAAGAACTTGAGGCGACAAAGGCAACGTGGCTGTACGACGCAATTGAGAACCCCTTACTTTTGGCCCTAGCGAAGATGGAAGCAGTTGGAGTTGCAGTCGATAAGCCTTATCTCCAGCATCTTGCTCAAGAGTTGACAAACGAGGTCGCAACCCTAACTGTGAAGATTCATGAGTTGGCTGGCAAGAAGTTCAACGTCAATTCCACTAAGCAACTTGCCGAGGTGCTCTTCGTCGATCTTGGGCTTACGCCGCCCAAAAAGACTAAGACTGGATTCTCCACTGACGCCCAGACGTTAGAGAAGCTGTCAGATTCCCACCCGATCATCCCGGCGATTTCTCGCTATCGCGAGGTCGAGAAGTTGAGAAGTACATATGGAGAGTCGCTCATTGCTGAAGTCGCTGAAGATGGAAGGATCCACGCTACATTCAATCAAATGGTGGCACGCACCGGGAGATTGTCATCAGATCATCCGAATCTTCACAACATCCCAATCCGAAGTGACGACGGAAAAAAGTTTAGATATGCATTCGTCGCACCCGAAGGTCGGAAACTCATTGTCGCAGATTACTCGCAGATCGAACTTCGTGTAATCGCCCATTTGAGCGGTGACCCCGGTCTTCTTGAAGCGTTCTCGAGTGGACAAGATATCCACACAGCTACTGCATCAAGAGTGTTTTCGGTGCCGACGAGTGATGTAACTGGATCTCAGCGTAGTAAAGCGAAGATGGTAGCGTACGGCTTGGCATATGGGATGGAAGCGTACGGCTTGGCGCAAAGGTTGAACGTTGACGTAAAAGAGGCCGAAGGTATTTTGAAGAGCTTCTTCGCTGCGTTTCCCACTTTACGGCAATACATGGATGACGTCGTTGAATTGGCGGCAAAGCGAGGATATAGCGAAACCGAATATGGTCGACGCAGGCCGATGCCAGACCTTTCGAGCTCAATCTTTAGGGTCCGTCAGGCAGCTGAGAGACAAGCAATGAACTCCGTCATTCAAGGCTTGGCCGCTGACATCTTCAAGATCGCCCTTGTCAACCTAGATGAGCAGCTTGCTATGACTCCTGCTAAGACCGTGTTGCAGATTCATGACGAAGTCGTAGTTGAGGTAGATATCGATCGTGCTGAGGAGGTTGCCGCTATTGTCGTCGAAACAATGGAAGGGGCTGCTTCACTGTCGGTTCCCCTCGTTGCGAATTGTTACATAGTTGACTCTTGGGGAGAGGCGAAATAATTAATGATGGAACCCCGTCTCTTCATGGGTCTCTTGATAATTTGGCCAATTGTAAACCTCTGTTAACCATCGTTCGGTCGTTTCAGAGTGTGGAACTCGTTATGCTAGCTAATGGCGTATTTTAATTCTTTCGTTTAAATGCGCCTGAATACTACCTAAAGAAAGCGTTTTGTATACATGTCCGATTCGGTAATTATCCCCAGTGGCGAGGAAGAATCCTCCGAGCAGGGTGCACCGCGAGTTATTGCATTCAACGACCTCGGCGATCTTACGTTCGACGAAGCTATCGCGCAGACAATTGTGCGCTTTGATGATGGTGACATCGTCAAAGGAAAGGTCGTTAAGGTTGATAAAGACGAAGTCCTTCTAGACATTGGCTTCAAGTCAGAAGGCGTTATCCCAGCCCGCGAGCTATCCATTCGTCACGATGTCAACCCATTCGAGGTTGTTAAAGTTGGCGACGAGATAGAAGCTCTTGTCATCCAAAAGGAAGACAAGGAAGGGCGCCTTATCCTCTCGAAGAAGCGTGCACAATACGAGCGTGCGTGGGGTTCTATCGAGGAGATAAAGGAGCGAAACGGATCTGTAACCGGTGCAGTAATCGAGGTCGTCAAAGGCGGCCTGATCGTCGACATTGGTCTTCGTGGATTTTTGCCCGCATCTCTCGTTGAGACGAGGCGTGTTCGCGACCTTACTCCTTACATTGGCAAGGTCATGGAAGCCAAGATCATTGAGCTTGACAAGAACCGAAATAATGTTGTTTTGTCCCGTCGGGCTTGGCTCGAAGAGACCCAAAAGGGTCAGCGTGAGGCGTTCCTCGCCGATCTCGCCCCTGGCGACGTTCGTCGTGGAGTTGTCTCCTCGATTGTTGCATTCGGTGTCTTCGTAGATCTCGGTGGCATGGACGGCCTTGTACACGTCTCCGAACTCTCTTGGAAGCATGTTGACCATCCTTCTTCAGTCGTGCAAGTTGGCGATGAAATCGACGTTCAAGTTCTTGAGGTCGACCGTGACAAAGAGAGAATCTCGTTGTCACTCAAGGCGACACAACGTGATCCATGGGCAGAGTTTGCATCAGCTCACAAGCCGGGCGAGCTAGTTTACGGCCGCGTCACGAAGCTTGTTCCATTCGGTGCTTTTGTTCAAGTTGCTGAAGGTATTGAAGGCCTTGTCCACATCTCTGAGATGTCCTTCCAGCACGTCGACTCTCCTGAGCACGTAGTTGAAGTTGGCGAAGAGCTATGGATTAAGATCATCGACATTGACCTCAGTCGTCGTCGCATCAGCGTCTCGATCAAGCAAGCAGCCGAGGGTGGCGAAGTTGCAGCCGAGTACCAAGACATCTATGGTGAAAGCGCATACGACGCCGATGGCAACTACGTAGGAAACTACGAGTTCGCAGGTGAGTTTGTTCCAGAATCCGAAGCTCAAGCTGCATGGCTTGAAGATCTCAAGGGTTACGGAAAGAACGCAGAGGGCGCAGAGGTCGTAGAGGGCGAAGAGGCGTAAATCATTCGAGCCTTCGAGTGAAGTTCGCAAATTGAAGTTCTTATTGAACCGGACGCAAATGGCGTCCGGTTCTTTTTTTTATTTACCATCAAGGTGCGACAAAGTTGAATCGGTCCACTTTAGGATCGAATCATGGCTTTAGTTGGACTAACGGGTGGAATAGGTTCTGGAAAGTCGGCAGTGGCCTCGATTTTGACGGCTCGAGGTTATCAGCTTGTCGACGCTGATTTGGTTGCTCGGTACGTCGTAGAGAAGGGTTCACCAACTCTGCTAAAGATTGTTGAGACCTTTGGCCCTGATGTACTTACGCAAGAGGGATATTTGGATCGTCCAAAGCTCGGTGCGATCGTCTTTGGAGATAGTTCAAAGTTGGATAAGCTAAATTCGATTATCCACCCAGCTATAGCTGCTGAGATGCAGAGGCGTATTGAGGCTTCGCTTGAGTTAGATTCCCTGGGCATTGTCTTTGTCGATATTCCTCTCCTTGTTGAGACAGGTGGCAAGGACCGTTATCGTCTTGACTACGTAGTGGTCGTCGACGTACCACGCGAGACGCAGTTGCACCGCCTCACTCGTATAAGGGCGCTTAGTGAAGATGAAGCCAGCGCGAGGATCAATTCGCAAGCAAAGCGGGAGGACCGCTTAGCGATGGCTGATTTCATAGTCGATAATACGGGTTCGCTCTCCGACCTTGATGAGCGTGTGGATGAGATGCTCGCTCAATTACTGAGAGCAATTGAGCGCGGTTAGACATTTATCTTTTTCCATCCTTTAGGCTTATAACGTGACTCAATTCAAGGTGGTTTCTTCCTATCAACCAGCAGGTGATCAACCTAATGCAATCGCGGAATTGGCGGCCGGAGTAGAAGCCGGTGAGAAGTTTCAGACGTTGCTGGGCATTACCGGTTCGGGTAAGAGCGCAACTATTGCCTGGACGATAGAGAAGGTACAAAGGCCAACCCTTGTGATCGCTCCGAACAAGTCACTAGCAGCTCAACTTGCTAGTGAGTTCAGAGAGTTTTTTCCTGAAAATAGAGTTGAGTACTTTGTTTCGTACTACGACTATTACCAACCTGAGGCATATCTACCTTCATCGGATACTTATATCGAGAAAGACTCGTCGGTAAACGACGAGATCGATCGCCTTCGTCACTCAGCTACCTCGGCTCTGCTAACGAGGCGCGATGTTATCGTTGTAGCGTCAGTCTCGTGTATCTATGGACTCGGATCACCGATCGAGTATCAGGATCGTATTGTTCACCTCCAAGTAGGGGAACAATACGATATGCGTCACGTACTCCGTAGGTTGGTCGATATTCATTACGATCGAAATGACGCTAACTTGCTTCGTGGCAAATTTAGGGTCCGGGGGGACACGCTAGAAGTCCATCCAGCTTACGAGGAGTTCTGCTACCGTTTTGAATTTTTTGGCGACGATCTCGAAGCTATTTTCACCTACGATCCATTGACGGGTGAGATCCTTTCGCAACTCGATGAGTACGTCATATTTCCTGCGACCCACTATGTGGCCGGTGACGAAACGATGCGCAGAGCGATCTCCTCAATTGAGAAGGAGCTAGCTCAGCGCCTCAAGGAGTTTGAGACCGAGGGGCGACTCTTAGAGGCACAACGACTTAGAATGCGGACCGAATTTGATCTAGAAATGATGGCAGAAGTCGGATTTTGTAACGGGATTGAGAACTACTCGCGCCACTTGGACGGTAGGAATCCAGGCGAGCCTCCCTTTACTCTTTTGGACTACTTTCCTAAAGATTTCCTGCTCGTTATAGATGAGTCTCACGTTACCGTTCCCCAGTTGCATGCTCAACACGCTGGCGATCGAAGTCGAAAGGAGAATTTGGTTGACTTTGGTTTTCGCCTTCCTTCGGCCCTTGACAACCGCCCTCTTCGATTTGAAGAGTTCTATGAGCACGTAAATCAAGCGATCTTTTTGTCGGCGACGCCATCTGCATACGAGATGAATCAATCATCGCGCATCGTTGAGCAGATCGTTCGTCCAACCGGTCTTTTGGACCCCAAGGTAGTAGTTCGCCCCACCAAGAATCAGATCGATGACCTGATCGGCGAGATTAGAGGTCGGATCGAAGTCGGGGATCGGGTAATCGTCACCACTTTAACTAAAAAAATGGCTGAGGACCTTACCGACTACTTACTTGAGCAGGGATTACGTGTTCGGTATCTTCACTCAAATATTGATACTCTCGAGCGAGTCACTATTTTGCGCGATCTAAGGCTCGGTGAATTTGACGTCATAGTGGGTATAAACCTACTTCGTGAGGGTATTGACTTGCCCGAGGTCTCGCTTGTGGCAATCCTCGACGCTGACAAGGAAGGATTCCTTCGCTCTGAGACGTCACTTATCCAGACGATCGGTCGAGCGGCTCGAAACTCCGATGGATATGTCATCCTTTACGCCGACCAAATTACGCGCTCGATGGCAAATGCAATGTCTGAGACTGAACGTCGCCGTGAACTGCAAATTGCCTATAACAGAGAGAATAACATCAACCCTACGACCATTCGTAAGGCGGTCACAGACATTCTTGACCAGTTACGCCCCTCGAAGAGTGCGCCGCTACCAAACGCATCTAAAAAGAGTCGCCATGGTTCGGAGTATGCAAAGCTAAACGCTGGCGAGATCGTAGGGTTGATACAAACCCTCGAAGCCGAGATGGCTGAGGCTGCGGCCGACCTTAGGTTCGAATACGCCGGACGGTTACGGGATGAGATCAAAGAGTTGAGAAAATACCTCAGCGACATTGGTTGATCGCTGTGACTCCGAAAGGATAGTTTTGTCACATATTTTTCTACCGAAGACCCTCGAAGCCGTAATGGACCCAATTGGCGGCGTCGTAGATGCTGGCCATCCAATGCGCGCGGTTGTCAAGGGGGCGGCCTTTGGTGATGGAAGTTGGAACGGCGTACGGGCAAAGAAGGTAGCTGACCTCTTTGATTCAATGGCGCTTGAATGGAAAGATCGAGAAAATGAGGGCTGTTCGATTGTGATGGACTCTTTTGATCGTATCCAGTTCACGACGGGGCGCGTTCTAGAGGTTGGATGCGGAACTGGAGAGGTTCTCGAGGTGCTCAAAGGGTACTTCGATGAGGCTATTGGAATTGATATCTCTAATGCGATGCTTCGCAATTCAAATTACCCCCAAGCAGATCAGGCAAATTGCGACGGCGCCCACCTTCCCTTTCCATCAGCCAGCTTTGACGCCGTTGTGATCGTGAATTCCCTGTTGTTTCCATCGGAGGTCGATCGCGTTTTAAAGGTAGGAGGAACATGCTTCTTCGTCTCTACGAAGGGAGCAGGAACCCCCATCTACCTTTCCCCTTATGACGTTCGAAGAGTACTTGGGGTAAAGTATCAAGCCTTTACTTCGGCCTCTGGAAACGGAATTTGGACCGCTTTGCACAAGAGCGCATAGTTGAGAGGTTCGTTTTATGGACGGTAGATATGCCGTTTTTGTAGATGCTGGATACCTATGGGCCGCTGGTATTACTGCAGTCTTTGGTGATAGCAAAGAGGTGGAGAGTTACAACCGATCAAATGTCAAGATCGATTACCGCGACTTGATTCACATGATAAAAAGCTTCTCCAAGAAGATGGCTAACGATCGTGAACTACTCCGCGTCTATCGGTATGACGCTGCTCCTGATCGGGTGCCTACCAAAGAGCATCAGAAGATCAATGTCTTACCTGAGGTAAAAACGCGAATAGGTCATTTGACTGCAAATGGAGTACAAAAGAACGTAGACACGATGTTGCTACTTGACCTCAATGCACTAGCTAGGCAAAATTCGATTTCAACTGCGGTTATTTTAGGAGGAGATGGTGACTTTGTCGAAGGCGTCGCTACAGCTCAAAGCTTCGGCGTAAAGGTCTACATAATGGCGATTGGAAGTGACGGTAACTCCCTCTCGCCGGAACTGCGTGCCGAGGCAGACGACGTTCTCCTTTTGGGCAGGAGCGATTTGACTAAGTACTTCACGCTTCCGCCGAAACCCCAAACGGCGAAGCCTAAGTGGGCACCATTAGAGCTCATTGGCTCTGAATCGGTTGAGATCGCTGTTGAACAGGAGGCGGTGTACCAGCCTCGAAGTGAACAAGTTACAACGCAGGATGTGGCGATAGTCGGTGGGAACTTCGCCCGTAGGTACAAGATGATGGCTAGTGCTGGTGAGGTTGAAAGTACGTTGCGGAGCAAGCCTCAGGTTCCTGATAGTACGCACTTTCGTCTTCTGCGCTATACGTTAGAGTACTTTGATATGCCATGGGGCACGCTTTTGCCCTCTCACTTGGCTGAAGCTATGCGCGAAGGATTTTGGCTCGAGCTCGAAGGAAGGGCTAAGTAAGAAGCTTGTGTCTTATCCCCGAAGCGTTCAAGATGGCCAATCTGGAACTGCTGAAATAGATAGAGGCCCGTAGCACGCAATAGCGAGCTACGGGCCTTATTGGTTTTTTAGGCAGTTATTTGCGTTGCAACAAGGGAGCGAGCCTCTTCGGTGTAACTATCCCGCACTGCAATCGCGTCGAAGCCAAGTTTTTCGAGGATAGATGCGCCAAAGACGGATCGATAACCTCCAGCACAGTGGACATAGAGAGTCTGATCCTTTATGCCGTCGAGCTCACTATGGCGTTCGGACAAGTTGTGCACGGGAATATTGATCGCTCCAGGAATCGATGATTCCCGATTTTCGTTTTTACGCCTTACGTCTACGATCGGAGCCTTCTTCTTGGAGAGAGCTTCGGCGAGTCCCGGAAATGTAACGAGCTCCATCGAAGCTCTCTTTAGTACATTTGAGTCCGTCTTAGGAAAGAGGGTGTACCCGACGACGTTTTCGATTCCAATTCGTGCAAGCTGGCGCTTAGCTTCGAGTACTTGGGAGAGATCTGAGGCGACAAATGCAATCGCTTCGCCCCAAGGGTAGGTCCAGCCTAGGTAGGCAGAAAAACTGTTACTTATCCCTAAGGCTAAAGTTCCAACGATATGTTCGGCCGCGAAGGCTTCGCCGTCGCGAAGGTCCACTACGTATGCTCCATCGTTGATGAGTTTTGCAAGCTCGTCGTCTGATAGTAGCGATGGTAGTGAATCAAAGTATGACGATGGACCCGATTGGTTCAACGGTCCCATATGTGCATAATAAGCCGGCCACTCATCGAGGCCGGCGAGGAGTGTCTCTTTGAATTCGTCCTCATCGGTTATGGTAAGAGCGAAGTTGTACTCCTTTTCTTCACCGATAGTCGAACTGTTAGAAACTTCGCACGTGTTCGAGGAGCAGAATGATCCAAAGCCATGGGTAGGAGCTACAGCAAATTCATCTGGAAGGGTAGCGGCGAGGTGGTTGACGCTGCGGAATTGGCTTCGAGAAAGAAAGTCAACCAAGTCGGGGCCGAGTAGATCAGGGCGCCCTACAGATCCGTATAATAGCGACCCACCTGAGAATATCGTTCCACTGCCGTCTTTTCCTCTTACTTCAAACGAAATGTGGGTGGGTGTATGGCCGGGTGTGGCGATAACTTTAAGATTTAGCTCTCCAATATTCATGGTAAAGCCATCGGAGACGCCAACGCGCTCGAACGAAACTTCATCTTTTTCGTTTACGAGGTAAGGTACTCCAAGCAGTGTCGCCAATTCGTATCCACCAGTCACGTAATCGTTGTGCATGTGTGATTCGGCTATAGCTACGATCTCAACACCAGCGTTACTTGCAGCCTCGATTACACGTTCGATGTCGCGTTGCGGATCAATTACTAGAGCTTTTTGTCCGTCGTGGACGATGTAACTTCTATCTCCAAGTTCTGGAGTGCTTAGGATGATTGTCTCCATGGTCGTTATCCTCTCTTCAGGTTCAGCGTTGTCTATGCCACTTATCGATCTGTTCATTATTACTTAGCTACATTTCGTCAGAGTTATCTTCGTACAGTTTTATACAAATATTCTAATCGATCGCCATAAATGTACGTACATTATTACATTTAGAACGTTAGAATATAACTAAATAGTTTCGAGTTGTTTTTTCTGACGTTGCTTAGGTGGGTTTTGTATGGATGTAGTCCTCATTCTCTTGGGCTTGCTAATGGGCGGAGCTCTAGGTGCATTGGGTGGTGGCGGTTCGATTTTGGCCGTTCCTATGCTCGTTTACATAGCTGGAGAGAGCGTCAAGATTGGAACGGCAGCCTCTTTGGTTGCAGTTGGGTCTGCTGCGCTCGCGGGAGCGATCGGTCATTACTTTGGAGGGCGAGTAAGGGTGAGCCGTGGTCTCATCTTTGGCGTAATCGGCTCCGGCGGCTCAATTATCGGCTCTTTGCTTAATAAGCACATCAATCAATATGTGCTTTTGATTCTCTTTTCGGCGTTGATGTTCTTCGTCGCCTCAAGGATGGTTAGAGTCAACTCTCCAAGAGTTGCACAAGCTGCTACGGGTGAATTGGACGAATTAGCTCCTGTCGCTAACAGTGGTGTTTTGCCACTTGACCTGTCACCTAAGGCGATACTTAAGCTGGTACTCGCTGCAAGCGGAGTCGGTTTTCTTACAGGATTTTTTGGCGTCGGTGGCGGGTTTGTAGTGGTGCCAGCTCTGGTGCTGTTTCTCGGGTTCAAGATGGACGAAGCTATTGGAACGTCTCTTCTTGTCATCTCGGTCAACTCCGCGGTAGCACTGCTCTCTCGTCTCGGTCAAGCGCATATGGATTGGGGCGTAATCCTTTACTTTTCAGCCGGAGCATTTGCAGGGTCCCTCATAGGGTCACGGCTGATGGCGCGCCTTCAAGGCAAGGCTCTGAAGAATGCTTTTGTCGTTCTGCTGGTAGTTCTGGCTACCTACATGGCCGGTAACTCGATCTTCCATTTGGTGCACTAATCGGTGCATCAATGGCGCCCGTAACCTCTCCAAACCGGGTTGCGGGCGCTTATATTTTTAACGCAGTCCGCAGAGCCCTCTCTGCTTGATCCTTGCTGGTTCCGTCTATCGCGACTACCTTTGATCTCGAATGCTCCCCACTAGCTATTTCGATTCGTGCTGACTTGACTCCGAATACTTCACTGAACAGTGATATAACCGCTCGGTTGGCTCTGCCATCGACGGCGGGAGCAGCTATATCGACTTCAATTCCCCTAGTGCTCATGGCCTTTAGCCGACTCTTGCCCTTGGAAGTTGCGACATGGATCTTCATGTGTACGTAGTTTTCGGTATCGGTGATCGCTTCTTTGATGAGGTCATCCACGTTGTTACTGTGCTCCGTTGGTACGTCTCGTGCGCTCACGCTATTGCGCTTTTTATATGAGCGCGGATTTTTCCAGATGTCGCAATGGTAAGTATGAAGATGGCAGCCGACATGAAAGTTCCAATGAGTACGCCAGCACTCACCACGTGGGCCGCATGCATTGTAGAGGCGACGGATACGAAGGTTCCGACGACGCCTGTTCCTACTGCGATCCCAGTCGTATCGGCGAGGGCAATGGCCGATGTTGCTACCTCGGTCTCCTCGTCGGGCACGAAGTCGAGTGTGGCAACGGATATAGTTGCATAGACTCCTCCCATTCCTAAGCCGGTTATGGTCCATGACGATACGACCAAGAGAGTGGAAAGATTGAATAAAATCGACGCCGCGGTACCAATCACGCCAACTAAGGCGACTAGCGACCCGACCCAAAGGATTAGGGAGCGACGACTCTTGCGAGTGAATTTTGAATTTACCCACGAGCCGATGCTCCACGATATGGCTGCTGTCGTTAGCGTTGCTCCAGCGGCGGCTAATGAGAGATGTCGATCTTGAAACAGCAGTAACGGCAAAAGGCCATCGACGCCAAAGAAGGCGATATCGGTTACGAACCTAAAGATGATGAGCCATTTGAGCTGGCGAGCAACTCGTATTGCTTCAAAGGGAATTAGCCCGTATCCACCTACCCCCGCCAAGATTAGTAGCGGAACCGCAAGCGCATAACTTATGGCTGTTACGTTGCCATTGGAAAGTCGTAGCGCGAGCGACAGTCCAACTGAGAGCAAGAGTGCGGCCAAAATTCTTTTAGTTGAACTTTGGATCTCCAATCTCGTTGGAGTAACGTATGGCTGACTCTTGAGGGTATTCGCCGTGAGGATGGTAGAGATGATCGAAATTGGTAGTACGATCAGAAATGGAGCCTGCCACCCGAGACTCTGAGCTAAAAGTCCAGAGAGCGCGGGGGCAAAGAGCGACGGCAGCACCCAGGCGAGAGAAAAACCGAAGAAGATCTTTGGTCGTTCCTTTTCGTCGAATACGTCCTTGATGATCACGTATCCGATTGAACCAAATGTTCCACCTCCTATGGATTGAACTATTCGTGCAAGTAGGAGCATGGTTATAGACGGACTTATTGCAACAAGCACTATTCCGATTTGAAAGAGTAATATTCCAGAAAGCGCAGCCCTTTTTTGGCCGAACCGCCTCGAGGCTTCTCCGAGTGCTACGATCCCGAGTACCTCTCCTCCTAGGTAGAGGCTTAAGATGAGGGGCAAAAGGGTAGTAGTGTGAAAGTGCTTACCGATTGCCGCAAGGTCTGCGGTTGTGGCTAAGTTTTCAAATGCAATCGTAGACACAACTGCAATTAGGGAGACGCGAAGTAAGGACTTATCGCGTTTGGAGTACAATTGGCTGCTCATAAAGACTCTTCAACTTCTTGATCGGCGCAATTGAGCCGGATTGGTAGGGGACTATTCCTCAACGTTTCACACCCCGATTAGTCGACCCTTTGAAATGTCAGAGGATGAGGCGTGGTTGTGAAAATCCCTCTCTTCACTCTAACACGAAGACCAATTGACCTAGTTGGGGTCAATTGGTCTTCGTCCCGATACGTCATACTTTGTAAATCCCGTAAGGCGCATCGCCAAAAAGGCAGTAAAAACAATGCACGCTATCCCGCCAGAGACCACGGCGAATGTCGTTCCACCTATCGATCCCGCAATTCCGGACTCTAAATCTCCCAGGCGAGGTCCACCGGTCACGACCAAGATCTGAACCGCGTTTAATCGCCCCAGGGTCTCCTTAGGTGCCGAGTATTGCAAGAGGGAGTTTCGGAGAATCGCTGAATTTACGTCACTGTAGCCAGCTAGGGCGAGCATCATGAGCGCCAGGGCGATTTGATGGGTGATCCCAAAGAGTGCAATTGCAAGTCCCCACACACAGACGTTTATCTCTATCGAAAGCCCTAGTCGTCCTATGGATGCTAGCCATCCAGACGAGAGAGCTGCCACCATCGAACCTCCACCTAGGGCGGCGTACATATATCCAAGGAGGGCGGGTCCTCCATGAAACTGATGGATCGCGAGTGCTGGAAACAACGCTCTTGGCATCCCGAAGACCATGGCAATTAGGTCGACCGTGTAGATGCCAAGGAGTGAATGGCTCGCCTTTACTGCACTGTATCCATCTTTGAGTCTGGTTCGACGTTGTGAATTTGATTGCTCTGGTGGCAGAGGTTTGAGGACGAGCGTAATTGCCAATCCTACAAAGAAAGAGGCGGTATCGATGAAAAATGCTAATGAAACTCCACCTTTAGCAATTATGATTCCGGCAATTGCTGGTCCAGTAATTGCGCCAATTTGAAACATAAGCTGCCGTAAAGCTGCTGCTGCCGTTATTAGGTGATCGCCAACAATGCCAGTAACCGTTGCATTTTGAGATGCTCTTACCAGCGATGATGCGCCTGCTATGAGCGCTGGAAAGAGGTAAAGAGGCCACAATATGACTTTTGCGCGTGAGATATCGACAACCGTGCCGATCGACAGAAGCCCCGATAATAAATAGCCACCGAGCATTAGTTTGCGCCTATCAAGGTGGTCCACTAGCCCTCCGCCAAATATAGATACAAGCGCCAGTGGCAGTAGTTGAGCTACGCTTACTGCTCCGACCTGAAATGATGAACCCGTGATGTGGTAAACCTCGTACGCAACACCTACTGCGCTTAATTGATCACCAAAGTTGGAGACGAGCTGCGATGAAAACATCTTTCGGAATTGACTGCTCTCCCTTATCGGGCGTAGGTCGATTAAATAACGCTTCACTCAGAAATCTCGATTCTGGGTCTCGATGAAATTTGGCCGTCGAAGGTATGTAAATAGGAAATATCGTTAGGAACTGGCATTTTAATTTAATTGATTTGAATGTTTTTCATCTGAATGTGGTTTTTTTGTGTCGTAATATCGTTTAATTAGCTCTCATGATCCACAACCTTGAAATAGCGAAAGTCATCTCTTTGGAAACTAAATCGAGCAGTCATTTCGTCGACTCGTTGAAAGAGACGATACCCGAGGTACTCGTGGATGACCCCGACGTTGTTCGGGCATGCAACGTTGATTGGACCGGCAAAGTTGTTGGCGGTGCTCACTTTTTGCTAAGGCCCTCGTCCTCCGCGCAGCTCGAATTGATCTTAATGTTAGCCAATCGCCTTCGGACTCCGATTCACATTCAGGGGGGGAACACATCTTTGGTTGGCGGTGCGACGCCTGTTAATTCTGACTTCATCCTAACCACCTCTAAATTGAAGCGGATCCGTCACTTCGATAGTCAATTGGGTAGGGTCACCTGTGAGGCTGGGGTGACGCTAGGCGAACTATCTGAGTACCTCAGGGGAACCGGGTATCACTTTGGCGTTGATCTTGCTTCTCGTGAAAGTGCTACGGTCGGGGGAATGATTTCGACCAACGCAGGAGGAATTCACTTTATTCGACACGGTGGATTCCGCGATCAGGTTGTTTCACTTGACCTAGTGACGCCGGCGTTCGGATTGATCTCTGCCTCTTCAAAGTATCTAAAGGACAATACCGGCATTGACGTTGGCCGAATCGCAATTGGAGCAGAGGGAACCATCGGCGTTGTCACAAGTGCAACTCTCAGGTTGATCCCTAACTCCGCCTCGAGCTATACGGTACTCTTCGGTGTTGACACCTTTAGCGATGCGCTTGAAAAGCTTCGCTTTGCGCGGCAATTCGCGACGCTTTCCGTCGCCGAGTTCTTTACCTACGATGGCGTTGTTCTCGTCGAAGAGGCAATTGGCGCGAGAGTTCCATTTCGATCCCGCTATTACCTTCTTTTCCAATTCGATGGTGGCCATCTCATGGAGCAGGAGCTTTCAGATGCATTTCGAAATATTGAAGGAAACGTAGCGGTCGCATCGGACGCAGTTAGCGCCAAGAAGTTATGGGCCCTTCGCGAGCACCATACTCTTGCGATATCGACTCTTGGAAAGGTCGATAAGTACGATGTTTCATTTGAACTTGGCCAAATTGAAGAGTTTTGGAGCAGTGCGAACAAGCGGCTTGAGTCCCTTACCTCTAGCGCAAAGGCTTATATCTTTGGTCATTTGGGCGATGGAAACGTCCACTTGAATGTCGTTTCGAGACTATCGAGTGCTGTAGTTGACGAAGCCATTATTGGCCTTACCCTTGAAATGGGCGGTTCCATCTCGGCTGAGCACGGAATTGGGACCCTAAAGAGTGGTTATCTCTCTAGGGCGAAAAACGATGCGCAGTTGCAGGCGATGCGAGCAATTAAGGCTACCTTTGATCCAAACGGAATCTTAAACCCGGGCGTGATTTTTTAAGTAAGTTAGAGCCCTTGCCAGCTTGCAGTTAATACTTCTTTGCGAGTAGCTCAACTAGGAAGTGCCCCGTATGGCTCTCTTGGTTCTTCGAAAGCTCAAGAGGAGTTCCAACACCAACGAGGCGTCCACCTTTGTCCCCTCCTTCTGGGCCAAGGTCGATCAAGTAGTCGGATGACTTTATGACGTCGAGGTTATGTTCGATGGTAAGGACTGTGTTGCCGTTATCGACTAGACGCTGAAGTACGGTGAGAAGGCGTCGCACATCCTCGAAGTGCAAGCCTGTGGTTGGTTCGTCGAGAATGTAGAAGGTGTGCCCCGTTGGTCTCTTTGCGAGCTCGCTTGCGAGTTTGACTCTTTGTGCCTCACCGCCCGATAGCGTCGTAGCGGGTTGCCCCAACTTTATATAACCAAGGCCAACTTCGGAGAGAGTTGATAGGTGGCGTTCAATGGCGGGGATCGCCTTGAAGAAGGTAAGGGCCTCGTCAACTGGCATATCAAGCACTTGTGCTATGTTCTTGCCTCGGTATTCAATTTCGAGCGTGTCCCGGTTATATCGACTACCTTTGCACGCCTCACAGGGTACATAGACGTCTGGAAGAAAGTTCATCTCGATACGTAGAGTTCCATCACCGCTACAGGTCTCGCAACGACCGCCTCGGATATTGAATGAGAAGCGTCCCTGTTCATAACCTCTGACTCTTGACTCGGGAGTGCCTGCGAATAGCGCTCGGATTTTGTCGAAGACCCCGGTATAGGTGGCAGGATTGGAACGCGGAGTACGACCTATGGGCGATTGATCGATGTCTACGACTTTATCGATGTTCTCCATGCCAATTATCGCCTTATGCCTTGCGGGTGGCGTCTTTGATCGGTATATCTTCTGCATCAATGCATTACGAAGGATGTCATTTACGAGGGTTGACTTCCCCGAGCCCGACACTCCAGTGACGGTGACGAATAGGCCGAGTGGTATATCTACGTCGACCGCTTTGAGGTTGTTCGCGATCGCACCTTTGATAGAGATAGATTTTTCACCTACGAAGCGAGGTTCTCGAATAGGCGCGACGTGACGCCTTCCGGCGAGATAGTCGCCCGTGATCGACTCGGGTGAAGCAATGATGTCATCTACACTGCCTTCGCCGACGACGCGACCTCCATGGATACCAGCTCCGGGACCGATGTCAACAACATAATCTGCGGCACGAATTGTATCTTCATCGTGTTCAACGACGATTACCGAATTATCGAGGTCGCGTAAGCGTTCGAGTGTTTTGATGAGGCGCTGATTGTCGCGTTGATGCAGTCCGATTGAAGGTTCGTCTAGGACGTAAAGAACTCCGGTAAGCCCCGATCCAATCTGCGATGCCAAACGAATTCTCTGCGCCTCTCCACCCGAGAGGGTATTGGCAGAACGATCTAGCGTGAGGTAGTCCAATCCAACGTCTATGAGAAAGCGAAGTCGAGCACTTACCTCTCGCAGAATTGGGTGAGCGATAATGGTGTCTCGATCGTCGAACTTGATCTCGGACATTGTATCCATGCAGTTGGCGATCGAAAGAGATGAGATGTGCGCTATTGAATGGTTTCCAACAAGCACTGCGAGCGACTCGGCCTTCAGACGATGCCCTCCGCAGGTAGAACATGCGATATCGCTCATGTACTGGCGTACTTGCTCGCGCGCCCCCTCGGAGGTTGATGTCTCATATCGCCGCCGTAGCCAGGGGATTACCCCTTCCCACTTCATGCTTACTTCGCCGCGAGAGTAACGCGACGAAAGGTTGACCTTGAGTTTGGTGGACTTTTCGCCGCTCAGGATTTCATTCCGAGCTTTTTCAGGAAGATCTTGGAATGGCGTCCTGAGGTCAAACCCCATCTTGGCTGCCAATGCTTCGAGGCCAGAGAGATAGAAGTCGCTCTTCATGGAAGCCCAAGGCGCAATGGCTCCCTGAAGTACGGAAAGGGTTGGATCTGGGATAACTAGGTCTTTATCGACTTCGACGGTTACACCTAAACCATCGCACGCATCACATGCTCCATACGGAGAGTTGAAGGAGAAGTTTCTTGGCGCGAGTTCCGAGAAGCTGATACCACAGTTGTTACATGCCAGGAGTTCCGAAAACACAACTTCAATCTCTTCGGTCTGTTCACCATTTGGTAGCAGAATTACTTTGAGACGGCGGTTTCCAAGTTCGAGTGCGCTCTCTACCGAGTCGGTAAGGCGTGATTCGATGCCTTCGCGGCGGGTGAGGCGGTCGACGACTACGTCGATGTGGTGGTTCTCATAGCGATTGAGGTCAAAGTGAGTAGCTTGGGCTACGTCTATAATTTCGCCGTCTACTCGTGCTCTAGAGTAACCCTTACGTGCTACTTCGTGAAGGAGGGTGGCAAATTCGCCCTTTCTTCCCTCGACCAGAGGTGCCATGACCATAAACCGCCCGCCCTCGTCGATCTCCATGAGGCGATCGACGATCTGCTGTACGCTTTGACGCTCTACCTTTTCGCCACAGACGTGGCAATACTGCGTACCTACGCGAGCAAATAGCAGGCGTAGGTAGTCGTTGATTTCGGTAACCGTTCCGACGGTGGAGCGAGGATTTCGTGGTGCAGACTTTTGATCGATCGAGATCGAGGGCGATAAGCCTTCTATCGACTCAACATCGGGCTTATCGAGTTGGCCGAGAAATTGTCTTGCGTAGGAAGATAGAGATTCGAGGTACCTTCGCTGGCCTTCTGCGAATATGGTGTCAAAGGCTAGCGACGATTTGCCCGAGCCAGAGAGGCCGGTAAATACGACAAGCTTGTTCCTGGGCACTGAAAGGTGGACGTCTTTCAGGTTGTGTTCTTTTGCACCTTTTACGATTAGCTTTTCGGACACGACGGAGATCGATCTTTCAGAGGAATGACAGCAATTAGAGCCCAAAGGATCTCTAAAGTATGGAACAACTAAATATAGCCCTAATGCTATTCCCAATGGCGACAAGACCTCTCGATTGGGTGTAGCGGAAGGGTTGGTTGCATAGCCTGAACTGATGCATTTTTCTGCTCAACTTCGTGCTGAAGCGATCTAAAGGGCAACTCACTGTAGGTTTAGCGTTAGTCTCATCTGCAGGCGATCAGTTGATATTGGGTTAGGAGGTAGCGGTGCTCAAGTGGATTGACCTTGGTAAAGTCCCTGATCTACCAGGCTCTTACCAATTCAAAGATGGCGACGGCAGAGTGATCTACGTTGGCAAAGCCAAGTCGCTCCGGTCCCGACTTTCAAATTATTTTGCGCCGATTGAAACACTTCACCCTCGAACCGCAGCGATGGTTAGTAGCGCAAGTGATGTGGAATGGATCACTGTCGCCAACGACCTCGAGGCATTGATGCTCGAATATACGCTTATCAAGAGATTCCGACCGCGGTATAATGTGCGTCTTCGGGACGATAAGAGCTATCCGTTTTTAGCGATCTCTGCGAGCGATGAGTGGCCACGAGCCTTTGTAACTAGAGCTAGCCACAGAAAAGGTTTCCACTACTTTGGCCCTTACGCACAGGCATATGCAATCCGTGACTCTTTGGATCTACTGATTCGTACTTTCCCTATCAGGACGTGTTCTGAGAGTAAATTCAACGCCGCAGTCCGAAGTAAGCGTCCATGCCTTCTCTACCATATAGATCGCTGCTCCGCACCGTGTGTTGGTGCCGTAGACGCAGAGAGTTACCGAAATATCGTTCGTGATCTTGAAAGCGTACTCAAGGGCAACTCGAAGAAGTTCGTTGAAATGATGCGTACTCAGATGCACCAGGCTGCAGCTGAGCTTGACTTTGAGACCGCGACTCGAATTCGTGACCGCCTTGGCGCCCTCGAGAAGGCGATTGAACGCCAGGAGATGGTGGGAGAGGAGGCCGATAACTTTGATGTTGTTGGGGTTCACTTCGATGAGCTCGAATTTCAAGTTGACATCCTCTCCATCAGGACCGGGAGGGTAAATGGAAGGCGTTCTACGTTGATCGATCGCGTCGAAGAGCTATCCGAGGCTGAGATGTTAGAACGTGTCGTCGAGGACGTCTACGCAGACTCGCCTGTAGAGTTGCCGCGAGAGGTCTTGGTAACCGTAGAACCAACGAATAAAGAACTCCTCGAGGAGTGGATGTCTGCACTTCGTGGTACGAAGGTTGAGATCAAAGTGCCAAAGCGTGGCCATAGGAAGGCACTTTTAGAGAGGGCAAGCATTAACGCCCATGGAAGCTTTACGCGAACGAGATTGAAGCGCGCTAGTGACCATAACTCAAGGAGTAGGGCTCTAACTGCGCTCAGCGACGAGCTTGGGTTGCCTATCTTTCCACTTCGGATTGAATGTTACGACATGAGCCACTTGAGTGGTACTAACTATGTGGGTTCAATGGTCGTAATGGAAGACGGTTTGCCAAAGCGAAGCGATTACCGCCGATTTAAGGTAAACGTTGGCCAAAATGATGACTTTGCGGCTATGTACGAGGTTCTCACTCGCCGGCTAGCCCACTTGACAGAGGAAGAGGATGAAGAGGTTGAGACTGTACGTCGCCGCTTTTCATATCCACCTTCACTCATCGTTATAGACGGTGGAAAGGGGCAGTTGTCTATGGCATATAAGGCGCTATGTGAGGCAAATTTGCAAGATGAGATCCCCATGGTCTCGCTCGCAAAGAAGTTCGAGGAGGTCTACCTTCCTGGTGAGAGTGAGCCCATAAGAATTCCAAGAACCTCCGAGTCCCTCTTTCTGCTACAGCAGATTCGCGACGAGGCTCACCGATTCGCAATTACTTACCATAGGTCCTTGCGAGATAAGGCTATGACTAAGTCGATCCTCGATGAAGTCGTGGGCCTTGGCCCTATACGGAAGAAGAAGTTGCTATCACACTACGGGAGTCTAAAAAAGATACGAGCGGCCTCTCTAGACGAGCTTCAAACTCTCTCCTTCCTGCCGGTAGACGTAGCTACTTCTGTATACAACTTGCTCCATGACGTAGATCAATTTGCGGATTCGAAGGCGAGCTTGGATATCGGTGAAGAAGTTGCTCTTGAGGCAAGCACCACTGATGGCAACCTTCGCGATCCGACCGAGTAGGAGGCAGCGCTAGAGTGGATCGGTGCTTGGCATTGCTTAAAGCAGGTGCTGCGATGGCACTACTTGCCCGACACCTCTGAGGTGTATAACGTTTTTGCCCAGGAGGTAACACATGGGAGTCTCTGACCACCAAGAAGAGGAGCGCGAAGTCACGGTTGAAGCTGAGACCGGCGACGACTACCTTCGTCGTGAATTTGAACCAATCGCATCGGAGTTGTGGTCTCACAATGCCAAGTGGTGGCAAGACGGTTTTACGGCCGGCGCCGACCCAGAGTACGAAGAGCAGATTCTCCCGATCATTGCTTCCTGGTCACATGGGCGCCGAAGGGTTGTGGAGATAGGTACCGGCGAAGGTCAAATACTTAGACACTTAGCCGAGCTTCAAGAGCGCGACGTTCTCATCGGTTTTGATCCCACGCTAGAGCAGATCTCCGTCGCGAACGAACGTGGAGTAGCGAGCTACCTTCAAGCGGGGGCTAACGAAGTACCACTCGCCAGTGGTTCATTTGACCTAGCGATAGCGTGCTTGGTATTTGAACACATCCCCGATATTGACGGTGCTCTGTCGGAGGTCCATCGTCTTCTGGAGGCTGGTGGCAGCTTTCTATTCTTGCTCAATCATCCTCTCTTCCAGACTCCAGACTCAGGTTGGGTCGACGATACTTCGTTCGGAGAGCAGTACTGGAGAGTAGGTAGATACCTAGAGGAGCGTCAAAATATCGAAGAAGTGGAGAAGGATGTCTTCATACCCTTCGTCCACAGGGCTCTCTCGTCGTATCTCAATGCCGCAATTGCAAAAGGGTTGATGTTGGCAAAGATCTACGAACCATCTCCGCCGCAAGGGTTTTTGGATTTGGCCCCTGAATACTATGAAGCTCAATACATACCGCGTCTTCTAGCATTGCACTTCGTAAAAGGTTACTAGCTTATCGGTAGCACCTTGAGTGCGATTTATCTCGCAGATTCTATGAGGTCGGGCGGGAAACTTTGATTGCGTTTAATAAGGGGGCGTGATGACGGAGTACCTCTTTATCGTCGGAATGTCGGGCGCAGGTCGCTCGTCCGGAGCTGCTGCTCTAGAGGACCTGGGTTGGTTCGTAATAGACAACATGCCAGTCTCTCTGATCTCCAAGGTCTCGGAATTAGCCGACCGCAACAGCAACGCTGAAAAGGTCGTCTTTGTCGTAGGCCGATATGGCTATGAGGCGATTGATGGAGTTCGTGCCGAGATTGAGCACTTGAGATACCTCGGTGCGAATGTACGAGTACTGTTCCTCGAAGCAACGGATGAGGCACTCATAACGAGATTTGAGAGCACTCGTCGGCGCCACCCCTTGGGTGACGAAGGCGTGGCGGTCTCAATAGACAAAGAGCGTAAGTTGCTGATGCCGCTTCGCGAGATTGCTGACATCATCGTCGATACCTCATCACTGAACATTCATGAGCTGCGTAGACGCATCTCTGAACTGTTCTCGGGGGCAGGCGAGAGTACGGCCTTAACGATTACCGTTGTGTCGTTCGGTTTTTCATACGGGACTCCACGCGACGTTGACCTACTCTTTGACTGCCGCTTTTTACCAAATCCTCACTGGATTCCGGAGCTTCGACCGCATACGGGTCTCGAAGATCCGGTGAAAAACTACGTCATGGAACAACCCGATACCATTGAGTTTTTGGAAAAGCTACGATCACTTTTTGACTTTTTACTTCCGGCATATGAGAAGGAAGGAAAGTCATATTTGACCATTGCGGTTGGATGTACTGGCGGTCGTCATCGCAGCGTGGTTGTGGCAAATCAATTAGCTCAATACTTCAGTGATAGGTCGATTTCGCCGCGGGTAATTCATAGGGACGTCGATCGTTGAGACTTGAAGAAATCGCACCTTCGTATGTTGCCTCACCCCAAAGAATCCTTGCAATCGGTGGCGGCCATGGCCTTGCAGCGACGTTATCCGCATTGTCAAGAATCGGCCACTTTCCGATCGGGATCGTCTCGGTCGCCGACGACGGTGGTTCTTCCGGTCGACTGAGGGAAGCCTTTGGCCAAATACCCCCAGGTGATATTCGCCGTTGCATCTCGGCACTCGCCGATCCATCTTCTAGCTGGGCGTCGATCCTCGAGTATCGATTCTCTCAGACGGAACTGCGCGGCCACGCCCTCGGAAACTTGATCTTGACCGCACTTATGGCGATCGGAACGACCCCCGTCGAGGCTTGTGTCGAGCTGTCGCGTCTAGCGTTTGCGAACGGACTGATTCTTCCAGCGAGTAATGAGCCAATAACTTTGATCGGCCATTACGGGGAGATGGAGATCGTTGGTCAAGCCATGGTCGCTAGTACCGCTGGTTTGGATGCAGTGGCGCTAATGCCCCCAGATCCCGAGGTCCCCGACGTAGTAATTGAGGCGATTACCGGAGCTTCGACCATCACAATTGGCCCGGGTTCAATTCATACCTCTATTGGGGCAGTCATTGGAATTCCGAAGATCCAAAGAGCGATCGTTTCCTCTGGGGCAAAGGTGATCTACATTGCAAATCTTTCGCCCCAGGCCGGAGAGGCACAGGACATGTCGGTGGCCGATCACTTTGCTGAGATAGGTCGCTTTGGATTTGAAGTCGATCAGGTGCTCTACGACGATACTGCCATTGAGCTAGGAGTGGTGGATCGTTCCAAGTGTGAGTGGACTTTTGCTCACTTGAGTGGAGACGAGAAGCGGATCCACGACATTTCTCTACTGTCTGAGGCGCTGTATAAAATTATTGGGTGATGCATGCTCGATTGCTGCTGACACTTGAAGCTAGTTTTGTTTTCTTGGCGATACAAATCTTCGCCCTCTTGCTTCGATGATGGCATGGGATTACTTTGAGTCGATGGCGCAATGTAGATGTCTAAATGGCGTATAGGCTCTTGCGAAAGATCCCGGATTGTAAGGCATTTGGGATTTTGTATGGGGATATCTTCAACTATTCGTTGTTGAAGAGATGGCTAATTGGAGGTCGCAATGGCGATTCGCGTCGGAATTAACGGCTTTGGCCGTATCGGACGTAACTTCTACCGCGCTGTAAAAGAGCAAGGTGCTGATATCGAAGTAGTAGCAGTAAACGATTTGACCTCGATTGCTACAAATGCTCACCTATTGAAGTACGATACGACGCACGGTCGTCTCAACGAGAATGTAGAAGCCCTTGAAAACGGAATCAAGGTAGGAAATCACGTAATCCAAGTCCTCTCTGAGCGTGATCCAAAGGCTCTTCCTTGGGGTGAATTGGGTTGTGACATTGTAATCGAGAGCACCGGAATCTTCACCGACGGTACAAAAGCTGTAGCTCACATCGATGCGGGCGCCAAGAAGGTAATCATTTCAGCTCCAGGAACGAACGTTGACGCGACGTTTGTAGTCGGAGTAAATGATGGTGATTACGATAGCGTAAACCACAAGATCGTCTCCAACGCCTCGTGCACGACGAACTGCTTCGTGCCAATGATCAAAGTTCTCGACGATGCATTCGGTGTCCATAAGGGGCTTATGAGCACGGTCCATGCTTACACCAACGACCAAAATCTACTTGACCTTGCACACAAGGATCTGCGCAGGGCACGAGCAGCGGCCGCCAACATAGTTCCATCCTCAACTGGAGCAGCAAAGGCTACTGGCCTGGTTCTTCAGGCTATGGCTGGGCGCCTCGATGGAACCAGCCTCAGGGTTCCAGTTCCAGATGGCTCGATCACAGATGCAACGATTGTTCTCAAGGGAACTTATACCAAGGATCAGATCAATGAGGCTTATAAAGCCGCTGCAACTTCTGGCCCTCTCTCCAAGGTTCTTGAATACTCAACGGCTCCGCTCGTCTCTTCGGATATTGTTGGTACCCCGTTCTCATGCACTCTCGATGCCAACATGACGATGGCTATGGATCTCGAAAATGGAACGACACTTGTCAAGGTATTTGGCTGGTACGACAATGAGTGGGGCTACTCAAACCGCTTGGTTGACCTGACGTCAATTATCGGCTCTTCTTTATAGGTTTCGATTTGGGCTTCGGCAGTTGATGCCGGGTAAGTCCCGTTTTTGTCAGTGGTCTTACACGAGTTAGTTCGTGGAAGGCCACTGATTCTTTGAAGCTACCATACCCACTCCATATCTAAAGGGTAGGGGCTCGATTTTTGGAAGCAACTCATATTTTGATTACGGGTCTTACTTGCTATACGGCTAGCTAGAGGGACCTCAGTACCTTTTGCGTGAATGGAGTGCATAGATGAACGTGCCAGAGCTTGAGGACCTCGGGGACCTCACTGGAAAGTCAGTTTTCTTGAGGGCTGACCTCAATGTTCCACTTATCTACGGTGATGACGGCACTGCAGAAGTTGCCGACCCGTTCCGAATCGTGTCAACATTTCCAACCCTTGAGTTTCTGCTAAATGGCGGCGCCAAGGTGACGATGGCATCTCATCTAGGGCGCCCCAAGGGGCGAGTGGTCGCGAAGTACTCGATGGAGCCAGTGCGACGCTACATCGAGGAGCGATACAAAGGCGTCGAAGTTGCTGAAAACTTACGCTTTGACCCTCGGGAGGAAGCCAACGACGACACATTCGTCAAAGAGTTGATCTCGGGCCACGACCTATATGTGAATGACGCCTTTGGCGCGAGCCACAGAGCACATGCTTCGATAGTTGGACCTCCGAGGTACCTTCCATCTGCTGCGGGTCGACTACTTGCCAAAGAGGCGAACGTCTTAGGGCAACTTCTCACTGATCCAAGGCGCCCCTTTGTCGCAATCATAGGTGGGGCTAAGGTCTCAGATAAGCTCGCACTTATTGAATCGATGCTCCCGAAGGTCGACGCCCTCCTAATCGGTGGTGCGATGAGTTATACGTTCCTAGCAGCCTTAGGACATGAGGTTGGTGACTCCCTCTTCGAAGAGGATAAAGTCGAAACTTGCAAGAGGCTTCTTGGATCTTCGGACAAGATCCACCTACCGGTAGATTCTATAGCTCTCGATTCAAACGGGTCTTTTGGTCGCGGTGCAACTGGTGGGCAGGTTTTGAAGGTAGGACGTGACATACCTTCGGGTTACCGGGGCCTTGATGTAGGGGCAGATACGGTCGCAAATTACTCGGCCATCATCGCTAACGCCGGTACGATCCTTTGGAACGGCCCAATGGGTGTATTTGAAGATGAGCGATTCTCAAATGGTACCTTTAGCATAGGAAGGGCAGTGGCGGCCTCGGAGGGCTTCTCGGTTATTGGCGGAGGCGATTCGGCTGCAGCGATCGAGGAGGCAGGGCTCGCGGATCAAGTCAGCCATCTGTCGACCGGTGGTGGCGCCTCTTTGGAGCTACTCGAAAAGGGTGACCTTCCAGGATTGAAGGCTCTGCGCGATAGCGCTTCAATTAGGTAGTTATCCTCAGCGAGATATCGTGCTCGTTGGAGATTTGAACGTGGAAACCGTAGGACTTTGTCCGGATGGTTGTGAGGAGACGAAGTGTCGGCGAAAAAGGGATATGAATTAAAGCCAAATCCAGCAACGGGTAGATATCGGTTGATTTCGGGAAACTGGAAGATGAATCTCAATCACCTTGAGGCGATATCGATAGTTCAAAAGCTTTACTTCGAATTGCGTGACGTTGATTATGCCTTTAGTGAGATTTCAATTCATCCACCGGCAACCTCGCTTCGCTCACTCCAACTACTTATTGAAAGTGATAGGATGCGCTTCTCCTTGGGCGCTCAAAATCTTTACTTTGAGCAGAAGGGTGCATTTACAGGTGAGATCTCGGCCAGCATGCTATCGAAGCTGAACGTACGCTATGTGATCGTCGGCCACTCTGAAAGGCGCAAATTCTTCGGCGAGACCGATGAAATTGTCAACAAGAAGGTCGCGGCTACCTTTGGCGAAGCTATGACACCAATAGTCTGTGTCGGTGAGTCGATGCAGGAGCGCGAAGATGGCAAGACTGACGATGTATTGAGTCAGCAAGTTCGTGGCGCATTCGGAGAAATCGCTCCGGAGTTGGTTGCCAAGGCGGTCGTCGCATATGAGCCGATTTGGGCCATTGGTACCGGATTAGTCGCTACTCCTGAGGACGCCTCTTCGGGTGCATCTCTGATACGTGACGAGATTGAGCGCAACTTCGGTGTCGAAGTTGCTAACTCTGTGCGGATTCAATATGGAGGTTCGGTGACTCCTACCACAGCTGCTGAGCTGCTTGCGGCGGATGGGGTGGATGGTCTTTTGGTCGGTGGTGCTAGTTTGGATGCTGAAGCATTTGCGCGAATCGTGCGTAGTCTTTAGTGCGAATTAATTTGGAGCTTTAGGTGTTCACGGCGTTACTGGTTGTTCTTGAGATAATTTCTGCAGTTGCACTCGTTGTGCTTGTACTTCTTCACGCCGGAAAGGGTGGAGGAGTCTCCGACCTTTTGGGTGGCTCTGTAGGTGCAGCAGCTGCTGGATCTACGGTCGCGGAGAAGAATCTCGACAGGATTACGATCGTCTTCGCTCTTCTCTTTATGGCGACGGCGATTGCACTTTCGTTGCGACTTTAGGGTTCATCCCTGGTAACTTGGCTTTAGAGCCACGAATTCAGCTTGTTTGAAACTAACCACAGGCCAATTTATCGGTATGGTCCCGGCTTCAGGAGTTAAGCGCTGCGTATATTCAAGTACATTTCGCTTTTCGTCGTCGCCGCGCTACTACTAGGCGCCTGTGGAGGAGCTTCGGTTGCTTCGCCAACTTACTACGGATCGCTAGATGTCTCCGTTCCTTCAATACCGGCGACACTAAATCCTATGGTAGGCGTGGTAGATCGATCCGTTACGCGTCTGGTCGATTCATTGCTATTGCCCCGTGCCTTTTACGTTGATTCAAATTCCAACTTCGTCCTAGACACTCGCTATGTCCTCAGCGCAGAGACGATTTCAGTCAATCCCCAAGTAGTGGTCTACAAGATAAACCAAAAGGCGATCTGGAGCGACGGCCATCCGCTCTCGGCTCTTGACTTTATTTACACCTGGGAAGCCCTAGATAATGGCCTTGAAGGCAAGGTTCTTCCGTATGCATCTGAATTGGTGGATAACGCGGGCTACTCGGCGATTGCATCTCTCGTCTCAAATGGCGACGGAAGCGAAGTAACCGTCACCTTCAAACACCCGGTTACCGATTGGCGCAGCCTATTTTCCACAATTTACCCCGCACGCTACATGCATCTCCGTGGTTTCATAGCAGGTCTTTCATTTGGGGTGACGAGCGTACCATCGATAACGAACTACCTAGTCAAGTCCTATTCATCGAATAGCATCGTCCTATCGACGAATAAGCCCTCGAACTTTTCGACCATCACGTTTAGCGATGGATCATCATTGCCTGCGTCTCTGCACGCAACCGTAGGTACTCCAGGTTCGTTTGCGCCTGCTTCGGCGGTTACTTCCGGATTTGTTCAAGGATCTGCAGTGACGTCGCTTCTCTTCAATACCTCGAATACATCTTTGGCTTTTCGAAATGGCCTTGCTTACTCAATCGATAGAAGTTCTCTTTGGTCGAATATCTATGGGACTACTCCACTTGCTAACTATCCTTCTCCGCCGCCTGGGAATAACCTCTACATAAATTCCGAACAAGGATACGCCGATCATCAGGGTTTTTTCTTGGTGGGTGACTTCGCCAAGGCCATACGTTCATTTGTGCTAGCTGGAATGACCTATGACCAGTTGGGCTATTTGTCGCTTCCTACGGGGCCAGCAAGGATTTCACTTGCGTATGATGAAAGTTCGCCGGCTGATGTAAAGAGTGCAGCTCTGATCGATCACATCTGGAGCTACTTCGGCTTTTTGGTAGACCTTCACCCGTACTCCTCCACCTCATCGCCACAAGTTCTGCTCGACAGTGGGCAATTTACCGCCGTGCTATGGGACCTTCCAGCGCTACCGGAGCCATCTGATCGCCTAAAAGTAGTCGTTAATCAATTGAATGCAGCGGATCCGTCAACTTTTGGCGCTACGACGTCATATCAGATCACCCAAGCTAGCGAGGAGGTATATCCACTCGATGCATCAAAACTTTACAACTCTGTGGATAGCCAGATCTGGTCCAATATGGTCGAGCTTCCCTTGTTTCAGCTCCCCCAACCTGTTTGGTTTGATCATCAGGTCGGTGCAGCCGCGCTCAGCGTGGTTCTTCCAATCGTCACTGGTGGCTCCTTAGGCTCTTCGTCATTTTTGACTCCAGCTAATTGAGAAACTTCTTAGAGTTGTAGCGCTCTGAATTGTGCACCGATGTTTTCAAGGCGATTCGAGGTAACTTCAATAGCTTTCGGATTTATATCGCTGACAATGAACCTCCGTCCCATTTCATTCGCGGCGACGGCGGTTGTGCCGGAGCCGCTGAAGAAGTCAGCGACGATATCCCCAGCATCGCTTGATGCCCCCAAAATTCGACGAAGTATTCCTAGCGGCTTTTGGTTAGGGTAGCCGCTCTTTTCGTGGCCAGTCGGGCTCACAATCGTATGCCACCAGACGTCAGTCGGGAGTTTTCCTCTTTCTGCCTTTTCTTTTGTCACTAGACCGGGCGCCATATATGGCTCGCGATCGATCTGGTCAGTGTTGAACTTGTAGTTTTTTCGATCTTTGACATAGAAGAGAATATTGTCGTGCTTGGCCGGCCACCGAGTCTTGGCCTTCCCTCCATAGTCGTAGGCCCAGATTATTTCGTTGAGGAAATTGTCACGACCGAAGATTGAATCCAAGAGAACTTTTGCGTAGTGAACTTCGCGGTAGTCGAGGTGGAGGTAGAGCGCTCCGTGGTCTTTTAACCTGCTATGTGATAAGTCAATTACTGGCTTTAGAAACGATTCAATGAAGTCCTCATGGCTGTCAGAGTAGCCGACCGCATCCACGGTCTCCCTTAGGTACTTTTTACCGCCAAACCCAGTAACTCCGTCTTCCTCAAGGGTCTGCCGACTCTTGGTTGTTGTCTTGGTTTGCGTAATGCCGGTGTTGAAAGGAGGGTCAATGTATATGAGGTCTAGAACTCGCTCGTCTAAATTATTGAGGGTCTCTTGGGCAGTGCCTGTAACAACCCAGGAATCTCCTGAATCCAAATTGATCAAATTCTCTCCTCGAATCGATAGAGCGGTTCACAAGCATGATGTTACCCTGCGAAACTTGAGGTCGAACCGAAGATTACCAGCAGTGCTCTATATCTTTACAGTCATAGCCCACTCGTACATCTTATGGATTTGCATTTCATGGATCCTTATTCTTGTTAAGAGTCCGATGCGATTTTGAATTGTATTTCGGCTTTATTTGCTCCATTATTTGTTCGGGCAAGATTTCATAAATTGTGATTTTGACGGATCAATAGTGTGCCATGTTTCATATAGTTGTGCAATGCAAATAAAGCCAACGGATTTATAAGTCCAGCTTAATGGCGATTTTTTCGAGAATTTCATTGTAATTCTGATTAATTCGATTGTCTTCTTATGTAGGATAGGGACTTTTTACCCCCATAATTGATTTGGCAATGGACGTATATTGATAATTAAGTTTCGGTTCGGGACGAATGGAGGAAAAAAATGAAAAGACGTGCTTTTGACAAATTGGTTAGTTGGTTTGGGCTTGTAGTAGTCGTGGTTCTACTCGTGGCCGGTTCGCTTCTAACATGGGGTTCCTCTTTTGCAAACAGTAGCGTTCACGATCAGTTAGCTGCGCAGAAGATATTCTTTCCATCAGCAGCTGCGTTCGCCCACGCCAAGGCTGGGACAGAGATTACGCCTAGCATGATCCCTTCGGTATCACAATATGCAGGCCAACAGCTGCTAACGGGATCTCAAGCCGAGGTCTACGCAAATAGCTTCATTGCGGTCCACCTATCCGAGATGCCTTACGGTGGGGTCTACTCTAAGATCTCTGCAGCGGCTATGGCTGATCCAAAGAATGCATCCTTAGCAGGGTTGGTAAATACTTCATTCAAGGGAACTGCGCTGAGGGGCTTGCTACTCGAAGCTTATGCCTTCTCTGTCTTCGGTGAAATTGCGACGTACGCAGCGATTGCAGCCTTCGCCCTTGCAGCGGTCCTGGCGGTCCTAGTTGCCTTTGGCTTCCTCCACTCTCGCAGAGTTAACGAAGATGCCAAGATTGGCGTAGGTGCCTTGGCGGTATAGGTAATAACGCGACAGTAAGCGGACAAAATAGATACAGAAGAGAATGGGGCGGGATAATAATCCCGCCCCATTCTTATTGTTTGCTGCTGGAGTAACGAAATTTGTGGTACAGCTCGGGGTGGTGTCCCTCGTAGTTCGAATCTTACGCTTTAGTAGGTCCGATACGCGAGGTACTTGCCACTCATTTCAAGCTTGACCCGATCGCCCTTTGGATCGGGTTGACGCGAGATGTCCATCTCAAAGTCGATGGCGCTCATAATGCCGTCACCAAATTCTTCGTGGATCAGTTCCTTGATCGTTGTTCCATAGACCATGACAATTTCGTATAGTCGGTAGATAAGGGGATCTGTCGGAACCTGACTTGGAAGCGATCCACGATACGGAGGAACCTTCAAGAGAGAGATCTCAAAGTCGGTGAGGTCAAAGATCTCACCGATCTCTTGCGCAACTCGATCGTCGAATGTCATCTGGCCTAGGCAACCCGCAGTTACCCACTCCTTGGATAGTCCGACTTTGTCGGCAATTTCCGACCATTTAAGTCCCTGAAGGATCTTCTTTTCCAATATCTTTTCTGTTACCTCAAGCCGAGTTGTCATGCTCTCCTCCTTATCGTCGAGGCTATAGCTAAAGCGGTCCAAATCAAGGAAATTGGAACGGATTTAACAAATCCTTCAACTTTGCTTTTGGATCTAATTTGGGCGGGGGTTCAATTTCGGAACTAACACTTGACTTTTTATTCTGTCAAATGTGTGATGTCGACTTAATCGTTCGAATTCAGGAACGCTCCTACGATCTCCATATAGCGTTCGCGCTCTTCGTGAAAGGGCATATGCGATGATTGCTCAAAGATTCGTACCGCGGAATTTACGATTCCACTAGCAAGTTCGTCCGATAGCCACGGTGCAGCTTCATCGAATTTCCCGCAAACTATGAGGGTAGGGGCTTCAACATCGTGGAGACGATCGATAGCCGACCAATCTTTTAGTGTTCCAATCACGTGAAATTCTGACGGACCGTTCATCGTGTGGTATACCGTAGGATCCTTATCGATCTCTGCGAAACTCGAGGTAATTTCTTCGGGCCACTCTTCAAGGCGGCACACGTGCCTTCGGTAAAAGACATCGCAGGCGTCAAGATACTCTTGACTGTCTGTCGTTCCGTTCGCCTCGCACTTTTTGAGCGTCTCTTCCACTTCGATAGGGAGCTGAGCTCTCCACTCATTTGCCGCTTGCAGGAAGTGTGGGAAAGAGGCTGCTGTATTTGATAGGACCATGCTGTTGAGTCCTTGAGGGTGTGCAAGAACGTACTCTTGGGCGAGGAAGCCACCCCAAGACTGTCCGAGAATTGAATGATTTTTATCGATGCCGAGAGAAACGACCAGGTTTTTGAGCTCCTCTACGAAGATCGAAGGCTCCCAAAATTCAACAGGAGCATCAGGAAAGTGGCTCGAGTTTCCGTTTCCGATTTGGTCGTAGAAGATAATCGATCTGTTGTCGACCGCGAGGTCGGCGATGGGAAGGCAGTAGCCATGAGTAGCTCCTGGACCGCCGTGCAAAACTACGAGGGGTGTCTTTCCCGAGGTTAGAAATTCACTCCCGAATATCTTGCACCAAGTCGTCGCGACGCCAAAGTCGTATCCGAATCTATTTCCAACTTTAAAGTTTATTAGTCTCTCTTCAATCACACATAAAAGTTACCACTTCGCATTGCTAATGGTGGGCTAAAGTACTCTCTTTGCTGCTCGTGAGTTCGATCTGTGAATTCGTATTTAATTTAGGCGAACGTGGTCAAGGTGTAGATTCGGATATGGTTTGCAGAGATTCTTGTTAAGCGAGGGAGTGGATTGGACAGTGTTGGGGATGGTTTAGTTGGTTGACTTACTATTTGCCGAGCGAGTTCGCTCGCACCTAGTCGAGATGGTCCCTTTTGTCGAAAAGAAGATGTTCGGTGGCATCGGATTTTTAGTCGAAGGAAAGATGGCTGTTGGCGTAAGTAGCAAGGGTGGATTGATCGTTCGAGTTGAGCACGAAGAGACCTTAATTCTCATCCAGGAAGAGAATGTTGGACCAATGACGTCGAGTGGTCGTATTTCTCGAGGGTGGGTGATCGTGGATCAAGCCGCTTTTTTCAACGACGCGATTCTGCTTGATTGGATCGAGAGGGGCGTCTTCTTTGCGCTGCGGAGTGCTGAAGAAGAGGAGCAGCGTCACACTCGTCGAAAGAACTCTCAAGGCAACGACGGCGAGTGAATACGAATTGGTTCAATTTTTTAGATTTTACGGTATCCATTTGAATGCCAGGAATGAAGAGAGGCCGGTAAGTGCGGCTGCGATCAATACTGATGCATTGAGTCCGGCCACATTTGCGATAATTCCAGCACCAAGGGCACCAACGGCATAACCTAGGTCTCTCCAGAATCTATATACTCCTAGAGTTTTGCTTCGTAATGTGGGAGATACCGAGTCGGAGACGGCTGCTATCAGTGTTGGGTAGACCATTGCAGTTCCTATTCCTAACACAATCGATGAGGCGATTCCCGCTAGGAGTGGCCACTTCAAGAGTGCGATCGCGAGTACAAGCGCTGCCGCTTGAATGGCCATTCCAAGAACGATGAGTGGTTTTCTGCCGATTTTATCTGAAGCTAATCCGGTGGGAATCTGGCCAAAACCCCATAGGAGAGGGTAAATGCCTTTGATTATGCCTACCGCAGCAACTCCCAAGCCGTGATTGGTGAAGAGTAGAGGGAAGACCCCCCATGTGACGGCGTCGTTCAAGTTGTTGATGAATCCAGCTTGACTTGCACCGCGTAATCTTCGATTGCTCCACGTCGTACTCCAGAATATCGAGGTGAATTTCGCTTGGTCGTGAAGGTTCTTGTTGCCGTTAAATGAATGTTGATGTGAGGCGTGGTTACTAGTCTCGTGCGCTACGTGATGTGCGGTGTCTTTTACCACGAGGCTCAATGCGAACCCTAGAACAACGAAGATGGCGCCAATTATCTCAGGGGCAGGGCGGAGGCCATAGTGGCTCGCTAAATAGCCGGTCAAAAGTGCTGTGGCACCGACTGCGCCATAGCCAGCGGCTTCGTTGATACCCGTAGCCAAACCACGCTGCTTGGGTCCAACCAGATCGATCTTCATATTTACGGTCATGGACCACGTCAAACCTTGGTTCAAGCCGAGAGCAATATTCGCTACGATGATTACCCACCAGTGCGTCGAATAGGCGAGAATAAATGGTACCGGAGCCCCAACTATCCACCCAGTGATCAAGATGGAACGCTTGGGGTATTTGGCGGTAAGAGGGCCGGCCAACAGATCAGTAGCAGCCTTAGCGACGCCAAAGGCGATTATGAAGGAGAAGATTGCAATCGTATTAGCGAGATGAAATACCTCTCTCCCGACCAAAGGTGTCGTCGTACGTTCAAGCCCTACAAGCCCACCTACGGTTATATTTATGAGGGCGAGAAGGATGAATTGACTAAGGTTCTGCCTGATACCGAGCTTGATTACCCTAGCCGCCTGCTGCTTCATTAGTTAATACCTCCAAGGTAATGAATTTGATGAAGATGATTCTCGAAATATGAAACATCGTCGATGTGAAGACTAGAAGTCGATTCGTACAGAGGCTTATTCAGATATTCTAGTATTCTTGATAATTATAGAATATACTGTTCATATGGGTGATGCGCGCAACAAAGAAGATTTATACGGAGCCTTCGCGGAGGTGGGTAAAGTTCTTTCAAATGGTAAGAGAATCGAGATCCTCGATGTCCTTTCCCAAGGTGAGAGGAGTGTTGAGGTTCTAGCGGAGCGCGTGGGCACTTCGGTTACTACTACTTCGGCGCATCTGCAAATCATGCGCAGGAGCGGTCTCGTTTCGACCCGTCGTGAAGGAACTCACATCTATTACAGCCTCGCAAGCTTCGACGTGGTCAAGTTGTTGGAGACCTTTCGAAGCGTGGCTCGAATGCATTATGAGCGGGTGGAACCGGCTTTGGAACGGTACTTAGGAAGTAACGAGGCTGAATCGATCGATCAAGGTGATCTCCAAAGGAGATGGAGTCGCGGCCACATCGTAATTTTAGATGTCCGGCCTCATGAAGAGTATTTGGCAGGCCACATCCCCGGTGCGATTTCGATTCCGCTAGAACGACTCTCCGATGAAGTTGAAAAGGTCTTCGAAGTAGAAGCCGCATCTCCTTCTTCTTTGCCCGAAAGTGAACAGGGTAGCGTCACTCCAGCAGACCTCGAGATCGTCGTTTATTGTAGAGGTGCCTACTGCTCCTTCGCCAATGACGCCCTTGCAATCCTGCAGAGTCGCAAACTCAATACAATTCGCCTTTCCGATGGCTTTACTGAATGGAGGATAGCTGGGCGTGAGGTTGAAGTTTGACAATACATTGAGTTGCCCAATTTTGCGTATGAGTCTGCCTGCGACCCACTCGAAGAGGTGAGTATAACTCTTAACATCCGCCGGTTGGGCCGGGAGCGCCAACGCCGGAGGCTGGGGCGTCCACTATGCCAACTTCGTTGTTGCGATTAATTGCGCCTAAGTGTACGACGTACCAAGTGCCTCGCCATGAGATTAGTGAAGCAATTCCGATCGAGTAGGTCTTCCCGTTGACGCTGTAAAGAATTCGTGCGTCAGGAACCATCCAGTAGCCGAGACGGTTGTAGCATTCACCCGGTGGAACATAGTGAACACTGTTTTTTGGAATGTAAAATCCGGTGTAAGTCGCACTTCCCTGTGAAGCTATGTAACTATGCGCCGCCTCAACGTCGAGGGTAAATTCGAATACGAGCCTCGCTGCGTAGTCGTAGGCGTCATCTTTGAGGCTCTTGACTGATAGGTACGAGTCGAGGGTAAAGAATGACGATAATGCTAGGGAAATTGAGTCCTGGCTTATGCCGTTGAAGAGGTTTTCCATACTGACGCGTAAAGCAGAACTGTTACTTGTCGGCCTAGTGTTGGTTTGGGACAAGAGACCTGGATCGATAGTTGTTGTGGTCGAGGCCGACGATAATGGCGACTTTGCGACAACCGATTGGGGGTTCCGAAGTATTTTTCTTGTGCTTGTTGCCCTCTTAGAAGGCGCCTGATACAAGTTGACTCCGATCGCAAGGATCACGATAAGAGTGAGAATTAGTATTATCCTCCTTCTCTTAGCGCTAGCGTTAGCACTCTGGCGCTTTATGGCTGTAACCCTAGGAGATCTGTTCATCTGATCCACCCTTTGGAGTCAGTTGATGCGACAGATTACGGGTGGGGTTGAATCTTTGAAGTCTCTTTTGGCCGAGCGTAAAATCAAGTTCTAAAGTAATTTTTACCTTCCCTAAGTTCGACCTTTGAACACGCAACGACTTATGAAACTTTTTGACCTCGCGTGGGATCGAAAGTAGCGGTGCATTGGAAGATGATAATGCCATTGTCAAAATTTGAGATCTGCGATGGCGATCTAGGAGCGGTCGCTCTCTCAGTTTTCACTCATCTTCTTGGAATCTGTCACTTGGTCGAAGATTTGCAGTACGGCTGAAATGTTGGTTTAAGCATGATTCTGAGCTGGTACCCCGTCGATTGACGAAAACATGGGTGTCTGTGGCGCACGGGACTCTAGATGGTGCCGTGGGTGGCTTCCAGTTGCGAATTGAACCTTGCTTTCATGTAATGATTTCTTGCGTAGCTGTTCGACTCTAGATGAGGTTGGGCCATAGAAGTTATTCACTTCTATTGGTTCAGCCACAGAGGCGTTATTGGAGGGTCCCATGCGACAATTACTTACTCCGTCGTAGCGGCTGGTCAGCCTTTGGAGTAAAAGCTAAAAATCTGACCAGCCGCGTTACGAATACGCCAATGTACCTTGCTCATCTCCTTGGCTGATGTCGTTTGTCAGTTGGCAAAAGTCGCATTAAGCAAATGACCATTCGATCATTTGCTAATGAAACTTGCAACGCTCTCAATTGCCTCGTCGGACTCTTTGAAACCTGGGAAAGTGGCATATACGTGCCACATTCCCTCAGCTACGATGAGCTGAGAATCTACTCCTGCGTCAACCAGCGCGTCGTGGAGGCGCGTCGAATCGCTAAGTAGAATTTCATCGTCGCCAACTATCGTCAAGGTTGGAGGAAGGTTAGAGAGTTCACCAAAAAGTGGTGAAGCCATTGGATCTCCGGGTGGGGTAGTCCCAAGGTACACGGCTGCCGCAGGTGTTAGAAGGTCTGATGAAAGCCAAGGATCCGCCTCTGCTCGGTCTTTGACCGAACTCCCAGATGCGGTGAGGTCGGTCCATGGACTTAGGAGTACAAGTTTCGACGGAAGCTCGATATTGTTCTCCTTTAGTTTCAGCATTAGGGCGAGGGTCAGGCCACCTCCTGCAGAGTCGCCACCTACGATGATCTTCGAAGCGCCACCGTTCTGAGCGATTATCTCCTTGTATGCCATTAGCGCATCTTCAATTGCGGCTGGGAATGGATCTTCAGGGGCGAGACGATATTCCGGTAATAGGGCCTTGACATTAGATGCAGCTACGATCCTGCTAACCATCGACTGGTGTGTCTTGATGGAGCCTGCCGAATAAGCGCCGCCATGAAGCCATAGCAGCGTTCGATCTGACGAAGTAGTGGCAGGTAGTATCTCGATGGACTGGAGAGAGGCGATAGTACAGTCTTTTATTGAGACGCTCTCTGCTACCGGCCACGACGAGGCAACTGCTTCGAGACCGAGTCGCTGTTCTTCGATAGTTGTCGGTGGAGTGCCGCCCTCCTTTGCCTCACGTAGGATGTTCTTTACTGCTTGGGCTTCATTCGAAATCACGGTCGTCGGCCTTTCTCGGAAATCAATCTAAGGCTACGACAAATCACGCTTATAATCTTGAAATTCGCAATTTTCCGAGTTGCAATTGCTGTGTTTGCTCTCTCTTCATCACCACGTGGTCTCGAAAATGTCGGCAATTGCAACCTCGTCTGAAGGTGGTGTATCGGCAATTGAATTTTGGTTTTACCAAAGTCCTTCCGATACCTTGTAAGGAGGGTTCTGCTCATAAGCGGAGTTCTGCTTGAGAATTTAAATTAAGATGTTCCTGGATATGATTGGTACCCCGCAATGAACGTTCTCTCTTCACTGGAATTTGCCGGAACCTTTGTCTTTGGACTAAACGGAGGCTTCACGGCGATGGAGGCCGAGAACCTAGACCTCGTTGGAGTGATGGTGCTAGCTGCCGTGACTGCGCTTGGTGGCGGCGTGCTACGAGACATCTTCATAGGTAATCTCCCGCCGATATCTCTTCGAGACTGGCGCTATATCGCTGTTGCACTATTTGCGGGTTTGGCTGCATTTATGATTCGTCGCCACTCAAAGGTAGTACATAAGCCAATCGTCATCCTGGACGCCGCCGGCCTGTCGCTCTTTTGTGTTGCGGGGACTGAGATCGCCTTCAACTTTCACCTCGGCCCATTTCAGTCGATAATTTTGGGAACGGTTACGGGTGTTGGGGGAGGTACCATTCGTGACGTGATCATCCGGCGAGTACCAACGGTTCTTTCAAGTGGCCTTTATGCAATTCCAGCCGCAATGGGTTCGGCGCTCACTGCGATAGCGCTGAGGTACAACTTCTACAGCGTTTCGGTCGAATTGGCAGCGGTGTTAATTTGCTTTGGTGTTCGGATGGCTGGGGTGGTCTGGAAGATTAATCTTCCCACCTCGGGGCGGGACTAGATCCAACAGGCTCGTTGAAGTTTCCATTTGTCACACGGAACTGCGCGGGAAGGCAAACTATAACTTGTGAGCTGAAATATTGCACGCACTGTTGATCGAGTTTCAAGTGCGAATTCAACTTCTCTGATAGATTGCGGATGAGGTGGTGGTTATGGCTGAATCAAGTTTCATGGAAAAGTTTGGATCTTGGGGTCTGGTCGCCGGGGGATCGGATGGCCTTGGTGGCGCGTGGTCTGAGGCGCTTGCCAAACGTGGTTTGAATGTGGCCATCGTTGCTCGGCGCAAGGAGCAACTCGAGGCCAAGGCGCGCGAGCTAGAAGCTCGTTACAGGGTAGCAACTCTAGTGATACCTCTTGATCTGAGTGCAGTATCAGCGGCTAGCGATCTTTCAGACCGGATTGCAGAGATCGATTTAGGATTCGTAATTTATAACGCAGCCCTGTCACCTGGGGGCAGTTTTGTCGCGGTAGAAAGTGGTGACTTAGCTTCGGCAATATCAACAAACGTGACAACGCCTACCATTTTGCTCCGTAATATTTTGCCACGCCTCGCTGCAAGAGACCGCGCCGGCGTCATTTTGGTTTCATCTCTTGCAGGATACGCCGGCTCGTCTTCGTTGGCAACATATGGGGCTACAAAAGCGTATCTTCGGATGCTCGGAGAGGCTCTCTGGGAGGAGAATCGCTTTACTGGCGTGGATGTGATGGTGACTTCACCAGGGGCGGTGACTACGCCTGGACTACTTTCCCGTTCCGGCAAGAAGATTCCGGGCCAACTATCTCCGGATGAGATTGTGGAGCTATCACTATCGCACTTAGGCAAGAGCCCAACATTTGTTCCTGGAGTAGTAAACCAAATAGCAGCCACTCTCCTTGGGAGAGTGTTGCCAAGGCGCTCTGCTACTTCGTTGATGCGCAAGTCATCTTCTGGAATCAGCACTTAATCGAAGATCGGAACTGGTTGTAGAAGTTTGAGTAGTGGCAATTTCTAGCTTCCACAACAACAGCTGACGCTAATGAATGTGGTAATTTGAGAAATTCTATAGTCGTGGTTTGGCAGGCCGTACTTCGTAGAAGGGGAACCTATCTCGGTTGTTCGACGTTGGAGATAAGGATAGAAAAGCATACATAGAAATCTCCGTGCTATCTCGGACGAGAAAGTTCTGTCTGTATATCTCAAGAGCTTGAGGTTTGAAAGGAAGTTTTTTGGTGTCGGAGGCCCAATCGAACAGATTTGCAACTTTGCACTGACGACAGGGCTACAGAGGTTGCCCGAATCTAGAAAACTCGCTCCGCCCCACCAATTGTGCTGGGAAAATTGCTTCGGTAAGTCGATCCGAGGCGCGTGAGCAAAGAATTGACTCGGCAAACGAGCATATACAAGAGGCATTTGTTTCTGAGGTTTTTCCGTCCACACGTCGTTGACGGACTACCTGAGGACGAACGCCCCTGGTCACTCCGCTGCCCCACGTAGAAGCTCTTAGGAACTCGCTGAATATAGACCGTTCGCCAATTCTGCTAGAGTTCGTCGATTACATGGATGCGGAGCAAGAACGAACGGTCAAACTTAGGTGTAAGATCGCCAACGGTCGAGCCGCCGCCAAGTCGCGCCCAGTTCATCGAGTACCCAGACTATGCCGGCTTTCTCTTCCAGCCTAGATGTCAACTCGCTTCCACCGCGCTTCATAGAGACATCCTGAGGTTCTGTCGCAGAAGTACCTGGCTTCAATTCCGCGAGCGAGAGTGGTGGATTCTGGCGACGCCGTGAAATTCGAGCAAATAATCACCATTCCGGCTCGCCTTTCGCTGCGTTTGCCGGTATGGCTACTCAGGGGTTGAGGCGTTTTCGTTCTCGGCCAATTTGGTCACCAAAGTCAATAGGAAATATCTCCGTGGGTGCCCCACCTGCCCACTGCCGCAGCGTATTAGGGGTTGAGCGGGTTGAGCCAGGTGAGTTCGGGGAAGCGTGCGAAATCGGAGTCGGCGCTGACGACGGCCAGGCCGTGCTCGATGGCGAGCGCGGCGAGCGCGGCGTCACTGACCAGGTTGCCTCGCAGGTCGAGATCGATCACTAGCCGTGCAAGGATGTCACTGTACCCGCGTCCCGGCTGGGGAACCCACGCGGCGGGGGCGTCGAGCCAGTCGGCGACGAATGACCACGCTTCAGCTGGAGTGAGTGGGACGGGAAGGGCTCGCGGATGGGTGACGATGCGAACGAAGGCCAGCAAAGACTGCCAGGGCAGCCCGACTCGGCGCGAGCCGTTGAGCACTTCTTCGAGCCAATTCCGAGCGGCGCTATGGGCTCGCGACCGTTCGTCGACGGCATAGATCAGGACGTTGGCGTCAACGAGCATCAGCGGGTCGCTACGCCATCGAGGATTTCGAGGGCGTCTGCGACGTTCGAGACGTCGACGTTTACCGAGAGCGGTGCGGTGCGCTGGCGGAACGGGGGATGTGCGACCTGGGCAACCAGGCCTCGGCGAATCAGCTCGTTCACCGCCTCGGACATGCCAAGGTGTTGTTCGCGCCGCAGGGTCTCGATGGCCTGTGCGGTGTCCTGATCGAATTCTACTGTCGTCCTCATGCAGCTATTCTAGCACGGGCATGCTTGTAATATTACATGCACGTGCTTTCTGCTTTAATGTTGCCAGTGGAATGCTTGTCCTTGACAGATCGGCGTGCCGACTATCGGACACTGCGCCACGTGTCCCTAGGGCGCGTACAGCCCTACCGATGCAAGGTAGCTCGCGATCACCAGCTGTGAGCAGCGTTTAAAGGAGTCTGACCATTCTCGGGAGTAATACTCTTCCGCTTTGTTGTCAGCGAAATACATTTGACCCACCCAACCGATGATGGTGAAACTTCGACTTCGTTTGTCCCTCCGATGGAAGCTTTGTTTTCTGTTTTTTTCGCCCAAGATGCATGACTTTTTTGCTACGCGATCGACGCAGGGAATGATCGCGCGGTAGACAACTTTTGCTCAGCTTGGCCCTCCTGTAGCTGACATCTTGTAAATTGGCAGTACCATATCGCCCTCAGTTGTAACTGCTCCTTCCAGGTGCGAATTGGCGGCCTCTGGACTGGTTTTGATGCCTTGAGCGACACGATCGCGGAGGCGATAGGAGTTACCTTTAAGGTTGATCACCGTGCATCGATGTAACAGGCGATCTTGTGCGGCTGTGGCGAAAGCCGCATTGAGGAAGAGCTCGCCCCAGGACCCGAACTTTAATTCGAGGTCAGTGTCACCGCTCCGGTTTTATATCTGGCGGAGATAACTTCTAAAAAGGCGTGGGCCACCTTGCGTTCAAGAACCCGGTACCCGATTTAGTCAATGACCAGTACCGTGGGCTTAATGTACTTTCGATGCTACGCTTTGGTGGCCACATTAGTGTATCGTCCGCAATTCGCGACAACGTGGTGCAATAGAAGCTGTATCTTTCAGTGAGAGCCTCCATGGCAAGTCCCATCGCCAAGTGGGTCTTACCCGTTCCTGGTGGTACCAGTAGGAAGTGTCTGGAAGCGCTGGTTACAAATTCCAGCGAGCAGAGGTCATCGATCAACTCCGCGATGAGCTTTTTATACGGTAAGTCTGCCACCCTTATCCTTACCCGATAGACGACTATCAGTGAGCTCGTGACCGAGCAGGTCCTTGCAAAAGGTGCATAGGAAGAACGCGCATCGGTTGGCGAGGTGAACTTGGCTTCTAGGATCTCCACCGCGTGAGCCATCCCAAGCTCGACGAGCATCGCGCGCAGCTGTCCCATCTCAAGCATTGCTGGCCGCCTCATAGATTGTCAGCGAACGCGACTCCACTTTGGTGTCGAGGTGATGATTCGCCTGGGGTATCGGTCCCTATATCGAACCCGTGGCGCTCGATGCCGTCGTACTGGCCCCACGTACACCATGGAACGCTTCTGCAGGAAAGATGATGGTTGAACGATCAGTTCCTATGGAGCTAAGGCGTGCAGCGTTCTTGGGCCCGCCAGCACCGCGACTACCGAATGGGAGTACTGTCACGGAACTCCGTATCTCACACCAGCGCAGGAGACGAGCCGCCATATTGCTCTCCGAGGTGGGTCTGAAGTAGACATAGACTGTTGGTGTCGGAGGGGGGACTTGAACCCCCACGCCCTTACGGGCACTAGCCCCTCAAGCTAGCGCGTCTGCCTATTCCGCCACTCCGACGTGGACTAGGTACATGATTCTAATGACTCCTTGCCGAGAGCCTGACGGCATCAATGAAAATTTGTCTCTGTTTAAAGCTGCAGATTTTCTCATTTCTTTACTTGGTTCATAAATGTAAACATGACTTGGCTAGTCTCAATTGATTCTCAGGTGAGACATAGTGATGCTTTATCTCTATTCAGTTTGATCTCAAGTGGGGATATTAGAACTTTAATTAGAAAGTATGCACTTGATCGTTGCGATCGAGGAATATCTCGGAGGATTTTTGATGGCCAGCGTTAGCTTCAAAGGAATGTCGAGTGGCGAAGTCGCCCTCGTTAGATCGAGCAGGTTGCACCGCAGCGTTGTCGCAGTATCTGTGGCAGCAACGGCCATGTTTGCGCTGGTTTTGGCAAAGATCAACCCTGGCGTATCCAGTAACGCCGCGAATCTAACGACCGGATCAGCGAGTTCTTCCTCTGCAAACTCAACTTCCGCTACCATTGCCCCAGTGCCAGGAAGTACTAATTCAGCGGTCGCACCTGCGAGTGCGGCGCCGGCAACTGCCACTGGTGGCTCTTGATATGTCTACCCCTAGCAGCGACTTTGCGGAGATGAACTTCGAGGCCCTTGGGACTAGGTGTCATGTCATCTTCTATGGAACGGCGTATGCAAATAATAAGTTAGCTAGAGATTTGGTTCTTTCGGAGATCGAAAGATACGACGCCATATTTAGCGTGTACAGAAGTGACTCGGAGATCACAAGGGTAAACGTTTCTAATAGCCAAACATTGACAACGTCGAGAGATTTTGCAGAGTTGACGGCTCTCTACATCGAAAAGTATCGCTCGAGCAATGGGTTGGTCGACCCGACAAAAGGTTTTGAATTGATCGAGCTTTACCGAAGCTCAAACCCTTTGGTTGCAATGGGTCAGGAATCACACTTCTTTCGGAGCGTGAACTTTGGAGAATTCTCGGTCAAGCTTACTCCGCATAGTGATACGGGTCAAATTAGACGGCCTGTTGGTGCGTTCGTGGACTTTGGCGGTCTTGGGAAGGCATGGATTGCTGATCGCGTTGCGAATCTCCTCATAACGGAATACGGTGGCGGTGTGCTGGTGAACTTAGGTGGTGACATCGCAACCGATGGCCAGGTGCCACCTGACGGCTGGACCATTAAAGTCACTGACGACTTCTCACTCGATGCGACTGCGCCGGGATGGTCAGTTCGAATTTTTGGTGGCGGCTTAGCGACGTCGTCTACCGCGACGCGACGGTGGCGTGACTCATCGGGTAACGAACGCCTTCATGTCGTTGGTGAGAATATTGAGAAAAGCACCATAGTAACGGTTACCGCAGTAGGCGTCTGTGCTTTTGAGGCTAACTATCAGTCCCTATCAGCTCTCGTAGCTGGAGATGGAGCGGTTCCTTGGTTGATGAGGAGCAAAACGCCGTCTCTGGTTCGGACACTTGACGGTAGAGGCCTAGCGGTCTCCGGGTGGCCAACTACGGGTGAAATTACAAAAGATGATTTGATAGGTGCAAATTGACCAGTTTGAATGTATTGGCCACAGTTGTAAATAACACCAAATTCTTGTGGTATACGAGTCGTGCGACTGGTGTCATCGCTCTCGTTCTCCTCGGGATCGTTTTGACTCTGGGAATCTTGACGGCATCTAAGAGTACTCCACTTGGTATCGGCAAATTTATTGGCCCTGACCTTCATCGGCGACTCTCGATATCAACTCTCGTCTTCCTAGTAGCTCACATCATTTCGGCGATTCTCGACCCTTTCGTGACAGTTGGCCTTGGCGCTGCAGTAATTCCATTTGCAGCCAAATACCGTCCTCTATGGGTCGGACTCGGTACGGTATCGTTTGATCTCCTACTCGTGATTGTTGCGACGTCAGTTGTACGCCACAAGTTCAATCATGGAGTTTGGAAGAAGATCCACTATCTAAGCTGGGTTGTTGTTAGCCTCGTTCTCTTCCATGCTCTTGGGACCGGCAGTGACGCGCACATTAAATTAGTAGAGGGGATCTATGTTGCCTTCGTTCTTGTAATGGGTGGAGCTGGCCTATATCGCGCCTATCGTGAGTTCGGCCTAGATAAGAGTCGGAAGGTCATCGCTAGCGCTTCTCTAGTTGTAGTTCCTGTAGCTCTACTTGGGTGGGCTGTCAATGGACCTTTGAAGGCAGGTTGGGCGAAGTCCGCAACGGGTTATTCGATCTTTCCGACTACCACTATTGCAGTTGCCTCCGGAACTTCGACAAAGACGGCGACTTCGAGTCAAGTTTCGAGCGGCCCAGCGGTCGTTCTTCCAGTGACCAACGCCGCAATTTCGGGGACGATGACCCAAACTCAGACCAATAGTGGTGTTGTTGTCCTTGTTCTCCGAGGCTCGGTAGCAAACTCAGTTGATTACGTTGAGGTTCAGTTGAATGGTGTCGTACAAGAAGGTGCGCTCGCTCTTGAATCGAGCACCGCCTTCTTAGGGACTAAGACCACACCTAATACCTACACCGGTACTGTGACCCAGGCAAATGGCTCGTCCCTAACACTGTCCCTAAGAGGACCTAAAGGTACGGTCACGGCAAATCTAAATGTTTCTCTCTCTGGATCTTCCTTCTCCGGAACGATCTCGGCAAGCTGAGAGATACGAAGTCTTAATAGAAGTTATACAAGTAAGGAATGACTGAAGATGACTGATAGTACTTCTACATCGATAATGGCGCCGTCTGGTGCGCGTCGAATTACGCTGGGATGGGACGCCAATTGGAAGACGTCGAATCCAGAGATCGCCTTTGCCGGTCATTCCCAGAGCCGAACACGCCTGAGCCTTGCGGAACATATCTCTAACTATGGTCGCATTCCAACCGGGTTTACATACTCCTTAGTCTCTGATTCCTTGCGGGTTGCAAACCTAACAGGTCGCGGAGGAGCCAAGTTCCCCTTCTATAAAAAGCTTGCCGCCGTCTACGAGGCCGACCGCAAGAAGGGATGCTACATCGTCGCTAACGGCGCCGAATCTGAGCCACTCTCGATCAAAGACTCGATGCTTCTCAGGACCAACCCTCACCTTGTAATAGATGGCCTCGTGATGATCGCCGAAGTCCTAGGAGCAAAAGGTGCATATATCTACGTCAAGGACAAGGAGGCCCACTCCGCAATCAACGCAGCGCTAAGGGAGCGTAGGGAGAGAGGCTTCACCGAAGCTAAGGTCACTGTCGTCGATGCGCCAGCAACTTATGTTGCGGGTCAAGAGACGTCAGTTATCCGCCGTATCGAGAAAGGCCCCGCCCTTCCTAAGTTCTCGATTGAGCGTGTTGCAGTCGCTGGCGTCAAGGGTCAACCGACGCTTTTGTCGAACGTCGAGACCTTTGCACATTTAGGATTGATTCTCCGGTTTGGAGCTGATTGGTACAGGTCAGGAAGGTCCGGGTTCGACTCTGGAAGTCGCTTGGTAACGGTCTCGGGTTCGGTAGATCGCCCCGGCCTCTATGAGGTCAGCTCAGGTGTTGCCATAGGTGATATTCTTCGCGAGGCTAAAGCCCACTCGGTTCGAGCTGTCTTGGTGGGAGGTTACTTCGGAGGTTGGCTAAATGTCAGGGATGAGAATGACCTCAAATTGATCTACGACGACTCAACTTTGGGCGAAAAGAAGCTTTCTATCGGTGCGGGAATTCTTGGAGTGCTTTCGAAGGAGACCTGTCCGGTCGTTGAGGCCGCGTCAATAGTGGATTACTTAGCCGAACAAAGTGCTGGCCAATGTGGGCCTTGCATCCATGGCCTCCCTGAAATTTCTACAGCCTTCGCACGAATCGCTCTCTCGTCCAACGTTGATAGGGGTATCACGGAGCTAAAGGCTGTAATACCCTTAGTTGAGAGGCGTGGTGGATGTCAGCATCCAGATGGCGTCATCGCGCATGTGAGATCGACCGTCGCTGCATTTGGCGAGGAGATTAAGCTTCACAAGGCCGGCAAATGCTCAGTCGCCTCTTCGAATCATCAGTCGATGCTCTTGCCCAAAAACGCACAGGGCAATTTGGCGGCTGCGAGTGGACGATGAAGATTGTAATTGATCCGACGCGATGCCAAGGGCATGGTACCTGTGCCGCTCTTCTGGCTGAATACATAGAGATGGATAAGTGGCATTATCCAATTCTTAGTAAAAATCAATTGAAAGATAGCCATATGGAAGCGGCCAAGAAAGCGGTTCAACTTTGTCCTGAATTGGCAATCAAGATTGTAGAAGGTTAGCCGATCAGCCATTTAGATTTTGATTTAGGATGAGAGGGTCTAGGGTCGATTTACCTGGCATGTTTTGGACGAAATGCCCCTGTATGTTTAGGCGTGGGGCGTACTTTTGGGATAGAAGATCACGGCTATCCAATTTGGCCTCTTCGCGGCTGAATCGAAAATATTTCAAGCTTCCAATTTGGTTGTCAAGCTATAGCCAATGCTTGGTTTGGTTGGAAGGTTGATTGAATTGACAGGATTGTATCCGATCTTCCTTCTAAGTCGAGTGACATAGAAGCGAAGGAAGCCGTACTCGCTGACGAAGGCTCTTCTCCGGCGATTAATACCACCGACTCTCGTCATCGCAAAGTTGTAAGTTGAAATCTTCGAGCACATTACAGGCGTTGTGGTGCCGGCATCAACTGCTTCACGAACGAGGGTGACAGCAGTCAGTAAATCCTACTAGTAGAGACGCTCGAGAGACCAAGCGTCACTTCCTATCTCTGTAGTTGCTAGAAATTATTTATCTCGTGTTTTTGTCAAAAGCCGATACGAGCTTCAAGTCACAGTTGATACCTTTTCGAGCTAGCTCAACTTCTATACGCGTCCTATTTTGACACTCATCATCGAGCTCTAGGTGGTGCTCCAACCTAGAATATTCCTTGTCTCATAGTCTGAATCTAAGGTAGATCGCAACTTCTCTCACTATTCAGCTAGAGTGCCATTTGCCTTAACCCACCCACCAAGCTCGTCCTCTTTCATAGTGGAAGTTTCACCAACTGACTTGGTCCTACCGATTGGTTCACTTACTACCCTGACTCTGGATTTTTGTTCTGAGTAGTAGCTTGTAGAGAAACGTTTGCAACAATATCATCACTTCTTTGAGTCATTGCGATCCTGCCACACGTAGCAGTCCCGGAACTATTGAGCCCATAGAGAGCCGCTGCAACCTTTTCCCGTACTTTCTCTGAATGTCCTTTCGGGACCATTCCATCTTCGCCCTCTTAGAAACAAAAATCAAGTTAGATGACAACATTATCGGGCGAGAGGGTAGCGCTTACGATAATCGATCTTTCGACTAGATCAAAGTTCCATTAATAAGACCATAAATATTCTTGGAAGCACATTAAGAAACCATTAAGAGCCAATTGTCCTTGGAATGGCCTGACCATATCCTTTTACTCACCAACATAAAAGGAGAAAAGATGAGTGACCTTCTTGTGATACTCGCGATTGCTTCGGTATCCGCAATGGCGCTGTACTTCATCAAATTCTGCGATTCAATCGTCGCTAACGAAAATCAAGAAATCGGTGAATTCGCAGTTGGAGGAGCAGATGAACGCTAATACATTCGGGGTAATTTTATCCATTGCAACTCTCGTATACCTAACGTACACAATCGTAAAGGCAGAGAAAATTTAATGAATGTTTTTGGAGGCTGGGGATTCCTAGCACTTATCGCACTCCTAGTAGTAACTGCTCCATTTCTAGGAAGATACATTGCCAGAGTCTTCAGTGACGAAGCTTTGGCCAAAGATACGCGTCTAAACCGCATTGAAGGTCGAATGCTAAAGACGATTGGAGTCGACCCAAAGGTAGAGCAATCTTGGAAGGCTTATGCTGCGTCAGTAGTCGCATTCTCGGCGGTCTCAGTCGTATTCTTATACGCCACCGAACGACTACAGGGCCACCTTCCACTAAACCCCACACACGTTGGAGCGGTATCACCGGCGCTAGCAATAAATACGGCTGTCTCTTTTGTAACCAATACAAACTGGCAAAATTACGCCGGTGAATCAACTATGACGATGTTGACACAGACAATTGGTTTATCTGTGCAGAACTTCGTATCTGGCGCGGTGGGGCTATCGGTCGCCATTGCCCTTGTTCGGGGTCTATTGCGTAACAGATCTAATACCATAGGTAATTTCTGGGTGGATCTTGTTAGGTCTACAACCAGAATTCTGTTGCCATTGTCACTTATATTTGCAATAATCCTGATTGCACAAGGTGCTGTCGAAAATTTGACCTATGTAAAGTGCATCACAACGATCGCTGATGGAAAGCAGTGCATACCTGGAGGACTCGTTGCAACCCAAGAGGCGATCAAGGAATTAGGTACCAATGGAGGAGGCTACTTCAACGCTAACTCCATCCACCCCTTCGAAAATCCAACTGCGCTTACGAACTTTGCTGAGATCTATGCACTCCTGGTCATTCCGTTCTCCCTCCCCTTTGCATTTGGGCGTTTGACAAAAAGAACGAGAGATGGAATAACAATCTTTACCACGATGATGGTGATCTGGATTGCAAGTTCCCTGTTGCTACTGCACTTTGAAGTTGGAACCAATCAGCTAAACCTGGTAAAGAGCTCAAACATATCATCAGTAGCTACCGCGAAGGTACTGCCAGAGGGTCAAGATCTACGCATCTCTGCTACCTCTTGTGCCGTCTTCGCATCGTCGACAACGTCTACTTCAACAGGGGCTGTAAATTGCGCACTTGACTCAATCGAACCAGCAGCCGGAGGCGTCGCACTATTCAACATGATGCTTGGCGAGGTGAGTCCAGGAGGCGTGGGATCGGGCCTCTACGGGATACTGATCTTTGCAATACTGTCGGTATTCATAGCCGGCCTGATGGTAGGCAGGACTCCTGAATATCTGGGCAAAAAGATCCAAAGTGCGGAGATGAAACTAGTAGTGATCTACCTTCTCCTCTCGCCTGCTGCGATAATGATATTTGCGGCAATCGCAGTCATATTGAAGACTGCCAAAGGCGCTGTTGGAAATCCTGGCTCCCAGGGCCTTTCTGAAATTATCTATTCGTATGTCTCAACTGGAAATAACAACGGGTCGGCCTTAGGTGGCCTCGCTGCGAATACCGACTTTTACAACGTAACGCAAGCGCTAAATATGGCAATTGGACGATTCGGTCTAATGATTCCAGTTCTTGCAATCGCCGGTGCGCTAGCAAAGAAGCAGACAGTTCCAGCAAGTTCTGGAACCTTCAACACAGACAAGCCGCTCTTTGCCGTCATTCTGGGAGGAACAATCATTCTCTTGGTAGGTCTTACCTACTTCCCAGTGTTGTCGCTCGGACCGATCATGTCCCACCTACAAAGCGCTCTATAAGAGAAGGATCATTTAGATGGCAACTCCAAAAACTCAATCGAGTGGGGTTTTAGAGGGTCTCAAGGCGATTTTTGACCCCAAGGCTCTACCAGAAAACATTCTTGAATCAATCAAAAAACTTGATCCACGAAGTCTCTGGCGTAACCCAGTTATGTTCGTTGTAGAGGTAGGTACGGTATTTACAACTATTGACTTCTTTGCCACCATTTCGAAGCAAACAAATAGTGATATCGTTTTTGCGATTTCAGTAATCGTCTGGCTCTTTGCGACTCTCATATTTGCCAACTTTGCAGAGGTGACTGCAGAAAGGCGCGGTAAAGCACAGGCTGCGTCACTTAGAAGCGCCAGAACATCTCTTACGGCAAGGCGCATATCCGGAGATCTTATTGAAGAGGTTCCAGCTGAAGCTCTCGTCGTAGGAGATCGCTGCGCTGTTCGGGCCGGCGAGACAATTCCGTGCGACGGCGAGGTAGTCGAAGGTATTGCATCGGTCGACGAGTCGGCGATAACTGGTGAATCTGCTCCCGTTATTCGAGAGGCGGGTGGAGATCGATCTTCTGTCACAGGTGGCACAAAAGTTCTCTCAGACGAGATCGTCGTGGCCGTAACCCAAGAGCCTGGAAAGAGCTTTCTAGAGAAGATGATATCTCTCGTTGAAGGGGCCAACCGCCAAAAGACACCCAACGAAGTGGCGCTCAATATACTCCTCTCCGGATTGACGATAATACTTTTGCTCTCGGTCGTGACTTTGCAACCATTTGCAATTTTCTCAAAGGCTCCACAGAGTATTGTTGTGCTTGTAGCACTCCTAGTCTGTCTCATTCCAACGACGATCGGCGCGCTGCTATCGGCGATTGGAATAGCCGGAATCGATCGGCTAGTAAAAAGAAATGTCCTCGCTACTTCAGGACGAGCGGTTGAAGCGGCTGGCGATTGCAGTACGTTGCTTTTGGACAAAACAGGGACGATAACCTACGGCAATAGACGAGCCGTTGCACTCTATCCAGCATCTGGATACTCGGAAAAAGACCTTGCCATGGCAGCGCTAATCTCGAGCCTCTCCGATCAGACGCCTGAGGGAAGGTCAATAGTAGATCTAACAAGAGAGATCTTGGGAGAAAGTGCTGATCGAGAGATCGCATCTCTTGAAGATGTCATTGAGATTCCCTTTAGTGCCAATACGAGAATGAGTGGTGTTGACCTAAGAGATCGATCGCTTAGAAAAGGTGCCGGGGATTCAGTTGCGGCTTGGATTAGCTCTAGTGGCGGCGAAATGGACTCTATCTCAACTAGCAAAATAACCGAAATTGCTTCGACTGGCGGAACCCCGTTAGTGGTAGCCGAAGTCGGAAAGAGCATAGGGGTAATTTACCTCAAGGATGTTGTAAAAGAAAAGATCGCTGAACGTTTTGAAAGCCTTAGAGCGATGGGAATCCGAACAGTCATGGTGACTGGCGATAACCCAATTACAGCTGCTGCAATTGCCAAAGAGGCTGGAGTGGACGACTTTATAGCTCAAGCAACTCCTGAAGACAAACTACTCTACATCCGGAAAGAGCAGAGCGGGGGCTCCCTGGTAGCGATGACTGGGGATGGAACAAACGACGCTCCAGCGCTCGCTCAGGCAGACGTCGGCGTAGCTATGAACTCTGGTACGCAAGCTGCAAAAGAAGCTGGAAACATGGTGGATCTTGATTCAGATCCTACCAAGTTGATTGAAATCGTCGAAATCGGTAAGCAGTTACTCATTACAAGGGGTTCATTGACTACGTTTTCGATCGCCAATGACATTGCCAAGTACTTTGCAATAATTCCAGCGATGTTTCAAAAGGTATTTCCGATTTTGAAGCCACTCAACGTCATGCACCTTACAAATGCTCACACGGCAATATTGGCAGCTGTTATCTTCAATGCTCTCATCATCATAGCCCTTGTGCCTCTAGCTCTAAGAGGAGTGAAGTTCCGCGCTAGTTCAGCATCTTCTGTTCTCCGGCGAAACATAACCGTGTACGGCCTTGGTGGAGTTTTGTTGCCATTTGTAGGCATAAAGGCGATCGATCTAGTCCTAACTCTGATTGGAGTAAAATAAGTGTTACGTCAATTCAAACCGGCAATCTATATCTTTATAGTGCTAACTCTAGGTGCAGGGGTCATCTATCCAGCGATCGGATACGTCATCGGACAGACCATCTTCAAAAATCAAGCCAATGGTTCAATTGCCTATATGAATAAAACACCTGTAGGGTCGTACCTCTTGGGTCAAAGTTTTTCTGGAAATATTTGGTTCCAACCAAGACCATCTGCAGTCGGATACGAGGGAAATGCTTCTGGGGCATCGAATTTAGCGCTTACTAACCCAAAGTTGATTCAAAACATCGAACAACTTGCCAATGATTATCGAAGGCAAAATGGGCTACCAAAGACAACTTCAGTTCCAGCGGACGCAGTGACGGCCTCTGGGTCTGGATTGGATGCCGATATATCTGTCGCAAATGCAGAACTTCAAGCTCCGCGCGTCGCAAAGGCTCGTTCGATATCTCTAGCACGAGTACAATCCATGATCGACCGCGCTACGTCGACTTCACCGAGCTTTATATTCGGTACAAAAGTTGTAAATGTCGTGACTCTCAATTTGGAGCTAAAAGAGATGAAACTTCAATGAATCGAGTTCGCGGCGAACTTCGAATTTACTTGGGCTGCGCCGCAGGAGTTGGAAAGACCTATGCAATGCTCACCGAGGGACATAATCGGCTGAGTAGGGGGACAGACGTAATAGTTGGCTACGTCGAAACTCATAATAGGCCAAAGACTCAAGCCCTTCTTGATGGCTTAGAAGTTGCTCCAAGAAAGTCGGTTTTGCACAAAAATAAGGCAATAGAGGAGATGGATACCGACTACATAATTAGACGGGCTCCTCATGTTGTACTCGTCGACGAACTTGCACATACAAACGCAGATTCATCTGTCAACAGGAAGAGATTCGAAGACGTAAGAACACTTCTTGACTCTGGAATTACTGTAATTGCGACGCTCAATATCCAACACCTCGAAAGCGTCAATGACGTGGTATTCGACATCACGGGTATCCGACAGTCAGAGACAGTTCCTGACTCCTTCGTACGATCTGCTAACCAGATCGAACTGGTAGACATGACCCCTGAAGCTCTAAGAAAAAGGATCGCGCACGGAAACGTCTATCCAGTTGAACGTACCGAAGTCGCGTTAAATAACTTTTTCAAGGTCGAGAACCTATCGGCACTTAGAGAACTTGCACTCTTTTGGCTTGCTGATAGAGTCGAGGAATCGCTACAAATCTTTAGGGACCAATATTCACCCTCAAAGACGTGGGAGACAAAAGAGCGAATTCTCGTCGCACTTGCAGGCGTAGCTGAAAATGAACTCTTGATTCGTAGGGCAGCTAGATTAGCGATGCGAACTCGAGGCTCGCTTATCGGGGTTCATATAATCTCACAAGATGGCCTTGGTGCCTCCAATACTTCACTCTTGGATCAACAACGTGACCTGCTTCAATCCCTAGGCGGAACCTTTATAGAAATTACTGCAAAATCTATTGTCGATGGAATCATGCAGATTGCAAAGGCCGAGAATGCTACCCAAATAGTGCTCGGAGCGTCGAGGAGAAGCCAACTTCAACGAATCATAGGTGGCAATGTTATTGATGACATTGTGGATGCATCTGGTCATGGAATAGACGTCCACGTAGTATCAGTTGCCAAGAGAGAAGCTAAGAGGAGGCAACGGCTAGCCAGGCTGATAGGCAAGATCAATGAGACCACATCAAATCGACGGCGGGCGTTCTCACTCGTTGCCATGGCCATAATATTTCCAATCGTTACGATTCTTTTAGCTGAACTACGTAGATCCCTTGCACTTTCAGCGGTTACTCTAATTTTTCTACTTTTAGTAACTGCGGTCGGACTGGTCGGTGGCCTTATGGTATCGATAATCGGTGCACTGTCAGGATTTCTTCTCCTGAACTACTACTTCGCGCCCCCATTGCATACATTCACTATCTCAAACTCACGCGACCTCATAACTCTCGTAGCTTTTCTTGGTCTATCGAGTGCATTTGGACTTTTAATCGATATCCAACGAAGGCGTCTCATCCTTAGCAAGCAAAATGAAATTAGATCCCGCCTTTATGGTCGAGCCGCGGAAATACTTGTTACTTCTAGCAATCCAACTCTTGACCTTCTAGGTGAACTAAGAAAGCAACTTCGAAAGAATTTTGCTCTAATCACGAAAGGACCAATCGGAAGCGGCGAAGAGATTGCCTTCGACGGCAGTCGCGAAAGCGCAGACGCAGAGAATCAACTCCAAATCGATCTTGCTAATGGTTCGCATCACCTTTACGTTGGAGGCGGAGCCCTTGAACCATTTGATATCGAAGTGTTAGCGGTTTTTAGGCCGCAGATAGAGGCGGCTCTAACTGCTAAGGAGTTAGCAGAAGAGAGAGAACGATCGGAACTCCTTCGTCAAGGAGATGCATTTCGAAAATCACTCCTAGCGGCAGTGAGTCATGATCTTAGGACCCCGTTAGCGACAATTCGAGCCGCTGCATCTGGACTTCTCGCAGATGACATCGATTTAGGGCCTGAATTAGAGAAAGAGTTGAAGGTTACAATCGACGACGAAGCTAGTAATCTCACCGAAATCGTCTCTAATCTTCTTGACCTTACCCGACTGAACATGGGAGGTGTTTCTGTAAAGCTTGAAGATCTTTCTCCTGCGGCATTCATAGATCAAACCTTACTTTCACTTCGGAGATCACTGCCGAGAATTGTAAACAAGACCCCGGAATCGATCGACAATATCTCGGCAGATCAAGCCCTGCTAGAGAGAGCGCTTGTCAATGTAATTGAGAATGCTCTCGCCTACTCTCCCATTGATTCGAAGGTTGAAATCAATGCCATTTCAGCTGAAACGAGCGTAGCTATCGAAGTGCGTGATGAGGGGAACGGGATCTCGGAAGAAGATTTGGTGCGTATCTTTGAGCCCTTTCAAAGGGTGGGAGATTCCCAAATACGCCCTGGTATCGGACTTGGATTAGCTGTAGCAAAAGGTTTCGTCGAAGCTCAAGGTGGACACATAGAAGTCAAGTCGAAGGAAAATATTGGTACCGAAGTTCGAATAGTGATGAGGCGGTCTCTGTAGCCATGAAAATACTCTTCGTTGAAGACGACCCGTCATTTGCAAATGCCCTTCTGATATCGCTACGAGCTAGAGGAAATGAAGTTTCGCATGTGGCAACTGGAGGAAATGCAATCTCCAAATTCCTCACGGGCCACTTCGACGTTGTAGTACTAGATCTTGGTTTGTCGGACATGGACGGCATTGAAGTTCTAAAGCGAATTCGAAGCAAATCAAACACACCTATTGTGGTTCTTTCTGCTCGCGTTGGAGAAGTGTCTAAGGTGGACGCGCTCGATGCTGGAGCTGACGACTACGTAACGAAACCTTTCGGTCTCGGTGAATTCTTGGCACGACTTAGAGCAGCGCACCGCAGAGGTTCCCCTGGGCCAACTGATCGGGTTTTGAAGGTAGGATCGAGGATGATCGACCTTTCGAGCAAGCAAATAGTGACCGACGATGGTCGACCTCCAAAACTCACCCCCACCGAGTGGGCGCTAATGGAGGTGCTGGCCCTTGAAAACAACCGCATCGTTTCACGTGAGGAATTGTTGAGGAGGGTTTGGGGTGAAAACTTCACACACGAATACGACTACCTAAGGGTTTACATAGCCCAACTTAGAAGAAAAATTGAAGACGATCCCGCAACTCCAGCCTACATCATCACTGAATCTGGGGTTGGTTACCGCCTAATGGCTGAAGTCGTTGTGAAGGATTAGATCCTCTATTCAAAAGTACGAATAGCTAAAATGCCATCGTCCAGTCTGACCAGATAGATAATAGTTATTAAACGAGAAAAAAAAATGACTTCTCTATCCGAAGTAGCCGATTCCAAACATCGCAAAGAATTCGATCGTGTAATTCAATTGTTTTGTCAAATCTCAAAGTGATATGTCGTGGATAATTCATTACGTAGCGCTAACGGTGAGTCTTATTCGAGAATTTCGAGGATTCTGTCGCAAGGACATTGGGAAGAGATCGCTAGGTTCGGATTGTGCTATTGGAAACGCAGAAAGTAGCACGTGGTACATAGCTAGCCCCATCACATTTCCGGAAAGGATGCAACCCTAGTGATCAAGGTTCAATTGAAGCGGAACCCCTCGGCGTTCGTTTGAACGGAGGCAGATTGTTCGAAGGAGGGCGATTCGGTGTGTCGTCCACGAGCGAGCGAAAGTCAAATAGGGGAGTGGGAGTGTGCTTATAGATTTTCCAGTCATTACCTTGGCACTGTGCAAAGAGATGCGACAGATTCATATGGCGATGAGTATGAGCGGGTGTACTGCTTGAAATTTCTTCCATCTTGGGACCTTCGCGCAGGGATCTTTGAACCATACGATTTTTCGTGGATTGACTCTCTTTGGAGTCGTAAACAATTGCAAGCGCCAAAGGAGCAATAGACGCCAATGGGCTCGAGAAAATAGAGGGTGGAAATGAAAGATATTCTTAGGGTTTGAAGGGCTTCATTTCCCTGGTACGTAGTTTTACGCTGTGAATACAAATATTGTCTACTCCAAGGGTTCAATGGTCTTGGAACTCGTGAAGCATCGCAGGTTCCTCCTAAGATCTTAGGTGTTGTTCTTTTTCAGGCGCAGCAGTTACTTTAGGCGCAGCGCTGATCAACGGATTTTCTGAATGGTTCGACTGCCGCCAACAATGCGATTAAGACGAGGTTAAAGGTGGTGTCACCTTGGGAGAGTTTAAGAAAACGAAGTAACTCTAGCCACTCCATAACTGAGGGAAATTCTAAGGGTGGCGGACTGCGTCTCTTCGTTTCAATATCGTCAACAACATCGACAGTCTTTCCCGTTTTCATAACAGGAGCAGTCGCAGTCCAGCTTCGTCAATCTCTCCATTTTTCGATTGCGTTGGTCGGCGTGGCCGTGGCGATCTTCTTCGGGACAGCTGCCTTGACATCTTTAATTGCGGGCTCGATGGCTGAGCGGCACGGCGGAGCGAAGGTAATGAGAGCTGCGACCTTTGCCTCCGCGGTCACCATGGGGCTAATTGCGGCGGTTGCACATTCGTTCACTGGACTTGCGATCCTGCTGGCCTTTGGCGGTGTTGCTAATGGCACAAATCAGCCCGCCAATAATCTGTTTGTAATAAACGCCGTGCAGCCAAATCGCCGTGGCTTTGCTCTTGGGGTAAAGCAAGCAGCAATTCCGGTAGCAACACTATTAGCCGGCATAGCAGTGCCATCGGTGGCCCTTACGATCGGGTGGCGGTACGTCTACGTCTTTGCAGCGGCTATTGCTTTTGTCGTGAGCCTGGTAATCCCCAGTGACCCCCACGAACTCAAGGTCAAGGTTCAGCGTCGACGCGAAGGCGAGAAGGTCCAAATAACTATTATCCCCGTCGTGACCCTGGCGATTGCGATGGCCCTAGGTGCTGGAACTTCGAATGCCCTAGGTGCCTACATGGTTGAAAATGCGGTAAACCACAACTACGCTCCAGGCACTGCTGGTTTGATAGGAGCACTTGGATCCCTAGTTAGCCTGATCGTGCGCCTTAGCGTAGGTTACAGAGCCGATAAGCGCGAAGGCAAGCACCTGATCGTGGTTGCTGCAATGATTGGCCTTGGGGCGATCGGGTACCTGCTATTTGCGACTTCAATCAAGTGGCTGGTTATTCCGGCTGCGGTAATCGGTTATGGATTCGGTTGGGGTTGGAATGGGTTATTCAACTTTGCGGTCGTCGTCAATCATAAAGGTGCCGAGGGTAGGGCAACAGGAATTACTCAAAGTGGTGCATTCGTAGGCTCCGTTGCTGGCCCGATCGTCTTTGGTTATTTTGTCGTTCACTTTGGCTTCGGGCCGTCTTGGGTTCTTTTGATGGCTGTCGCAGCCCTTTCTTCGACCCTTATGCTCTTTGGTCGTTATTTGATCCTCGCTAGTCGCAATGCGACCGAGGCAGATTCTCTTGGATAGTGATATGGAACTTTTCCAAGCGATCGCTACCAGTTCGAGGTAGAAACTTTTGACGTCTTCCTTGGGGTGACGGACTTCGAATTGTGCGCTACTATATTTCTATATCGTTATATAACTACTTAGTAATATATATCTGATTCATTCTTGTCCGAACTGCCTTATCTGCGATAAGTGCAAGCGTGAAGCGAGGAGATGATCGATGTGACTATCGAAATCGATGAGGCAAGGTTAGACACCGTCTTCATGGCTTTGGCGAGTCAACCTCGTCGAGCAATATTAAAGCGTCTCTCTTCGGGTAGCGCTCCAATTGCAGAGTTGGTACGCCTAGTGGGGCTAACGCAACCGGCGGTGTCAAAGCATTTGAAGGTTCTTGAGTCCGCTGGCTTGCTAACCCGTGCTAGGAGAGCTCAATTTCGTCCAAGCGAATTAGACCTCGCTCCAATCCTTGAAGTTGAGGCGTGGGTAAGTGGGTTTACTCATCAATGGGAAGAGAGGTTGAATCGCTTAGGTGCCCTTATTGATGGCGACAGATTGGATTTACCTCTTCGGCTCCATAGTGAGGGCATCGAAGCCGAAGCCGTATCCGACCCCGAAGACGAGGGACGTAAATAGTCGTCACGTCGTTGTTGGGTCAGACAATGATTCCACGATCGATTTTTGAAAGTTTAGCTCTGCACCTTCGTGATTAGTAACCGGAATCTAAGAGGTCAGTTGAATGGAAGTAAGAAAGGCTAGTTCATTGTCGGAAACTGCAAAATCGCGAGAAATATCAATCTCACGCACGTATGCCACAACGCCGCAGAGGTTGTTTGACTACTTCAAAGATCCCCTGAAGTTAGCTCAATGGTGGGGGCCGGATCACTTCATCACCAATGAAGTCGAAGTTGAAGCGCGGATCAATGGAAGTTACTCGTTGACCATGACTGGCATGGGTATGTCGCAGCGGATCATAGGGGCGATCACTGAGTACGAAGAGGGAAGGACCCTTGCCGTACAGAGTCAGGTAGTCCACGAAGGCGTAACAATTTTGAGAAGTTACTTTCGCATTGTGATCGAAGAGGAGGAAAGTGGCGCAAGACTTACTCTCGTCGCAAAGGCCACAATTGAAAATGAGTACATGGCAAGTGCGCTTTTAGGAATGTATGCCGGATGGAACCAGTCTTTGCAGCGCCTCGATGACGAACTTCAGGGACGTATCGATCGGACTTTAGTCGTCCTATCTGGATTGATGGCCACTGCTGGAGACGTATATGAGTATTGGGTTTCCCCCGAGAAGTTAGCTCAGTGGTGGGCGCCCAAGGACTTTACGACAATAGTAAGCGACATGGATCTCGGCGATGATGGAGGTTGCACAATCACTATGTCGGGTCCCGGCGGAGAGAAAATTGTTAGCCGTATCGGTTACCGAGAGATCGACCCACCTAAGCGCCTGCACTTTCGTCGCAGCGACGAGGGCGCTCTCGATCCTGCAGTCGACGTTTTAGTTCTCTTTGATGAAATGGGGCCTCAAACCGTTGTTTCGATGCGCTTCGTCTTTGACTCCGTCTCCGACTTCGACAAAACGGTCAATACGCTAAACGTCAAGAAGGGTGCCGAAGAGTCTTTGGAGCGTTTGAGAACACTGCTTCTTGTTTGAAACTCACCGAATTTGTAGCAGATGAGTCTAACGAAGCATTTCGTCACTGCTTGAATAAAAAAGCGAAAAAAACTTACTATTTAGGGTAAAGTTATCGCTCCTAGAGACGATAAATCTATATGTACGGAAAATTACCACTCAAGGTGGTGACAGAATATTCCGAAGTAGTAATTGGTTCTTCTTTGTGATGAGAAAGGCGGCTCTCGTCGAGGCAAATTGAACCATAGCTGGCTTCGCTCCTATCACAGGGGGGAGCGGAGTCAGCGACCCATTTAATCATACCATGCGTAAGCTAAAATGAAGCCACTCTAAGTGGTATCTCAGTGAGCTCGGGCGGTACGTACACCAGTTTACTTCAGTAGCTCACAGCACGCAGAGGTCATTCACCTTCTAGAAAAGAAGACCCGAGGCGGCGACTTGCTTGCGGTAGCGCTTGTTGTTGTACATGGCATTGTCTGCCTCTACCATGAGTCTGTCCAAGGTAAGGGGAGATGTTCCGGTCGCACAACCGATGCTGACAGAAATCCCATTCTGTAGCATCATGGTATCGATGCGATTTGCAAATTCTCGCGCATTTACGGCGGTCATAAGGGGCGCTAGCAGCACGAATTCGTCTCCACCGATCCTAGCAAAGATGTCCCCCTCTCTAATTGAGGAACTCATAACTTCGGCGAATCGGCGTATGTATTCATCACCTGCTGAGTGGCCCGCTGTATCGTTGATCGTCTTAAGGTTATCGAGGTCAAAGGTGATCAAAGAGATGTGAGAACCTGGTGAAACTTTGATTCTGCGCTGAATGGCTACTTCCCATCCAAAGCGATTAAGGGTGCCGGTCAAGGGATCAGTCTCGGCAACAGTAAGGACTTTTTGGGCAAAGCGAGCCTGCCTGTCCTTGAAGTATGCGTCTGCGATGACGCTCTCCAAGAGGGGCGAGACGCCGATTAGGGCAGTCGAGAGCGCTTCGCTAGTGGCTCGGGAGCTGGTTCCATCGAAGAGTACTAATTGAAACTCACTCAGAGTTTCATCGGGTGGTAGGATCGAAAGCGCTGTAAGTAGGCGGATCGGGCCAACGTGAAAGGCTCGATTGACCTCAAACCACTGGGTCGGTGAATCTTCTATGAGGTAGATAAGCTGAGGGAGCACCTTGGAGTGGCGCATGTCCTCGAACGGGGCTATGTGTTGCTGCGGTGTTACCTTTTCGGCAAGTCGGAGGGTATCCCCTTCGATCAAGCGGTAGGCGTTGCCGAAGGTCGCCATAACTTTTCCGGATATCTTCGACCTTGAGTAGGCGTTTCTCTCGAGAAGCAAGCCACCGTCTATGCCGAAATTTTCAATGATCAATTGGACGCTCGAACCAATGGGAGCCCATGCGCTCTTTATCGGATGGTCGTCTACTACTGCAGGTATTGAATCCATTGTGGCCCCACCCAATTTGGTCGAAAAGATCCTTGATTGTTGTTATCGGCGAAATTTGGATGAACCTTCAACGAAAATATTGAAATTGCAAGAAAAAGATTTGGAGCTTGAGCTAGATGTTAGCTAGGTATGGTCAAAGCTGGATTCTATTCGCCGTTATTTCGGCTGTAGGGTGGGGTGTTTGGGGTTTCGTCTCCGCAAAGGCGTCGAAAGGCACCTCGCCGATAGCTCTTTGGGCGACCGTGGTGGTTATCGAAGGCATCATCGCTTTGCCGGTATTTATCAAGTATCGTCCCGTTCTCTCTACCTTTGCTGTCCTATCTGCGATATCAGGTGCTGCGGGTTACTTATTCTTCTTCTTCGCGTTGCGTGATGGACGGGCACCTGCGGTCGTTGCTATAACCGCAACTTATCCACTGATAACGCTTGTCCTAAATATTTTGGTCAATGGCTATCGTCCTCATTTACGTGAAGTTGCCGGTGTCGTGGTTGCAGTCGGAGCGATCTACCTCTTGTCATCTGGCTGACGTGCGAGATAAAAGCTCTTGGACGTTGAGGGTTGTTTAGGTGGCACGATCGCGAATTTAGTTGCTGATGTATATGAAGGGCTTAAGGCTATGAGTAGTGGGTTGATTTTTGAAGATGTATCCCTTTCGATTGGTGGAATAAAGATACTGAGCGACATCACTCTTTCGATCGAGGCTGGCTCGAAGGTAGTCATAGTTGGCGCCAACGGTGCGGGAAAGAGCACTTTATTTGAGCTCTTTGCAGCGCGTCGTCGCCCCTCGTCGGGCAAGATCGGCATCTTGGGGGAAACGATCGGATTGACAGATATGCGTAGGTTGAGGCGCCGGATAGGAGTCTGCGGAAGCTCAACTCTCGAGAAGATTGATCCCAATCTAGTCCTCACCGAGGTGGTACTTACAGGTATTGATCAGGTGTTTTCAAATTGGTTTAGCGAGGTCGACGAGGAGCAGATTAAACGAGCCCGCGAGTTGTTAGAGGTTGTTGGACTAGAGGGTCGACGAGGTGAGAAGTTTTCAAACTTATCTATGGGACAACGGCAACAGATCGGTATAGCGCGAGCACTCATGGCTAATCCATCGGTGCTGCTACTCGACGAGCCATTTGCTGGCTTGGACCTTCCGTCGCGTGAAGGGTTGATTGAGCGCCTTGACCGCATTGCAATGGAGTATCCGGAGCTTACGGTTATTCTCGTTACTCACCATATTGAAGAGATTCCAGAGTCGTTCAACAGGATCGTCGGCCTTTCACGCGGCAGAGTTGTAGCCGATGGATCAAAGGTGGAAGTACTCACGTCGGAGGTCATATCGCGGATCTTTGAGACCGAAGTCGATGTCTTTCAAGTCGGGAACAGATCAGTAGCAATTGCCAAGTGATCACGGGTAAGGTTAAAGAAGTAAATTTCACTAATGGCGTTTTACTTTATTTTCGAGTTATGAGAGGTAGACGATGTTATATCGCAGACTAGGACGCGCGGGAATCAAGGTGTCGGCCTTGTCCCTAGGATCGTGGGTTACATTTGGTACGCAAGTAGATGACGACTTGGCCTTTGAGACGATGAAGGTTGCCCGAGAGGCAGGAGTGAACTTCTTTGACAACGCCGAAGGCTATGCCGGCGGAAAGTCAGAAGAGTTAATGGGAGCTGCCCTCCGTAAGTTGGGATGGGATCGCCGAAGTTATGTCATATCGACCAAGTTCTTCTGGGGAATTCATGAGACTGAAAACACCAAGAACACCTTGAATCGTAAGTACCTTCTCGACGCCATTGACGGTTCACTCGAGAGACTCGGTCTTGACTTCGTCGACGTTGCATTCTGCCACCGATCAGATCCAGATACTGAGATCGGCGAGACGGTTAGAGCAATGCACGACATTATCGACCGTGGCAAGGCTCTTTACTGGGGCGTATCAGAGTGGTCAGCCGATGAGATTAGGAAGGCCTATGAGTATGCAGATCGTTACGGCTTGCATCGTCCTGTAACTGAGCAGCCACAGTACAACATCCTTCACCGTCATCGCGTTGAAGTTGAATACTCTCCAATCTTTGATGATTATGGCATGGGCACTACTATATGGTCCCCACTTGCTTCAGGACTTCTTACGGGCAAGTACCGCAATGGTATTCCCGAGGGTTCGCGAGCTTCACTTGAGGGTTACGAGTGGTTGGCTCCAATGCTCACCGATTCTTCTAAGAACAATGCAGTTGGCCAACTCGTCGATATAGCTGAGTCCATTGGTGTAACACCATCGCAGATGGCAATTGCCTGGTGTCTTCTCAATCCAAATGTGTCGACGGTAATCACAGGAGCATCTTCAGTGCAGCAGGTTCGTGAGAATATGACCGCGCTAGATGCACTTCCAAAGCTCACGCCTGAGGTTGTGGAGAGAATCGAAAAGGTAACCGCAGGGTTATCTAACTAGCTCCTGACTAAGAAGCTCAATTACCAACTTGAATTACTAGGAGTAGTTCTCAACTTCGAAGGGGCGAAGCCGCAGCATTGTCTGTGCTTCGCCCCTTGTTGTTTTAAAGGATTGCTCAGCCGATTTGTTTGAGTTCACTTTTGTATCGCTGTCCGTTTTCGACGTACTTTTCTACGGCATCACGAATCAGGAATTCATCGACGCGATCTGGGAAGATCTTCGC
>JAKAZZ010000100.1 GCA_021826315.1 Actinomycetes bacterium
CAAGACCGCGGCAGCTAAAGCCCCGCCGATAAATCCTCCCACCGCGGCTAGCAGCGATATGGACGAGTTTACAAAAACAAGAACAGGGTTGCCACCATCTGCCTTTGGGATCGGCAGCCTTCTGTGACGCTTGGTTGCCTCTGTTGGCGTAACCCCTCTCGCAAGTTCGGGGATTACTGCGGCTTTGGTAACGAGGTATATCTTTGACGCAACTAAAACCGTGAAGGCCTCTGGAAAGAGGATAACGCTATTTAGGTCTCGCGACATAAGAAGGACGAAGACAGCCCGGACGATGAATGAAAGTGATAGAAGCGCCCTGCGGGAGCCGCCCTTTCGATCGAGGATAGGTCCCAAGAAGGGTGCAACGACGCCGAAGGGAGCCACGGTTAGAAGTAGATAAAGGGTGATCTTCCCCTTTGCTTCAGTAGGCGAGATTGAAAAGAAGAGTGAACCTGCAAGTGCGACTGTTGTAAATGTATCCCCGACGGTGGAAAGGAGGTGGACTCGTCTCATAGGCCCAAGGGGACCCTTTCGGTCGAAGTATCTCTGAAGGTTTTCACCGCCCCTCTTCGCTAGAGCTTTAAAGTCATCCATATTCGCCATATGACTTAAGATGCTAAATGAGTTGGGGGCCGATAGCTACATTTGCCATGCCGTGCTTAGGCAAATTAGAACGACGACCGATCTCATACGAGGAGTCAATGCATAATGACCTTGACATTGCTTCGGGGCAACTCGAAGTGCGATTACTTGTTAGCCTTTAACCCAAGGTAGAGGTTCAGTTGGATCGTCCACCTCCTTCAACGGCGAAGGTATGTGATTTCAGAGGTTTGCGTGGCGACGAAGAGCGATAGAAAAAATGGCGTCTTTACTTGGACCCCGATAGTACTTGCGATGTTGTTCGCGGGAGAGGCGCAGGGCTTTGGACGGTTTAGTTACTCGCTCATTTTACCTCCACTTCTGAAGACGTCACTTCACTCGGTATTGCTAACTGGAACTTTGGGAACCATCAATGTCGGTGCATATTTAGCAGGATCAATCTTTGTAACTTGGAAGTCCAAAGCCATAAGTGGAGTTCGATTTATTCGTATGGGGCTTGTAACTTCGGTAGTTGGCCTCGGTCTTTTTGGAGTTTCGTCGACATTCCTCTTCTTCTCATTAGCTATGGCGCTAATGGGCTTTGGTGGGGCAATGATATGGATTTCGTCTCCTTCGTTGGCTGCCGGTGCGGTGGCGGAGAGGAGAAAAGGATGGGCAATTGGATTGGTTGGCGCGGGCATCGGAGTGGCAATTACCCTTGAGGCCCAAGTCGCAAAGGTATTTGTCCACTTGAATGGGACGCTCTCTTGGAGAGCCTTACTCTTTGTTGAGGCTGGTGGTGGCCTTCTTATCACGCTTTCGTCGTTTATATTTCTCCATGAATCACCAAAGTTGGCAGATGCCGATCCGTCTCCTGAGCTTACGGACGTTGATGCTCAGGTCTCGAGGCTTCCTAAGCGAAATCTGCTCTTTGGTGCTTACATGGCTTATGGGTTCGTTCAGGCTATTTTTTTGACTTACATAGTCACCGCGCTAAATCACGATCATCACTACCTGGCCACCACCTCTCAATCGATATTTTCTCTGGTCGGATTTATTTCGATCTTTGGCGGCGTTCTCGCTGGTCGCTGGAGCGATCCCTCCGGTGATAGAGGCACCGTCATGTTCTTTGCTTTTGTGTCGATGGCAATTGCTGGCCTTTCGGTTGTGAGCGGTAACTTGGCCTTCGTGATCGTCGGATCGTTTTTATACGGTTTTGGTATGAGCGGAGTGCCCAATTTGGTCGCTGCCTATATCGGTGACTTTTCGAAGGGCGCAGTCTTCGCACGCACCTTCGCCATGGTGACGCTCTTCTTTGGAATTACTCAAGCGATAGGGCCTCAGATAGGAAGCGCTATCGCATCGGCCACTGGCTCGTTTACAATTGACTTCGTGATCGTGGTGTTGGTGAGCTTGGTAGGAGCTATTTTAGCGATCTCGATTCGTCCAAAGAGGATCGCCTAGGTGACCTCTTTATGTGGCTCAGCGAGAGTAGATCAGATTAGAGATCTCGTTATAGAGTCCCTTCATCGCTACTGAGGACTTTGAGGTCAGTGAGATCACCGGCAAGGGTTCCCTAGATATAGCCATCTTCTCGATATCTGCCGAGTAGGGGATGTAGGAACGTAGCTTAGGGATTCTCCCGACTGGTTCTTCGTTTGTGATCGCAAGCCGGTGGCCAATACGTCTTTGATCGACCATATTGTAAAGGGCTACGCATTTGTCGCTGAGTCCGATGGATTCCAGGTGCTCAATCATGACTTGCGATGAACGTATTGCTAGAGGGCTGGGCTGAAGCGGTACTACGACCATGTCAATCGCCGAAATTACCGTCTCGGAGAGATCCGTTAAGTTTGGCGGTGCATCGATCACGGTCAAGTCAAACTCATCCTTTGTGGAATCGAGTATCCGCGAAAGCCGCCTCCTCGGATTTTTTGATTCTGCGAGTTTCTCGGCGAAGAGTCGCATCTTGAGAGACGATGCCAGTAGAAAGAGATTGGGGTAGTTGGATCCGATTGCTAGTTCGTCGAGAGAATACTCCTCTGAGACTATCTTCGAAGCCTTTGGCGCGTCGTTGTCGTCACCCCTGAGTATGAATGTAGCGCTCGCCTGAGGGTCGAGATCCCAAAGAAGCGTTCGAAATCCTTCGGATGCTGCTAGGTAGGCGAAATTGACTGCAATCGAAGTCTTGCCAACGCCGCCCTTTTGGTTATAGAACATCACGGTCTTCACTTATTTTTCCTCGTACGCTTGGAGTCGGATTTGCCTTGAGATCCCTTGGCACTTTTTGCTGGTGAAGGACTAGGTGGTTCGATGAGTTGATTTAGCTTTGCTAAAGATGCTGTTTTAGCCTCTTCGAGTCGTTCTTGGCTATGCAGGATCGCTGCCTCTACGCTTTGGCCCCACGGCCCTGCGGATTCTTCGACGTCTAGGAGAAGATCCAAAAGTACCTGACAATCTTGAAGGAGGCCGAGCGCAGTCTGAAATGCCTTGGAGGTAACTGCAAGTGGATCTGCGCTCGAATCGCGGTGGAACGTCTCAGTTAGGTATCGTAGCTTCTTGAATCTCTTACGAAGAGTATGGAGTTCAACTATCGATAAGGTTGAGCCCTTACTGCTCCTTTCAATAGCGGTAACTATTTTGTTGTGGATCCTCTTGGCTTCGAGGGTGTAGAAGTCTTCGACTGAGATTGCATCGCGACTAGAGGTCACGACTAGGCGCGCCGCTGCAACCTTCCAGGAGGATTTGACGGATTCGAAAGCAGCTTCCAGGTCGCTTAGGAAAGTAGCCGTGAGGTTTCGCCTTTTCTCTTCGAGGACGTTGCACGCACCTTCAAATTGTGGGAACTGGCCGAGGTACTCGATGGCTACATCTACATCACGATGGCTGGTAGTGACTGATATTAAGTTACTGACCGATTCGAGAAAGGCAGTTACCTCGTCGCTAGATGCATAACGTGATGCAGCGCTAAATATTGATTTTATGCTTCGCGCAATAACCCTCAGATCATGGAGTGACTCTTCGTCGACGCCGTAGAGTACGGCTTCATAGGCAAGTTTGAGCGACGGCATGGAGCGCTTGAGCAGATCAAATAGTGCATCATTGAGCTTTTTCTTCGAACCGATCTCGAATGAAGTAGAGAAGTCTTGCGGCCTCCTCTTTGCGATCTCAGAGACTATTTCAACTGTTTTCTCGAGTGTCACTTCGTGAGTGCTTTGAGAACGCAAAATTTGCCCTGCGATAGCATCCACAATGGATTCGTCGTCGCCGAATACTTCTATGAGCATCGATTGTGACGCCTCAATTAGTATGCGATCAACCGTTACGACTAAACGCCCATTTTCGTTGTAGCCGTTGCAGCGAGACTTACGAAATGACGTCTCTGCTATTGGTAGAAGTCCGAACGGGAGAGAAGAGGCGGAAATTTTGTTTCGTAGCGTGGCCGGCACTATTGATTCGAAGGGTGACTTGATTGCATTGTCGATGGGGTTGTCGGTGACTAACCCTGAATATCTGCGTCCCTCTGAAGTTGTCAGCGAAAGTGTATAGGCTTTGCCGTCACTTCTACTCCCCCAAAGACGAGATCCTGAGTTGTATAGGCCCCATCGCAATGTTTCGAGAAGAACCAAGGTGCCTTCGCTATAGGTCAAGTTTGGGTCAAAGGTACAGCATGCGATGTGGTATTCGCCGTGATCGAGCGTCTTTGTTGAGCTTTCGTCGTAAAAGTATCGCGCTTTGATTTTGCCCTCACAACAGTGTTGAACCTTACTGGCGTTAGTGAAATGCTATCACGATTGAAAATCGATTCTGTATGAATTGTTTGCTGCTACCTGCGATCACTTTCTCACTGTAGTTTTAGTTTTGAGCCGATTGAAGTCAAAGTTGAACCGAATGTTCGAGACTTAAATTTATTTGCAGTGGTCGATTCGGTCTATTAGTTTACCTTTTGTTTACTTTGCCGTATCTGGCGTTGATATTCTTTCGTCATTTTTTAGATTATTACTTGCGTTAATCAACGAGAAAAATTTACAAAATTTTTCATAGGTATTTACGCTAAAGCCAATCTTATCGAATTCTATGAATGCAGTTATTTTCGTAGAATGTTGCCATTGATAAGGTATGGTATTGGGATATAATCTGCAATATTGATTTATAGGGGTGATAGTCCAATAAAATAACGGTTAAATTTTTGGGCGATTCTATAAATGAAGAATTGTTACTATGGGCGATCTTGATAAGGTCGTGCTGTGTCATTCGGCACACGTTACCCTAAGCATTGCCGACTAGAATTGACTCTGCCGAGAAACTTTTTAGAACTTCGAGTGCTCAATAGCGCATGGCGTTCGGGAAAGTCTACTTTGGCGAATGGAGTTAAAATGTACGTCGAAACTGTAAGAAAGAAAAGTAAAACGAGCCTATCGCAGCAATCGGGATTGAACCTTCGAACCGTAATCGAGTCGAATCTGGCCCGCCTCCCCATAGCGATGGCGCCGGTTGCATTAGTTATCTCAGAGGGGTTGAGCCGAAAGGCAGTCGCCTCAGGGGCGATCCTCGTCGGTGCTTTCACCCTCGGAGAAGTATTTTTGTCTTCTGCTTTAGCTAAGACCTCTGATAAGTTCCAAGCTTCTCGTGCATACGTGAAGCTACTAATCCCAATGGCAGCACTTTGGTTTGCGTTAGCGATATTTGCTGGCCACTTCGCCTCGCCAATTGCAATGGTGCTTATGATCGCGGCATCATTTATCGTCGGTGGTCTAGGTGGTGGCATCTTTGCCACAGCGCGCAAGGCAGTTATTGGTTCAGCGGATGTGAATGATCGTGTAGCGTCGATGCGAGTTACCTCGCTGGACACGTCGATGATGGAATTTGCCTTTATGGTTGCTCCTCTCGCGGCTACGAGCGTTGCATCAGCTTTTGCACCGCGAGCTGCCTCTATTGCTACGGCTTTCGTCGCCGTTGCTGCTCTTGCGGTAGCGTCAACTCGTCGCAAGACATTTGAGGCGCCAAGCAACGAAGAGAAGGTTGAGTTTCTCTCTGAGCAAAAGAGCGGAGTCTGGACTCGTAAGAACTTGCACTGGCTCTATGCCTCTTCGGCGATGATGGGAATCGTAGAGGGTGGTGTCGTCGTCGCA
>JAKAZZ010000038.1 GCA_021826315.1 Actinomycetes bacterium
GGTCTTCACCTATGGCGACGCACAGTTTTATGGCTCGACAGGGGCCATCAGACTCAACCAGCCAATAGTTGGAATGGCTTCGACTCCGGACGGGAAAGGGTACTGGCTCGTAGCCTCAGATGGAGGGGTCTTCACCTATGGCGACGCACAGTTTTATGGCTCGACAGGGGCCATCAGACTCAACCGACCTATCGTAGGAATGGCTTCGACTCCGGACGGGAAAGGGTACTGGCTCGTAGCCTCAGATGGAGGAATCTTCTCTTTTGGTGACGCACAGTTTTATGGCTCGACAGGGTCCATCAGACTCAACCAGCCAATAGTTGGAATATCGGCCACTACGAGCGGCGCGGGCTACTACTTACTCGCAGCCGATGGAGGAATATTCAACTTTGGTGACGCTCCATTCCTAGGCTCACAAGGTGGATCCCCCATGCCCTCACCTGCAATATCCATAAATTCAACTGTAGCGACCGTAGCAACGGCCTCTGGTTCAGTAGGGTTTGACGTATCAAACTACCAATGTGGATATTCGAGTTCGCCGTCCGTCGGTAGCTTTGATATTATCGAAGCTAGTGGGTGGCCATTTGCCGCACCAAACCCCTGTATTCTCAAAGAGGCATCGTGGACTAACAGTAGCTATGAACTTTACATGTTTATGGCGCTCCCAATCGACTCCAATGGCAATTGGCAAAGTGGAACGCCAACCTCAGAGTACCAAAGTGGACCCCAAGCAGCTTCAACAATCAGTAATCAAGCTTACAACTACGGTTGGAATGCCGCACAATATGCATTTAGTGTCGCTAGCAGCGAAGGCGCATCGTCTACGGTGTGGTGGATTGACGTTGAAGGGGCTGGGAGCTACTGGAGTAACTTCCCAGCGCTAAATACCGCGGCAATTCAAGGTGCTGTCGACTTCTACAACAGTAAAGGCCTGTTAGCTGGCCTTTATAGTGGTCATGCCACTATGTACGCATCCATCACTACGGGTACTACATCAGGCGCTGGAGCCACAATAAAAAACTCGGGAGGGTCGCCGGTCCCACTTTGGTTCTACTCTAATTACGGCTCTTCGGCGTGTACAAACCTTTACAACTCTGACGGTTCACGGAACCCGTTCGCCGGTGGCGTCCCTTGGTACATCCAAACATACCCAAATAACTCGATCGACATTGATTACGCATGCTAGAGGCGAAGTCCCTAGGCGGCTAAGTTTTCGACTAATCGCCGCCTAGGGCAAGGTAACTGCTATATCTGCAACTACTCGACAATTTCGCTTACTTGAATAACTGGACGTATATTTGTATAGTTTGGGATATCTGCTAACACTGCTGCCGTACCTTCACGAGCCATTGCAGACCTGTATTCGTCGACCGAAGGAAACTCAAAGTGGACGGCCGCAACGTATGGACCTTCAACTCCCCGTTCAATCTGCGACTTGTCCAACCCCCAAGTCGATGCCGCCAACGGTACATGACTGTTTTTGTAATAGTCGTGATCGAAGGTTGAACCTTCGCTATTTGGATAAAATACGCTAACTTTGATCATGCGAAGATGCTAACCCACCAAAGTTCTAAAGGTTCAATAAAAGTCAGCGTCTCAGGTCCAATCTCAGAAGTCCGCTGCGATACTGCTCCGTAACTTACGTGAGAGAGTCGACGAACAATTCAAGTTGACGAAGGTTTCGGCACTCCACCACTCGATCAGCATATCTTTGATACTCTCGAACTATTGAATCACCGCTATTCCAGTAGTTGGCCGGCTCGGGGTTCAAAAAATAAAGACCGCGACTACGCCTGCGCATCTCTGCCATTAGTTCAGCTTTTGAGGCATGGTAATTGTTTCTGGCGTCGCCGAGAATCAGAATCGTGGACTTTTTGGTCAAATCGTCGAGATATCGTGCCGTGAATTGTTCAAGAGCATGGCCATAGTCTGTGTGACCATCTAGATGCACCACCTTGGCCTCGGTATTGATCAGGCGAATCGCCTCCTCGATCGTCGAGCTTTGGGAGAAGAACTCCGTTACCTCATCGATGGCATCTATAAACACAAAAGCTCTCACCTTTGAGAAGTTCTCCGAAAGGGCATAGACAAGTTGAAGTGCAAATCGAGCAAAGGAGGCCACAGATCCTGAGATATCAGCGATGATAAATATCTCTGGCTTAGACGGTCGCCTCTTACGGAGGTGCATCTCAATCGGGACGCCACCATATCTCAGAGATTCACGGTAAGTCTTTCTAAAGTCAAGTTGACTCCGCTTGGCGCGCCTAGCTCGTCCTGATATCCGTGCTCGCAACTTTGACGCCAACGGCCCAATCGCATGACGAATCTTTTCTATTTCGTCACGCGAGGCAGATATAAAATCTAAATCTTGGGGCAGGGTTGGCTTGATCGTCTTCACTACAGCAGTTGCGCCACGATCTTCAACCAATATCCTGCGAATCTCGTCTTCTAACGTGTCCTTCAGGCGAGAGACAAGATCCTCCACTTTGTCGTTTGCTATTACCTTGGCAACAACGTCCATTTGAGCGTTATCTTCGGGTCGAAGTGCAGCATAGATAGCGTCAAGGTTGAGTTGCTTCAGAGTTCGATAGCTGTAATAAACTCCCGAAACACTTCGTCCCCGTTCAATCCCGGCATAACGGGCCACAGCAATTCTCACTAAACGAGCGAGCTGTTCTACATCTCCGCCCTTGAGTGCCTCCACTACCATCTCACGCAATCCGTCGAGATCAACCTGGTCACCAAATCCACCTTGATCAACGGCATCCCCAACGCCATCGCCTCGACCCTCGTCCGCGTCAAAGAAGTTGCTCCGGCGTGAAAAGAAGACGTCGAAGACTGTATTGAAAACTTTGCGATGCGATTCACTTTTAACCATGGTCGCAAAGAGTGCAACGCGTAGTTGCTCGCGATCCAAGGGTGAAATAGCCTCGATGGCCATAGTTGCATCTACCAACTCTGTCATCGAGACTGGGACTTTTGCATCACGCAGAAGTCTCGAGAACTCGACTACGGCGTCGTAGAAATCGCCGAATGTGGCGCTCACGCTAACTTCGCAATCGCCTTGTCAATATCACCCTGATACTTCAACAAAACGTTGAGGGTGCTTCTTACCATCTCATTTTCTAAAGTTGACGCACCGAGTGAGATCAGAGTCAGCGCCCAATCGATCGACTCTGACACCGACGGAGCCTTCTTCAAATCGATTCCGCGCAAAAATGCCACGTAATCCGATATTTCCTTAGCCAATGCCTCGGTCAGCCCAGGAACCTTCATCGTCAAGATGTCCTTTTCCCGCTCACGACTTGGATAGCCGAGATACAGAAAGATGCAGCGACGCTTTAGTGCCTCGGAGAGCTCACGAGTATTGTTAGACGTCAGAATTACCATGGGCATTGAAGCGGCTTTTATTGTGCCGAATTCCGGAATTGTAACCTGAAAATCACTCAATACCTCAAGAAAAAGTGCCTCTGTCTCCACCTCAACGCGGTCAACTTCATCGACGAGAAGAACCTTTGGATCACTTCCGGAGATCGCGTGAAGCAAGGGGCGCTCGAGAAGAAATTCAGCGGTAAATATATCGCCGCGGACACCGTTCCACGAGGAATCGTCGTCGCTATTTTTAGCACTTTGGATTCTCAAGAGTTGTTTAGAGTAGTTCCATTCGTAAATCGCTTTAGCATCGTCGAGGCCTTCGTAACATTGAAGGCGAACCAATTCCCGCGATAACAATCGTGATATAGCTTTGGCTAATTCAGTTTTACCAGTACCGGCGGGGCCCTCGACAAGAATGGGCTTAGCTAATCGATTCGCTAGAAATACAGTCGTTGCTATCTCGCGACTCGGTAGATAATCAACTCCTCGCAAGCCCTCCTCGACTGCATCAATCGAGGCTAAATAGCTACTTTCGCTAATCGACAAAATCTCTGCCCTCACAATCAGACAGGAGTTAGCGAATCTGCCCACTCCCTAAAATTACATACTTTTCTGTGGTTAGCTCACGCAACCCAAGCGGGCCTCTGGCATGCAGTTTTTGGGTACTAATTCCTATTTCCGCACCCAGACCCAGCTCGTTTCCATCAACAAACCTCGTAGACGCGTTGACCAATGTCGCAGCAGCATCAACTTCATCAACGAATCGTTGGGCGTTCACAAAGTCATTGGTGATAATGGCTTCGCTATGACCGGTTCCGTAGCGTTCAATATGGCTAATTGCCTCATCAATCGATGGTACTACTCGAACCGCAAGAACGAGATCCAAAAACTCATTCTCCCAATCTTCTTCCACCGCAACTCGAGCCGAGGGGAGATACTTGACTACTTTGGCATCTCCCCGTATTTCAACGCCCTGAAGACTGTTCGAACCCCGATCGAAAAAATCCTTCGCAATCGACTCATGCAAGAGCAAAGTCTCAGCAGCATTACACACTCCTGGTCGCGACGTCTTGGCATTTTTTACAATCGAGATTGCCATAGCTATATCGGCACTCGCATCTACATAAATATGGCAATTGCCGTCACCATCGATAACGTAAGGTACCGTTGCATTCTGCTTTATCGACTCGATTAGCGACTTTCCACCACGTGGGACTAGAAGATCGATCAAGCCATCTTGTCGCATGAACTCAACTGCGCTCTCACGATCAGTAAATGGAATCAAGGTAATTGCATTTCGATCGATACCGACCTCATCCAAGGAATCTTGGAGCAGCAATGCAATTTGCGTATTTGAGTTGATAGCCGCTGACGAACCTCGCAAGAGGGCAACATTTCCAGACTTAATGCATAACCCCGCTGCATCTGAGGTAACGTTCGGACGATTCTCATAAATTACGGCCACAACACCTAGGGGAACCCTGACCTTGCTTACCTTTAGCCCATTTGGTCTACGATAACCTTGAGTGACTTCGCCGACAGGATCATCCAATAAAGCAATCTCTCTAAGCTGCGAGGACATCGATTGAATTCTTTCTTCGCTCAACCGCAATCGATCCAGGGCCGTTGCACCCATGGAGGTCTCCATTGCGAGCTTTAGGTCACGCTCGTTGGCCTCAAGAATGGACTCCCTATTATCGTAAAGACGGTCAGCCATCGATAATAGTGCAGAGTTTTTCATCGCTGAGGTAGCAGACCTAAGCGATGCTCGCGCTCCCCTCGCCAACAAGCAGTAGTCTCGGACTCCGGACATCAATCCCACCTAATCCTCTCCTAGGATAAAATTACCATCTCATCGCGGTGTAAAAACAAGGGAGAGTTATCTACTTCAACCCCACGGCGCGCTTCAATCGCAGCTGCAAGGTCCTTTGACGAAAGCCGAGCCTCCCCCTTTGCGACGACGACGTTCGAAGAGTCCCTAACCTCGACAACCGCACCATCATCAAATTCGCCCTCAAAAGAGGTAATGCCAACGGAGAGTAGGGAGGAATTTCGTTCCACAATTGCTCTTCGAGCACCTTCGTCTATAAATACAACGCCATCTGTTGGACGCGCAAATGCAATCCACAATTTTCGTGCTGGAAGTCGACGACGAGATCGCGAAACCCACGTACCTGAACCACTTCTTCGCTCTAAGCCATCATCGATAGACTTTGAATTCGCCGATGAAGTGATAAGGGTCTCGACCGATGACCACGCTGCAATTCGTGCCGCCATCAGCTTGGTTGCCATTCCTCCGCTACCCCTGTTGGAACCAGCACCTCCAGCCACGTCAGCCAATTCACGCGAAACCTCTTCTACCTGCTCTATTAATGTGGCATCCTCAGAGAATCTAGGGTCAGCCGAATAAAGGCCGTCTTGGTCTGTCAGCAGGATAAGTCTCTCCGCTCCTACCAGACCCGCAACAAGTGCAGCGATACGGTCGTTATCTCCAAGTCGAATTTCGTCATCGGCGATGGCGTCATTTTCATTTACGATAGGCAGCACCCCTAACTCCAACATCTTGGTTAGCGTTGCCTTAGCCGAGAGGTACTGGCGTCGCTCCATAAAGTCGGAGGCAGAAAGAAGAATCTGCCCAACCAAGATCTTGTACTTGGCAAATTCCCGCGCGTAATAAGCAAAGAGCTCGCCCTGTCCAACGGACGAAGCAACTTGAAGGGTCTCAATATCACTCGGACGCGTTGATCGACCCATCTTTCCAAGACCAAGAGCAATAGCACCGGAGGTAACAAGTACCACTCTGTGACCATCTCTAATAGCGGACGAAATCTGACGGATCAGATCGTCCATCACCGGATGATTAACTCCAAAGTCATCAGTGGTTACAGAAGAAGAGCCGACCTTCACAACTAAAAGCACACTTCCACCTCTTCGATTAGCTCGACAATTCCCACTTCAAAGCGTCAATCGCGATAGTAGTCGAATACGAAGTTTGCAATCCTAACCTCAGCGCCATCTGTTGCTCCAGCGCGATTTAACTCACGATAGACACCAAGGTGGAACAGACGGGTTTGAATGTATTCGAGGGCATCAGGCGTGGTGACATCCGAAAGCGCCACGGCTCTCTCGGCGACGCGCCCTACCACTCTGAAGAGAGCTTCTCCCTCCTTAACGACCTTGAAACCGTCGGCGGAAAGCGAGATCACAATCTCCTCTTCGTATAGGGAGACCGGCGTTGTCTTACGTGCATCTGCAACCAAATTCGCCAATTTCGCTATCAATGGTGCCACGTTCGTCCTATCGATCGACGAGATAACAAAGTCGACCTCGATACCAAAGTATGTAGACGTATCCGATATGATGTCACTATCTAACAGATCCGCCTTGGAGATGACCACCAAAGAAGGGCGTTCAAGCAGGTTTGGCATGTAGTTTCCAAGTTCATCACGGAGAATCTGGTACTGGCGAGCAACCTCAATTCCACCTTTTTCCCCTCCATCTAAGAGGAAAACTAAAACTCGAGACCTCTCTATGTGGCGCAAGAATTCAAAGCCCAATCCTTTTCCCTCTGACGCACCCTCAATCAATCCCGGGATATCGGCAACGACGTACTCCAGAAAATCACCGGTGCCACCGTAGCGAACAACACCTAAGTTGGGCTTAAGCGTCGTAAAGGGATAGTCTGCAATCTTTGGCTGAGCGCGAGAGATCACAGAAATCAGAGTCGACTTTCCGGCGTTAGGAAAACCCACCAACGCAACGTCGGCCTTAAGCTTCAACTCTAAATTCAACCAAAACTCTTCGCCGCTCTCCCCTTGTTCTGCGAAGGAAGGGGCGCGTCTCTTGTTTGCTAAAAACCGAGCGTTTCCTCTTCCGCCTTCGCCACCCTTTGCGGCGCGAAATCTCATTCCCGATGTATGAAGGTCGCAAACTATATCGCCGTCGCTGTCACGAACTACAGTACCCGTTGGCATTTTTACTACTGTTGTCTTGCCGCGATGGCCATGGCGAGCCTTGCCCATGCCATGAGAGCCGCTGTCAGCCTTACGGTACGGATGGTCCAAAAAGCTAAGAAGCGAAACCATTTCGTCAGTAGCTTCGAGTATGACGTCACCGCCATCGCCACCATCGCCACCATCAGGACCGCCTTTATCGACGTGTGCTTCACGTCGAAACGAAACAGAACCAGCTCCGCCATCGCCAGCCTTAACGTGTATTTGGGCTCTATCAACAAATCCGGACATAAATAATCCCTAAAACAAGTAGAACTCCGCACAAAGCGGAGTTCTACAATTACATACCAAAAAGAAGTAAAACCTAGAGGACGTCTATTAGACGACGACCCTTTCGCTCCCCAAATTTAACAATGCCAGGAGCCTTAGCAAACAAGGTGTCATCGCTCCCGATGCCAACGTTGATGCCTGGATAAAACTTGGTTCCTCTTTGACGAATCAAGATCGAACCTGCGGTAACGTTCATTCCGTCAAATACTTTAGCGCCCAACCGCTGCGCTTGTGAGTCGCGCCCGTTCCGGGTGGACCCACCTCCTTTAGTTTTCGACATAACCTACTCCTTAGAAGCTGAAGCTAATATCCCACCTAACCCCTACTTCACGAGTGGCCTAGGTGGAGGAAATTTTGTACTACTTGATGATCTCTAGGACCTTTACAAGGATGTACTTTTGACGATGGCCAAAACGACGCCGGTTGTTGGACTTATTCTTGTAGACAAAGCCGTCAACCTTTGGCCCCTTTGCGAAGCCAATGATCTCGCCCTTCACCTTTGAAGACTCGGAAGGATTAGTGTCTACACTTCCCTCATCCACAACGAGAATTGGGTCAAATTCAACCGAGTCACCAATTAGGCCGTCGAGCAGTTCTAGGCGAACTGAATCACCGACCGCTACTTTTTCTTGCTTTCCGCCAGACTTGATAACTGCATACATAGGGATAACATCATAGCAGCTAGTTAATTGTCTTCTACATCTTTATACAACAATCCGCGACCTTTACATACGGGACAGGTCTCTGATAGTGCCTCGACCATGCCCTCGCTTATCCTTTGGCGCGTCATTTCCACCAATCCAAGTGACGAAATGTCATAGACCTGAGTCTTAGTCTTATCTCGCGCCAGAGCACTCTTAAGAGCCCTTAGTACATCCTCTTTATTTGACTCGATCGTCATATCAATGAAGTCAATGATGATGATTCCACCGATATCTCGAAGTCGCAATTGCCGAGCTATCTCATCTGCGGCCTCTACGTTCGTCTGGTGAATCGTCTCCTCCAGCGATACCGTACCAATATTTCGACCAGTATTCACGTCGATAACAGTAAGGGCTTCAGCTCTGTCAATTATGAGATATCCACCCGATGGAAGCCATACTTTACGCTCTAGCGCCTTATGAAGCTGTTCGTGAACCATATGAGCTTCGAAAATCGGCATGCCCTTTGCCTCGGTATCGTAAAATTCAACGCGATCAGCCAGTTCGGGGGTGATACTCGAGACATAGGAGTGCACTTCTTCGAAGATCTCTCGGTCATCAATAACGACGCCACGATAGTTTCGATTGAACTCTTCGCGTATTACTCGGACCGCAACATCGGGCTCTGAATAAAGGAGCGTAGGGGCATGCGAACTTTTGGCTTTGGCCTCAATCGCCTTCCACATCTCAACCAATTGCGTAATGTCGCGCTCCAGTTCATCCGCAGATGCACCTTCAGCGGCAGTCCGTACAATTACTCCAAATCCCTCGGGTTTGAGTTCACCCAAGATGCGGCGAAGTCTCTTTCGCTCATCATCAGGGAGGCGCTTAGAGATGCCGTAACTATCGGCATTGGGAACCAACACGACGAAACGTCCAGGGAGCGAAACCTCCTGTGTGAGGCGAGCCCCCTTGGTACCAATTGGGTTTTTAGTGACTTGGCACATCACTACTTGCCGAGGTCTTAGGAGATTCTCGATACGAATGTCTCGCATCGAAGACTCGCTCAGATCTTCACGATCAAACTTCACATCGCCCCTGTAAAGCACGGCATTCTTGGATGTACCGATGTCAACGAAGGCCGCTTCCATTCCTGCAAGAACATTCGTCACCCTACCTAAATAGATGTTGCCATCTATCTCATTGGGATCAGCACCCACACGTGAGACGTACATCTCCATCAACGTACGTCCTTCACTAACCGCTATCTGAACTGTCTTTTCGGTCTTATGAACGCTCATCAGGTAACGCCCGAGGGGCCTTCCATTGCGGGTTCGACCAATCCTTTGGTTAGCGCGCCGATTTTGCCGTGAGTCAGTTCTAGTTTCACTAGCCAACTTCGTCTCTACGCTTAATCGCACTGGGTCTAATTCACCCTCGGTTCGAACCCTACCTGGACGACGCCTGCGAGTTTGAGAATTACCAGTGCGTTGTATCTCTTCTGCGGCGGCAGGGACTACTGGAGATACTGCTGGCGATTCGCTGCCATTATTTGTCGATCCTTCGCTGCCTCCACGCCTGCGATTTCGCTGCTGACTATTACGCTGACTTGGCTGGGTTGGTCCGCTCGTCGGTCGCTCTTCAGCAGTGGAACCCGCGACAGCTGTTTCGGGAACGACCTTTTTTACTTCACCGACTTGCGACGTATTTGGCGACGTACTCGACCTTCGCCTATTGCGCTGGCGATTATTTGAGGTTCGCTGAGGTCTATCGATAGCACCTCGATCCGCTTCAGAAGATTCTTCATTCGAGCTTCTCGTAGTCAACTTCGGGGAGATCTTCGCGGCATCAAAGGTGAATGGAATCACCTCTACCTTGGGACGATCATCGCCGTTCTTGCCAAGATTTACGCCACCATCTGCCCCGGCGCCGTCAGCTCGGTTCGCAAGCGGATGCGAACCACTGTTTTCTTCACTATTAACCATCGGTCAAAACTACTTTCAAATGCAGCGCCGTCCCTTCTTGCCCGACTGAACGGCAAGATGACGACTAATTCACGTTTAATTGAATTGCTCGCTAACGCAACTTCGCGGTCTGAACCACAATCGTTAGGAGAACTAGCAATCGACTCCATGGGGGAGAAAGTGCCACATGGTTCTAACTTGAGAATCATCCGATTCAAAAACCAAAAAACCGCAACTATTAGAGAAGTAAGAGCTATCGCTCCCTGTAACAGAGTCATTACCTCTGAGTTTAGTAGAGGAATTACCACCTAGACAATGACATAAGCGATCGGATTTGGATTACCCGTTCGTTGTGGAGGTCGAAGAAGCATTCGCAACGGTCGTCGACGTAGTCGTAGAGGAAGTAACGCCATATCGTGCGTACGTCGTTGCTCCCGCTGGAATGTGCGGAGTCGAGAAAGTCGGAGATGAGATTGGATGAGCCATCAAGTAGGTAAACATGCTGCGAACGACCGGCGCTGCTGCTGAAGCTCCAAAGCCTCCGTGGTCAATTACCACTGCAACGACGTACTTGGGAGAGGTTGTAGGACCAAAGGCTACAAACCACGCATTCGGTTCGAAACCATTTACAGACGCCGTACCAGTTTTTCCAGCTAGCGGATAAGTCGACAAGGGAAATCCCCGGAATGCGCCGTAGGCGGTTCCACTTGGATTGGAAATGACACCCTCAAAACCCGCCATGATCGCATTTCTATCCGCCTGAGGTAAAGTCACGGTGGTCGCAACCTGAGGTTTGATCTTTCGGACCAGCTGGCCGTTTTGGCTAACGATTCCAGCCACCATCTGCGGTACGTACCTGGTACCACCATTGGCAAACGTCGCATATGCATTCGCCATTTGAAGAGGCGTAACGACGGTTTCTCCTTGACCGAACGCCATTTCGACTTGATCTGCTGTGTACCAGGAGTCATAAGGAAACGCCTGAGGGTATTGATTGTGCAAGGCAATCCTCAAGGACTGGGAGTCAACCATTCCAGCCGCTTCACCGGGAAGATCTACTCCGGTCACCTTCCCAAATCCATAGCGGTTCGCCATGTCCTGGATTGGAGTTTGACCAAACTTATTGGTATTTGCATAGAACATGTAGCCAAGATTGTAGAAAAATACGTCGTCGGAGGCGGTAAGGGCGGTAGTAACGTTAATCGTTCCTAGACGCTCCCCTCCCGAGTTGTGAAAGCTACAAAGTCCGGCGCCACTCTTACAATTCGGGATATTGAAGATTCCGGTATCGTTGTAGTAGAAGTAGGGCGAGATCAAGCCGGAATTCAAGGCAGCACTTGAGGTTGCCAACTTAAATGTCGAACCTGGCGTGTAGAGACCGTCTATTGCCCTATTTAGCGTTGGGTCGCCAGACGCGGGTGAGGTAATCGAGTTATAGGTAGCTTGTGAAATATTTCCCACCCAAACCGATGGATCATACGTTGGATAGGAGGCCATTGCCAGCACTGCACCATTCGTAACATCCTCTACCACAACTGCACCCGAAAGGTTAGTGAAGTACTTCCCACGAGTTGGATCGTACGTATGCTGGAGGGTGGTGATCTGATTTGCAAGCGCGGACTCGGCGTACTTTTGGAGACCAAGGTCCATATTGAGCACAACGTTATTACCAGGCTGAGCTGGCTTGTTCGAAAGCGTAGCTACGACCTTGTTTGCGTAATTTACTTCAAGTGTCTTTTTTCCAGGAACGCCTCTTAGGTCCTTTTCATAGCTAGCTTCTATTCCAGCTTGACCTACTTGATCACCAGCTTGATAACCTTGCGCTGAATATTGCGCTAACTGCGAAGAGGATATTTGACGAACGTAACCTAGAACTTGCGATGCTGTCGAACCTTCAGGGTATACGGGTTGCGTCCCCAGCGACGAAGCGACCCCCGGAAAGAGATTCGGATGCTCCTTTACGTAGATGATCTTGTCCTTCGAGACGTTGTACGCGACCGGAATAGGCGCATACGGCGATGTCTGTGGATTTTTATAAGAAGCCTGAATCTGCGCCAAAGGGATGTTCAAGAGCTTTGCCAGATTTGAAAGAACTTGGGGATACTTGACCACTGATGCTTGCTGTACTGTAATCGACTCGACCACCTGATTACCTACGAGCAAATTTTCGTTGCGATCCACAACCAAGCCTCGCGGCGGTTCTGTAACAACCACTCGAGTCCTATTTTGATTTGCCAAAGACTTGAAGGTTGATGTTTGAAGCACCTGAAGAGTGTAAAGGCGCGCAACGAGGGCTATAAATAATGCAAATACAGCAAAGCCCACTGCCCTTATACGTCGCCTGTCGCTTAATGATGTCGACGATGGTTCTTCGCTATCGAAAAACGTCATTTTCCGTCCTCGTCAGATTTGAAAGCGGGTTAGATCCCCGCACCACGCCTTGATGGCGGCCTCTCTCCCTCTCCTACGTTCATCAAGAATCGGAGAATTGGAGCAATAACTAATGTAAAGATACCACTAGTTAGGGAAGTTACGGTAACGACCACTACAAGGTTGTTGGAAAGTACAGTAACAATACCGAGGATTCTCAAAACTCCATCAAGGAAGGCAACACCAACTGCGCCTCCGATTAATGCTACGACTAGGTCTGCAAACCTCGACTCAGGCATAGAAGTAACTTCAATCAATCCTGCGCCGTAACCCACAGCTAGATAGACGAGGGATGATACCCCGAAAGGCGTCTGGGCAAAAGAATCCGCAACTATTCCTAGGACAAAGCCAACGACAGCGCCTACCTCGCGCCCCTCCAAGAGTCCAAATGAAATCGAAGCAGCGAGTAAAATGTCCGGGTGTATACCCTGGATAGTGAGTGTTCCAAGTTGCGATCGCTCAAGGGCTGATATCGCAAGGAGAATTAGTGGGAGCTTAAGGTAACGAAGTCGACTCATGGTGTAGGCGGCAACCACTTCAGTACGTCAACGAATTGAAGGTTTCCAACTGGTGCAAGTGGGCTAAGGGTCACCTGTTCCTGCAGGCCCCCAGGAGGCGTATACGCAGACATAATCCTACCCACAGGAATACCCGCTGGATAGACCTCACCTGAAAGTCCAGAAGTATAAACGACCTCTCCCTTCGAAAGCGAGGTACCTGGGTCAACTAACTGAACATTTAGCGAATCCCCACTTCCCTCACCGACTGCAAGCCCAACTCCAGCTGCGTTTGCGAAACGAACTCCAGCCGCGAAGTTAGGGTCAGTTAAAAGCAATACCGTCGAGGAAAAATTAGACACTTGGACTACCCGACCAACCAACCCGAGATCAGTTACGACCGGGTTTCCGACCTGCACGCCGCTGGACTTTCCCTTGTCTACCTCGATACTCACCTGAACATTACTGGGAGTATATGAGATCACTTGGGCTGTTGTAGTTCCGATACCCTTAAGGTATGTAATATGCAGTTCTTTTGATATCTTCGCCAACTCTGTCTGAGCGTAAGAATTTGAAATTGCGCCACCCTTAAGTGACGCAATTTCCTCCTGCAACTTCAAATTTTGGCTCTTCAAATTGGAGTAGTTGAACGCTCCAGAAACAACGTTGTACACCGGATTAAAGACCGTTGTAAAACCTTGTCGAATCGGCGTTACCATGTCACGAACGTAGCCTCTGGCGCTGTTTACGAATGGCGGAACTCTTTTGTAGGTCACAGATATCATCGATACCGAGACCAAAATGAGCAAAACTAACGTTATCCGCGGTCGCCTAAAAATTGAACTACTCACTATCGGGCGATAGCTCCCTATCTACTACTAGCGGAGATCAGTACTTGCTTTAGCGCCTCGAACTCTTCTAGACATTGACCCGAACCGAGCGCTACACACTGGAGCGGATTATTTGCCACGACGATTGGCATGCCTGTTTCGTCGTGAATGCGCTTATCCAACCCAGTCAGAAGCGCACCTCCACCAGTTAGAACGATTCCTTGCTCCATAATATCAGCAGCAAGTTCAGGGGGAGTGTTGTCTAGAGTTACTTTTACCGCATCGACGATCGCGGCGATAGGCTCTTCAATTGCCTTTCGAATCTCCTGGGTAGAAACCAGGATCGTCTTGGGCAGACCAGTAATTAGGTCACGGCCTCTGATCTCGGCTTCAAACTCTTCATCGAGTTCGGTTGCCGATCCAAGCGCCATCTTCATCTCTTCTGCGGTACGCTCTCCAAGTGCCAAAGAGTGCTCTTTCTTGATGTACGAGATAATCGCCTCATCAAGCTCGTCCCCACCGATACGTATCGACTTGCTACAAACAATCCCACCGAGCGAGATGACCGCAACTTCGGTAGTTCCTCCACCTATATCGACGACCATATTTCCGGTTGGCTCGTGAATCGGAAGACCTGCACCAATCGCAGCAGCCATCGGCTCTTCGATTATGTAGGCGGGCTTTCGAGCGCCTGCGTACTCTGCCGCCTCTTGGACAGCACGCTGTTCCACACCTGTAATTCCCGAAGGAACACAGATAACCATCCGAGGTTTACCGAACTTGCGGTTATGAACCTTATGGATGAAGTAACGTAACATCTTCTCACAGATCTCAAAGTCTGCGATGACTCCGTCTTTAAGCGGACGGATAGCTTGGATGTTACTAGGAGTACGACCAATCATCCTCTTGGCCTCAACGCCAACGGCGAGGGGACGCCCATCCTTAGTGTTAATTGCAACCACGGAGGGCTCGTTCAAAACGATACCCTTGCCTCGAACATACACTAGAGTGTTTGCCGTTCCTAGATCGACCGCCATATCACGACCGAATGAAATTCCAAATGCCATAGATTCCTCCGAATGAGGTTTGGAGTCAGACTTTGACAAGACTCACTGAAAAATTAAGCGCTGGACGAGATAATCACCAGTAGCGACCTCGCCTCTTACTAAGATCATCAGTCTAGTATGGCGCTCGCCAAAGTCTCTACTTCAATGCAACTACCTCGTAGGGAAGAAGTTCGCCAACTCGCGAGCGGCTGATTCTGCACTGTCTGAACCGTGCACTAGGTTTTCGGCAATTGAGTTTGCAAGATCCCCTCGTATGGTCCCAGGGGCAGCAGAGGCAGGGTTGGTTGTGCCCATAATCTTACGAACGATCTCCCATGTATCCTCTGGTCCAGCAACCTCGCAAACCACTACAGGGGAACGCGTAATGAATTCGATGAGCTCACCAAAGAACGGCTTTCCATCGTGCTCGGCGTAGTGCGCTTTAGCTGTCGCTTCGTCAACGACCCTCATCTCAATACGAGAAAACTTCAAACCAGTCGCTTCTATACGACGAATTATCTCACCGACGAGTCCACGCTCAACGGCATCGGGCTTGCACATAAAAAAAGTTGATTTCATAGTTTTTACAGCATAGGGGCGTTAGGGAAAATAAAGATTAACAGATCCAGTGGACCTTAATTTTCGAGGTAAGAGCGAGCGTCGGATAACCCTCGAAACGACCCAGTTACAACAACGATGCCGTCATTACCCGCAACTGCGATGGCGTCTTCGAGTGCTGCTGGTATGTTATCCGCAATACCAAACTTATATCCCGAAAATCGCGCGATCTCCACCAAAGTGTCAACTGAAGTCGAAACTTCGAGATTGGCTGTCGTGAGAATGAAGTAGTCAAAGGCCTCTGACAATACTTCGAGAATCTGGGCACTCTGTTTCTGCTCAAGCGTGGAAATAACGGCGACATACTTCGAAAAACCACCGAAATCATCTCGAACAACTCCAGTCAAAGCTTCAATGGCTTCCTTATTATGGGCGCCATCGAGAATAACAACAGGTTCCTTGGACACTACCTCGATTCGCCCTGGCATATAAAACGTTGCACATGCCTCCGCAACAACCGTGGGGTTTACCGATTTCCGCTCTAGCTCCTCGACTGCTGCGACTGCAGTAACTGCATTGATAGCCTGATGTAGGCCATAAGCCGAAAGATATACATCGCTGAAGTAAGAACGTCGAGTGCGAAAGTCAATCACTTGACCACCAAGAGCAGATGACCTTTCCTGAAGCGAAATCTCTACCCCGAAACGAGATATCGAAGCAGCATCACGGCGACTTATGACATCAAAGAGATCGTCATCGACCAAACCAACAACAGCGGCTGAATTTGCCTTAATTATGCCCGACTTGTCACGAGCCACATCTTCCAAGGTTGGACCAATTAACTCAAGATGATCATGACCGACGTTAGTAATTACAGAGACCTCGGCATCGTAGACGTTCGTAGCGTCAAAACTCCCACCAATGCCAACTTCCACTACCGCAACATCAACACCCTCAGCAAAGAAGGATGAGTACGCGATCGCCGTAAGAGCCTCAAACCACGTCAACTTCAAACCCAAATGATCAGCTAATTCGCGAACAAGTAGAGCCTCGGAAGCAAAAACATCTTCGTCGATTGGAAGAGAATCGATACTGATCCTCTCATTGAATGCGTTGACGTGTGGAGACTTGAATACGCCAACTCTCCGACCAAGGAGAGTCAAAATCTTGGCCGAAAGTGTAGCAACGGATCCCTTGCCGTTTGTTCCTGTTATATGGATCATGTCGAAGGTCGATTTATCGACCCCAAGTCTGCCTAAAAGCTCTCCGACTTGCCAATTGGTAGGATCAGTTTCAAAACGCCGCGACTTTTCAAAATTATTTAGCGAGTTCAACCAGCCGATGGCGTCTTCATAGGTCCACACATGCTCTCCTGAAAATGTTACGTTAAGACGCTCGTCTACTTCTTGGTGGCTTTTCGTCGGATTCGCTTCTTGGAATCAAGGTAGGTGCTGCCTTATTAGCAACGACCGAGGCGTCGATCACGCACTTTAGAACGTCCTTGCGCGAAGGAATTTCATACATTACATCGAGCAGGACTTCCTCTAAAATCGCACGAAGTCCGCGAGCACCGGTTCCCCTTAAAAGTGCGAGATCCGCAATTGCATGAAGTCCATCCTCGGTTACTTCAAGCTCGACGCCATCTAGTTCAAAAGTTCGCTTGTACTGCTTCACCAGTGCATTCTTTGGCTCAACCAAAATCTCCACCAAAGACTGACGATCCAAATTCGATACGGCTCCGATAATAGGTAGGCGACCGATGAACTCGGGGATCAAACCAAACTTCAAGAGGTCTTCAGGAAGGGCTCTTTGGAAGATTACTGAAGAGTCGCTAACATGGTCATCTGCTTCCGCTCGAAAACCAATCGTCTTCTTGCCAACTCGTGACTCGATTATTCTTTCGATTCCAGCGAACGCACCGCCCACAATAAAGAGAATATTGGTGGTGTCAATTTGAATAAACTCTTGGTGCGGGTGCTTCCGTCCACCTTGCGGAGGAACCGAGGCTACCGTACCTTCAAGAATTTTTAGGAGTGCCTGCTGGACACCTTCTCCAGAAACGTCCCGCGTTATAGATGGATTTTCCGCTTTGCGGGCTATTTTATCGATCTCATCGATGTATATAATCCCAGTCTGAGCCTTCTTTACGTCAAAGTCAGCCGCTTGAATTAGCTTGAGAAGAATATTCTCAACATCTTCACCGACGTATCCGGCCTCCGTAAGAGCGGTAGCATCAGCAATTGCAAAAGGAACATTCAACAATCGTGCCAGAGTTTGAGCCAAAAGTGTCTTACCGCAACCAGTCGGGCCTAAAAGCAAAATATTTGACTTGGACAACTCGACTTCCTTGTCCAGTGTCGTCCCTTGCTGTACTCGCTTGTAGTGGTTATAGACAGCAACAGAGAGAATCTTCTTGGCTCTCTCTTGGCCGACAACGTACTCATCGAGAAAAGAGGTTATCTGCTGAGGAGTAGGGAGCTTGTCGAGTTGAAACTCTTCCCTCTCCCCATCGTCCTCGCTGATAATATCGGTGCAAAGGCGGATACATTCGTCGCAAATATATACGTTCGGGCCTGCTATTAGCTTACGAACTTGCTTTTGCGACATGCCACAGAAACTGCACTTTACAATTTCCTGACCTTCTCCGTACCTTGTCACTTACTCTCCTTAACCCACCCTCTCAATTATCGTCACACCTAAGAAAATTTTTAGGCGCCAAGAAAATCGGCTACGGGTTTACGATCGACTTCTGTTCGATAAAGCTTCTAGACGGTAAAACTTCATCGATAATTCCATATTCAAGCGCTCCTTGAGCGTCCAAGATATAGTCCCTGTCTGTATCCGTTGCGATACGACCAACCTCTTGACCAGTATCAGCCGAGAGCATCTCGTTTAGTAGATCCCGCATTCTTAATATCTCTTTAGCTTGAAGCTCGATATCCGTTGCCTGGCCACCGACGCCGCCATATGGCTGGTGCAGAAGAACTCGGGCATGTGGGAGGGCATAACGCTTACCCTTTTTTCCTGCAGCCAAAAGTACTGCCGCCGCAGAAGCGGCCTGACCCAAACAGAAAGTAGAAACGTCGGGACGAATGAACTTGATTGTGTCGTAGATCGCGAACAATCCAGTTATGTCTCCACCCGGCGAGTTTATATAAATGTTTATATCTCGCTCTTGGTCTTCATACTCGAGGAAGAGTAGCTGCGCACAGATTAAGTTCGCAACAGCGTCGTCGATCGGAGTCCCGAGGATAATGATTCTTTCACGAAGCAACCGAGAGTAAAGATCGTACGCACGCTCTCCCCTACTAGATGTTTCGACGACCGTTGGTACTAGGTAGTTAAAAGCCTGCAAAGCGCCTCCTCGTTATTCAAGTATTTCAATCTCTTATGCTAACGCTTAAAGCGGCGATACTATTCTTCAATTGCCTCAGCATCAGCCGAGACTAGCTCTTCGACCTCAACAACTTCAATGTCGTCAGTATCGTCTGTACCCTCTTCAGTCTCAACTTCTCCAGTTACTTCACTACGCGTCAGCACAGTACCCTTAGAGTCGACAAAGGATGCGTTAGCAAATAGCCAGTCAATCGCATTTCTCTTAGCTAAATTAGCCTTCACCGTTACTAGTTGGCCTGACGATCTCAATCGCTCAAGCGCTTCATCGGTCGATACTCTCCACGAAGCGGAGACTGCATCTACCTCTTTAGCGATCTGCTCTTCAGTTGCTTCAAGGCCTTCGGCAACGACCAACGCCCTCAGCACTAGATCGAGTCGACTCTCTATGATCGCCTCGTTAGCAATCTGAGTAGAGAGTTGCTCAATACTGGTTCGAGTTAACTCAAGGTACTTATTGAGCGAAAGTCCAGTTGCCTCAATACGATGGCTTAGGTTGTGCGAAATATTTTCGTATTCCATTTGGACTAAGCCCTCTGGAAGAACCGTCAACTCTGCGACCTCTGCGAGTTTATTCGCAACGACAGATCGCCACCCGTTACGAAGGTTGCTCAAATGGAATGATAGGAGATTATCGCGGATATCATTTCGCAACTCTTCGAGTGTCTCGAACTCCGAAACTTCACTCGCAAAATCATCATTTAGTTCGGCCTTCACCAAGGCTTGGTGAGCCTTAACGGTACCTTTAACTACAGATTGATTCTCTTCATCGCCAAGGACCTCGAATTCGAAGGAATCGCCGACTCTCTTGCCGATGACACCATCTTTAAGGCCAGCAAATGGCTCGGATGCACCAATTCTGTAAACGTAATCGGTATAGTCACCCTCGGTACCCCCACTCACGTTGAAGTCCAAAGTGACAACAGATCCATCCGCAACTTCGTCATCGGAGTCCTCGAGCGTACCCAGTGCTTCGCGAAGACGTTCAATCTGAGCTTCTACTTCTTCATCGCCTGGATTAGATGTTGGAAATTCAAACGTCAAATCCCCGTACGCTTCGATGCGTACGTCTGGACGAATCGTAACCGTAATCTCGATCTCAACGTCGCCTTCATCCTCACCCTTGAGCACCTTCAAGGCTGGCGTTGCAATCGGCTCCACATCGTTCTCGACGATAGCCAGATCCCCCCACTTTGGAGCGTTATCGTTGATGGCCTCAAGCCGAGCGAAGCCCGTACCTAACTTTGACTCCAATACTCGGCGGGGAGCCTTACCAGGGCGAAAACCCGGAATACGTGCTTGTCGCGCGACTTTGACGTAAGCGCGCTCAATATCGGCGGCCAGCTCCTCCTCGGCGACTTCTACAAGGAGCTTTATTTGTCCATTTTCAATTTGATCGATTTTAGATTGCATACCCTATCCAAACTAGTAGCTCGACCGAACCACCCACCGCACCAAATCCCCTCCAACTTCATCAACTGGGCATTGTCTATCAAAACAAATCCCTATCGGGCTTCGTTAGAAGTCAATCCAGGAGACAAGAAACATAAGTAATGACATTAAGCTATATTTTCAAGGACATGAATTATCCAAGTGGAGGAGGAACACAATGGATTTGACGTCGACACCTGAAATCACCGCTAATCAAGCCAATGAAGCTATTACAGCTGGTACAACGATCCTTGACGTTCGCGAAATAGAAGAGTTTGAAGCTGGACACATAGCTGGAGCAATTTCTCTACCCCTCTCGACGATCGTCGAAGAGTACCAAAAGATCGAAATAAACGGATCCGTAATCGTGAACTGCAGATCGGGCGCTCGGTCAGCCCGAGCTACTGCGTTCCTACGCAGCGTAGGAATCGACGCACGAAACCTCAAAGGAGGGGTAATAGCGTGGACCCACGCTGGATTACCCCTCGTAACAGACAATGGCGAGGAGGCATTGATAGCCTGATAACAACTAACTCGAAAATTATTCTCCCAAGTATGCCTTACGAATCGAGTCATCTTCGAGGAGTTCCCTGGCATCTGCGCTTCGGGTAACGGTCCCCGTTTCCAAAACGTACGCGCGATTCGATATCGACAAGGCCTTAGTTGCATTCTGCTCGACGACCAAAACGGTCGTGCCTTGCCTATTGATCTCTTGTATTATGTCGAAGATCTGCGAAACGAGCATTGGGGCCAACCCCATGGAAGGTTCGTCAAGCAAGAGTAGCTCAGGTGAAGCCATCAGAGCGCGACCGATGGCAAGCATCTGCTGTTCTCCACCCGACATGGTTCCTGCAACTTGCTTGCGTCTCTCATTCAATCGAGGGAAGAGGCTGAATACTCGCTCAAAATCTTCCTTTACCTTGTCAGCATCACTCTTTTTTCGCGTGTAGGCACCCATTTCGAGATTCTCTACAACTGTCATTCCAGGAAATATTCCTCGACCCTCCGGAGCCTGACACAATCCCAGTTGAACGCGCTTGTGTCCAACCATATTGGTTATATCTTCGCCCTTGAAGGTAATACTTCCAGAATGAACCTTTCTCAGACCCGAAATAGTCTTGAGAGTTGTAGTCTTTCCAGCACCATTAGCACCAATCAAGGAGACAATCTCTCCTGAGTTCACATAAACGCTGATTCCACGGAGTGCCTGAATCTTCCCATAGAAAACTTCAAGATCTTTGATTTCAAGAAGCTGCATCTTCGGCTCCTAAATACGCTTCAATCACAGCTGGGCTTTCCCTAATTTCCTCAGGCAGTCCATCTGCAATCTTCTTACCAAAATCCAGGACGACAATACGATCAGAGATCTTCATTACAAGACCCATATCGTGCTCAATCAGGATCACGGTGACTCCCGAGTTTCTAATCTTTTGAATTAACTTTTGAAGGTCAACCTTCTCGGCTGGGTTCATACCCGCTGCAGGCTCGTCAAGCAAAATCAACTGTGGTTTAGTTGCTAGTGCTCGCGCTATCTCCAACCGCCGCTGGTCACCATAGGAAAGACCAGCCGCTTCACGACCCAAGGGAGCATTCAAACCAACAAATTCCAACGCTTCTAGGGCGCTCGTTCTTGATGCCGCCTCTTCCCTTCGTTGGCGGGGAGTCTTAAACATTGCTCCGAAGACGGTCGACTTCGAAGCCGCGTCGCCCCCAATCATCGCATTTTCAAGGACCGTCATATTAGGGAAGAGCCTGATATTCTGGAAAGTTCGAGCTAGACCTAAACGGGTAATCTGGTGGGGCTTCAATCCTGCTAATGGCCGACCACCGAAGGAAATATCCCCTTCGGTGGGGGTATATACCCCTGTTACAGTATTGAAGACTGTTGTCTTACCTGCACCATTCGGTCCGATGACCGCCAGAATTTCACCGACTTTAGCTTCGAAACTAACTTGGTTGACGGCTACGACGCCACCAAACCGCACCAAAACTGAATTTAGTGCGAGCAAAGTTTCACCTTTGGGGAGATCAACTCTTGACATTTAACTACTTCTCCCCTTCTTCGTCCTCTTCAAATTGCCCGCTCTGAATCTCCCCACCAAGTGGTTGCCCCCCACCAATTCCGTGGGCGAACTCGCTCGCGCGACGCCTCGCCGGCAGGAGACCTCCCGGTCGAAATATCATCATTATCACCAACATTGCCCCAAAGAAAAGGATGCGGTAGTTAGCCAATCCACGGAACCGTTCCGGCAACCACGCAACCAAGAAGGCACCCAAAATTACACCTGCCCTGTTTCCAGATCCGCCAAGAACCACGCAAACGAGGATCAGCACCGAAAGCAAAAGTGGATAGTTTTCCGGGGTAATCGCAATTACCTTTGACGCATAAACAACCCCTGAAAGCCCACCAACACTTGCACCGATCGCAAATGCCCAGATCTTGAAGGTGAACGTCGGTACGCCCATGATCTCTGCCGCGTCTTCATCTTCACGTAGCGCCACCCAACCGCGACCAACACGTGAATTCTCAAGGCGAATGGAAAAGAAGATCACAATCGCAATCATTACTACCTCTAGGTAGTAATACGGCCTAGGGTCAAGAACTCCATACGTAAGGAACGAAAGACTTCCTACAGAGGGAGGGTGAGGAATCCCTGATATGCCCGTAGGTCCTCCAGTGACCGAAAGGTTGTTAACTACGCGTTGGATGATCTCTCCGAATCCCAAGGTGACGATCGCTAAGTAATCACCCCTAAGGCGAAGTGTCGGAGCACCCAAAATAACACCGGAAAGAGCAGCTACAGCGATACCGACTGGAAGAATCTCCCAGAAGGTCCAGTTGTAATTAACGCCCAAAACTGCCATGGTATAACCTCCGATGGCGAAAAAGGCGACATACCCGAGATCGAGCATTCCAGCAAGACCGACAACTACATTCAATCCAAGCGCGAGAAGAATGTACGAACCAATGGGATAGAAGAGAATCGTCGGCCAGTCCGATTGAGGTGCCATAATGTTACCAATCGACTGAGCTGGCAACAGCATCGCTACGCCTATCAGTACTATGTATCCGAGCACTCTGACCGGAAATGGGAGGCCGCGCCACCTTTGCCGCATCGTGTCGTTAGCCTTCTGAATAGGAACTTTAGCGCTCCTATAACTATGTGAAATTCGAGATGTACTCATTGACATTTTTGCTCCAAAAACCTTATGCCTTGGCTCGCTGTAGTGACTCACCGAGGATTCCAGTAGGACGGAATAGAAGTACTAACACCAAAACCGAGAAGGAGACCACATCAACCCACTGTGCGTGGAAAATTGCGCCTCCAAAGGTCTCGACTAGACCAAGAACAAAGCCTCCAAGAAGTGCGCCGCGGATATTTCCGATACCTCCGAGAACGGCCGCCGTAAAGCCCTTTATGCCGATAACAAAGCCAATGTTGTACTGCGTTACCTCATAGAACATTCCATAAAGCATCGCCGCGACACCTGCCATCGCTCCTCCAAGAAGGAACGTCAAAGTGACGATACGATCGATATTAACGCCCATAAGGACCGCAGTCGAAGAGTCTTGAGCAACTGCACGAATTCCTCGCCCTAGTCGAGTACCATTTACGAACCTGTCCAAGAAGAACATCATCACAAGGGCAACTACTACCACTACGACCTTATCAAGTCGCACTTCAGCTAGGCCAATATGAAAAAGCACTGTCTTATTTAGTATTCTTGGAAACGGTATCAAGTCACGTCCATAACGGAGAGCGTAAACCTCCTGAAGGAAGAAGGAGACTCCGATGGCGGAGATCAAGTTCGCAAGAGACGACGAATTCCGCTTGCGAAGTGGCCGATATGCAATGCGCTCAACCAAAACCGCCATAATTGACGATCCCGCAACGGCAGCGACCGTTATAAGGATGAATACCCCTACGATCGCCAAACCAGTTGGAGTCTTGGTTATACCCAAAGCGTGCAAGGTAAACAGGCTCGCAAAGGTACCAACCATGAAGACTTCGGAGTGCGCAAAGTTGATAAGGCGAAGTACGCCGTAGACCAACGTATATCCAAGAGCCATGAGTGCGTATATTGCACCCGTAGTAATTCCGTCAACAATAGACGGAGGGATCTGCACTAGAAAGTTATGCAACTATTACCCCACACTCAATTTTGAAATTGCAACAAGTTGCAAGAAACGACCCTCTCAAAAGATATAGGGTACCCAAGATCGGCAAAGCCGAACTCACGTACCCTATATACAATTTTGCCCCTACTGAATTCCTTAGCCTACGAGTGAGCTAACGAGACCAAGCGAGCTAAATGTGGATGAAGATGCCTGCGCTTGGTAGACATAAATCCCACCACCCTTGATGTCTCCCGTTGAGGAGAACTGAATCGTCTTGGTGATTCCGTTGAAGGAGTGCGATCCCAAGTACGAATTGATAGCGGTCGACGTGGTATTTCCTGCCTTGATGGCGGTGAGGATTACGTTAGCTGCGTCGTAACCTTCAGCGCTATAAGTTCCAGGTGCGGTGCTAAACATCGACTGGTACGCGCTCGTGAATGCCTTACCCGGCGCCGTGGTCGAAACATCGCCACAAGCACACGTTGCATAGGTATTCGAAACAGCTGACGTTCCAGCAGTCGAGATAAGCTTTGGATCCAATGAACCGTCATCAGAGACGAATTGTCCCGTGAATCCAGCGTCACGAAGCTGCTTGAGCAAACGGCCGGCTGCATCATAGTATCCACCGTAGAATACGGACGTTGCACCGGAGGCCATAATTGCGTTAACGGTCGACGAGTAGTCAGGGGCCGTAGGATCAATTGACTGACTGGTAGCGACTGTTGCACTCAAGGTTGGCAGGGTCGACCTTACGATGTCGGCGATTCCCTTTCCGTACGCACTTGCATCATCGATAACTGCCACCTTGGTCGATCCAAGCTTCTTTACGATGAACTGTGCAGCTGCTGGGCCCTGAGCATTGTCGTTTCCGACAATTCGATGCCAATACTTCCAACCTTTGGTTGCCAAAGCTGGGTTGGTTGCCGAAGGCGTTACGTTTACAATCTGCCCTTGCTCGAGGATCGGGTCAGCTACAAGCGACTCGCCCGAGAAGGCAGGACCAACGAGACCAACAAGCTTGTCCGAGATCGCCTTTTGCGCGAGCTGTGGTGCCTGGGCTGGATCGCCCTGCGAGTCAAGGTTAACGAGCGTTACCTTGACCTTAGCATTCTGATTGTACTGAGAAACAGCCAACTTGACGCCATCGTCGATGTTGATACCTAGCTGTGCATTCGGACCAGTTAGAGCTCCGAAGAAACCAATCGAAAGACTGGCAGGTGCCGCCGTTGTGGCCGAACCCGACGACGAAGAAGTCGTCGATGAACCACAAGCCGCTGCGATAAGACCGCTCACCGCAATAAACGATGGAAGAGCTACTTTTCTACTCTTGCCTTTGAACATTAACCACCCCTTAGTAAAACGCGTTACCCAAACGCTTCAAATGACAATAGCAGTTCGAAGGGGAAATTGATACAGCGGATTTTAACATAGCGTGAACAGACTGAATTGTAATTCTAAACAAATCAGAGTTTAAGTTTGAATATTGAGCTCCAAAATGGAGCGGGTGACGGGGATCGAACCCGCACCACCAGCTTGGAAGGCTGGAGCTCTACCATTGAGCTACACCCGCATAGTTGCATCCACCGAAATGGGTACAAATCACCATGGTCGGGGAGGGGGGATTTGAACCCCCGACCCCCTGGTCCCAAACCAGGTGCGCTGCCGCTGCGCCACTCCCCGAAAGGCATAATGATCTTAGTCGCTCTAAATCAAATTCCTATTTGTTTGAGCTACTAAATCTTTTAGCAAAAAACCTTATAATCAACGCGACAACTAATAAGGCTATGACATACCCTATGTATTTTACGTACTTAGACAACGTAACCCAGTTAGAGCCGATTGCGTATCCGATACCCGTTAGCAGAATCGACCAGGGCAAGGCTCCGAGGAAGGTGAAGACGCCAAACCTTACTGGCTCCATTTCAGCCACGCCCGCAGGAAGGGAGATGAAAGTTCTAACAACCGGCAGTAACCGTCCAATTAAAACGGCAGCTTCCCCTCTTTTCGCGAACCATCGTTCAGCTTTGTCGATATCGTCTTCTCGAATTCGGACATAGCGTCCGAAGCGCAACACTAGAGCACGACCACCGGTTCTACCAATGATCCAAGCGATATAACTTCCAACCACATTTCCCAAAGTCCCGGCCACAATGGCGAGTATGAAATTCATTTTGTGCGAGGCTGCCAACGCACCTGCGAAGGGCATCACGACCTCCGAGGGAATTGGAATAAGTGCAGACTCAGCGGTCATGAGAAGAAATACAGCGATT
>JAKAZZ010000039.1 GCA_021826315.1 Actinomycetes bacterium
CAAATCAGGTAAGTGCATTAGTAAATATCGCCTACAGGGAGGCCACCTCACCTGAAAAGGGGATCTCAACTCTAATTATTCCGGCGGATGTGAGCTGGAATGAAGCATCTTCGGATAACGCTACTGCTTTTGATGGCGATCTTTGGGTTGACGAAGGTGTGCAAGTTGAAACGATCGATCTGGGATTTGCAAGAGACCTAATAGCAAAGGGAAGTGAGACCCTACTGCTACTTGGTGGAGACGCCCTGCGGGAAGAGGGTCTCAAACTAATCGAAAGAATCGTAGCCACCTTTGGCGTTCGCGTTCTTGCTGAAACGTTTCCCGCAATATTGGATAGGGGTGGGGAGTTGCTGCCAGTCGATCGTCTCGCGTACCTTGGCGAGATGGCATCTGCACAACTTGGCGGCGCTAAGAACATCATCACTATTGGCGCTAAGGAGCCCGCCTCTTTTTTTGCCTACCCCAATTCACGAAGTCTCCTTGCCCCTGAAGGTGCAAATATATTTCACCTTGTAGGTAGCGGAGAAGATCCAGCGGCGAAGCTTACAGCGTTGTGTGACTCGATTACCTTATCGACCTCTATCGAACGCCAAAGCTTTAGTCGTCCCGTCCTACCAGATGGAGATCTGACCGCTACTAAGGTTGCCCAGACGATCGGAGCCCTTTTGCGTGAGGGTACCATCGTCGTTGATGAGGCGAATACTTCCGGTTTCTCCCTACCGTCATCTACCAAGGGCGCACCAAGGCATAGCTGGCTGACACTAACCGGTGGAGCCATTGGTCAAGGAATGCCACTTGCGACCGGTGCAGCGATTGCAGATTCGGATGCACGAGTCCTTTGTCTTGAAGCTGACGGCTCTTCGCTCTACACGTTCCAGGCACTTTGGAGCCAGGCTCGCGAGAATCTAAATGTCACAACTGTTCTCTTCAATAATCAAAGCTATGCCATATTGGAATTGGAATTAGCAAAGGTGGGGGCACTGGAGTCGAGCCCCAGTGCTAGAAGGATGCTCGAGTTGAATTCTCCATTGATTGATTTTTGTGATCTGTCGCGTGCAATGGGGGTAGAGGCTGTGAAGGTTCGAACCGTCTCAGAGCTATCTAAGGCATTAATCCACTCTTTTGACACCCCAGGACCACTTTTGATTGAGGCCGTGTTACCTGCGGGAATGTCGTAGTGAGCTGACGCGGAGTGAGATTGTCGCAACCCAATATCCAGTGCTAAAAGCGGTAGCTTCATTGGTTGGGGTGCATTTTCTAGCGGAAATCGATCGTCAATAATTCAGAGCGTGAAATACGCTGAGATCCAATATGAATGAAAGTGGGATGCGATGAATGAACTTGAAAAGGTAGTTACTGGAACGATGGTTAGTGTTGAGGCCGAGGTTCGTTCAGCGCTTGCCAAGGCGGGATTCGGAGTTCTCACGGAGATTGACATGGCTGCAACCTTGAAGGAAAAGCTGGGAGTCGAAAGAGCTCCAATTAAGGTTCTAGGTGCCTGTAATCCGAAGCTGATCAATCAAGCTTTGGAGATCGATACTTCAGTTGCTCTTTATGTTCCATGCAACGTTGTTTTGCAAGCGATAGATGGCGGAATTAAAGTCTCAGCACTCGATCCGCTTTCGATCATGTCGTCACCTGAGATGGAAGAGTTAGGTTTGCAGGCTAGGGGTCTACTTATTAGTGCAATTGACTCTGTGGAGGGGTCACCTTCGTAAAGCGAGCTATGGAGGTGCGTGGTTGTTCGACACGGACGGCGTATTGACGGATACTGCGTCGGTACACGCCAGGGCGTGGAAGCTGACATTCGACGAGTTTCTCAAGACAGAGGCGACTAGTGGGGGAAGATCTATGCGCCATTCGATGCCGAGGGTGACTATGAGAAGTACGTCGATGGCGAGCCTCGTGACGACGGCGTGCGCAACTTCCTCGCCGCACGTGGTATCACCCTGCCCGAGGGCGCCGACGATGATCAATCTGACGCACGCACCATAAAGGGGGTAGGAAAGCGCAAGAACGAGCTTTTCCTGGAGGTTCTGGAAAAGGAGGGGGTGAAGGTCTTCGATGGCGCGGTGGCGCTCGTGAAGGAACTTCGCCTTAGGGGCGTAAAGGTGGCCGTCGTCTCGGCGAGCAAAAATACAAGGGAGGCCTTAGTGGCGGCTGGCATCATGGATCTTTTTGACTCAGTCGTCGACGGAAACGTCGTCAAGGATGTTACCTTCAGGGAGCGAAGGTTCCAGGAGTCAATTCAGATAAAGCCGTGGTCCTAGAGGACACACTGGCTGGTGTTGAAGCGGGTCGGGCCGGACGATTCGGCTTAGTTGTCGGTGTCGATCATCACGACGCGCCTGGAGTGTATGACTACGCCGATGAACTTCGCGCGCACGGCGCAGACGTCGTCGTGACGAGTTTCACAGAGCTGATGGACCATGGATCGCCCTCCGCGGGCAACAATCCTTAGTGGCATGGGTGGATAATCCCCGTAGCTCTGAGAATGACGCTCTTTCCGCGCTTTCCCGACTTGGAGTCGCGAAAGTGGCGAATTTGGTGCGCGAATTGCGAACGGTTCATCGATCTCAACGTTCATGCTCAATATTTCGATAATTCGGCTGAAGCAATGTTAAAGAGGTCGAGGAAGGCCAGATCTCGCATTGAGGTTACCAACTATCAGTAAGCATAGGATTACGCCACTCTCTACTTATTGGGTACCCTCATCTTGGGTATACGGTAGAAAACGTGAGTGAATACAGCAGAGAGGTGCGTTGCTGGCGGATGTTCACCTTGCGTCTCTCCGGATTAGGCGAGACGCACGTTCACCGCGAGCTGTTTTACTAACCCCAGAGCATCGATGCAGCCGAAGTCCAACTTCCAGTTCGCGCATTTTAATGTTGAGCACTCAGAGTCGTTTATTGGTGTACTTTCCCTTTCTAAGTTTCGAGAGCTAACTTCGGCCCCTTTCAAATGCATCATCGACCGGACCTGTGCTCCGGTCGATGATGCTCATTTGGCTGATGTCCATGTCAATGGATGAGTGTCACCCTTCGTCTTCGAGTTCGACTGGTGGCAGGTCACCCACTTCGTCCTTGGTTAGTTTCAGGTGGACACCGTCGTCAACTCCGGTTACGGCACCGATCGGGATGGCAACCTGTTTTTTGCCCCACAGGTGCCCTTCGTTGAGAAGCACATGGGTCACGTGATGATCATGTGTATCTATTACCAGCCCTTGTACCTTTCCAATGGGGCCGTCTGTGGCGTGTACGGGTTCGCCACGGCGCACCCCAACCTCGCCAGGCGGAACACGGTCGGAGATGATTACCTGAGGACTGGAATTCATGCCCAGCCCACCCGTCGTACCCATGCCAATCATTCCGCTCATGCCAATGCCGTAGTAGGGATACGAGAGCATCTGGTCCTGGTCATAGTCCCACTGTCCGCGTGCTCCCGGCAGGAACTGGGTCTCTTCGGCGTCATCGAGAGCCTCGAACTGAGTCACGGAACAGCGTAGGTGGATCTCTGCGCCAGAAGAACTCACGAGATTGATCGGAACGAGATGGCTCATTCCTGTCCGGTGCTTCTCCTCGACGACGAGATGAGTGAGTCTTCGGGCGACGGGATCAACGACGACACGTCGCAGTTCTCCGCAGGTGCCATCGCTACACGACACCTCGCTTCCAATGATGAAATTGGCGGTCTCGTTCACGATTTGCCCCTTGTCTCTCTGTATTCTTGAAAAGCTGTCATGTTGTTTCCTTTCCGTAGTGGTCCCGGCCAAGTAGCACCCGACTGGTTTGTAGATACAAACCGGGCCAAAATTGTTTTCTGCTGTCTCTGGTTTGAATGACTCGAGATGCCCCATCTACTAGGCTTTTCGACCTTTGGCTGATTATTGATCTCGGGCGTTGCGCTAATTTTCCTTCGCTCCGAATTATCGAGAATTCGTCGTAGTAGAAGTTGCTCATTCATTGGCCTCACCGGTTGTTTCTTCTCTCGCTTCGTTCGGCTTTGATTCTGGCGAATGCTCCTGATGGAGAAATATGGTAAGCACGATATAGAGTGCGATAGCTAGATATTCTGCCTGCCATGTGTCCAGAGTTACAGACCAGAAATTTGCCGAAAACAGGAAATTCATTGTGGAGATCGGTGACTGACCCACAAGGGCTCGAGTTGTGTTGTACGCGCTTGCGCCGGAGAATAGATGCAGAGTAAATGAGAATAAAAATAGAGCCAGAAATACAAGGGACAGTGAATGGCGCTGTATCCAATTGAAGTGTCTTCCTCCTTTTCTTCCCCCCTTTCTGTTCTTTGCCTTGAGCGGATCGAGGGAGTGCGGCGCGCCTCGTTGATAGAGAAAGCTGCTGAATACGATCAGTGATCCAAGCTGGAGCACAGCTGCCTGCCAATTGGAAGCGAGTCCCTCCCAAAAGGTGCCGGTAGTTAAATAATTCCAATATCCGAGAGGTTCCCGGTGATGTAGCGCCAAAGTCTCATTCTGCACTTTCCACCCGGGAAAACTTTGTGCTGAAATACAGATGGCAAAGAGTGCAAACAGGGTGATAGATAGTGAATTATCTTTTACGATTTCTCTCAGCTTCCCCATCTGAGACTACCGTTCATGGACCTTAAACGTGGCGCCGGTTCTTGGTTGCCGGGTCGATTGGAACTCCAATTTTCAATCTTCGACATGCCAAAGCCATTCTTGGCAATGTGAGTTTTGCTTTGAGAAGGCGCTTATCGGCCGGAGCGCTACGACGAATAGTACATGCGTAGATGATTTGGCTAAGGCGCTTAGCGTGGTAGTCATAGTTCAGGCAACTGTTATAGAAGAGTCGAGATACACATCCTGTACTGCATTGAGAAGCTCAACCCCCTCAGACAAAGGTCTCTCAAATGACTTACGGCCGACAATGAGCCCGGCGCCTCCTGCACGTTTATTGATGATCGCTGTGCGTACGGCTTCTGCAAGGTCGTCGCCGCCGACTGAGCCACCTCCGGAGTTAATGAGCCCGATTCGCCCAAGGTAGCAGTTTGCTACTTGCCATCGAGTGAGGTCGATGGGGTGATCAGTTGTGAGTTCTGAGTAAACGATTGGGTCAGTCTTCCCGAAACCTACTGCATTAAAGCCACCATTACATGTTGCCTGCTTCTGCTTGATAATGTCGGCTTGGATAGTCACGCCAAGATAGTTGGCCTGTCCTGTAAGGTCTGCTGCGGTTTCGTAGTTAACTCCGTCGTGTTCGAAGGCATCATTTCGCAGATAGCACCACAGCACGGTGAACAACCCCAGTCTGTGAGCTTCGGCGAACGCCGCACTCACCTCTGTCAACTCACGATCGGCATCTTCGGAGCCGAAGTAGATGGTCGCCCCAACACCCATCGCTCCGAGATCGAAGGCCTGTTGCACAGAGGCGAAGAAGATCTGGCTGGCGTGGTTCGGATAGGTAAGTAGCTCGTTGTGGTTGAGCTTGACGATAAAAGGTATTCGATGGGCATAATTTCGAGCTACCATGCCAAGCGCACCCAAGGTGGAGGCTACGGCGTTACACCCTGCTTCAACCGCTAATTCACAGATATTTGAAGGATCAAAGTAAGCAGGGTTGCGAGCGAAGCTAGCGGCAGCAGAATGTTCAACTCCTTGATCAACAGGCAGTATTGACAGGTAGCCAGTTCCCCCGAGCCTGCCATGATCGTACATATGTGCCAGGTTGCGCAGGACAACGGTTGTGCGGTCGCTCTTGGCCATAATGCGGTCGATGTAGTCGGGACCCGGCAACGTCAGAGATTTCTTAGAGATCCCCTTGCAGGTATGGTTGAGTAGAGAGTTAGCTTCATCGCCCAGTAGCTTTTGAATATCCATTTTAGTTCCTTGGTACTTCTAGAAGTGGGATCGCTTGCCAGTCCGATAGCCCTATCCATCTGCTCAGTTTTTAACTATTAGCTTGTACGGATTAGTGGCACAAAACGGACTAGCAACGAATGGTGGTATCAGTGAGATAGGGTTGCAGCGATGATCATTTTTCTCCTGCGATCGTTCTTAGCGCTTCAGCTAGTGCATCGCGGACCCGTTCGAGCCCCTTTGTCACCTCCGTGCCAAGATGGACCCGTAGAACCCGACGCTCGAGGGTGGCCAACACGTCGAGGTCACTTCTTGCTGCGGCCTCTTTGGCAACTCCGAAGCTAAAACGATGGCCAGGAACGGGAAGATTTACAGCATCATCGCAGGTGATCTGGAGGAAAACTCCGGTATTTGGACCGCCCTTGTAGGCCTGTCCTGTTGAGTGCTGGAAGCGCGGTCCGAACTCAGCGCATGTAGCCACAGAGAGGCAGTCGCGTACCGTAGTTCGCATTTCCGTCAGAAGATCCTGGTGAGCTGGTGACATCTGTACGTATGCGAGTAGGGCCACATAATCGCCAGCAGTAGCGCGTGATAAATGCGCCTTTAAATAGGAGACGAGACTGGGTTGATCTTTGATCAAAGAAGCCAGTTCAGCACCGTTTCTATTATCGCTGTAGAGGATCACGCCTTGGTCATCTAATAACGGGGATAGTGCGGGTAGGGAACCTTCTAGGTCGTAGTTGTCTGTCAACTGACGAGCGAGCACCTTGGCCTCTTCGACATCAGGCTGGTCAAAGGGGTTGATACCGATTATTGATCCAGCGACCGCAGTAGCAAACTCCCAACGGAAGAATTCACCTCCAAGAGCGTAGGGGTCGGGCAACTCGATGCTTACTACTGGATGACCCGCCTCAGCGAGTTCTGAAATCCTTCCGGCTTGCTCAGCATCGTCATCGCCAGCGAGCGTAATGTAGCAAAAGAGGCGATCGGAGCCATAGACCATGGTCTTGCCGAGTGGTTCCTGGTCAACAGGAACAACTCCTTTTCCTTGCTTCCCGGTGGATTCGGCCAAAAGTTGCTCAAGCCATGCACCAAGATGAGCAACTCCGGGAGAAGTGACCAGGGTGACCTTATCGCGGCCAGCATTTACGCAGGTGCCTATAACCGCGCCAAGAGCTAATCCAGGGTTATCGCGGAGTGGCATCGATGGAGAACATTGGTGTGCCATCGCCTCTGCTGAGGCGAAGAGTCGCCCGACGTCGAGCCCGCATGCAGCGCTTGGCACCATGCCAAAGTTCGATAACGCAGAGTATCGCCCCCCAATTGAAGGCACTCCGAAGAATGTTTTACGGTAGCCATCTCGCTTTGCCAATGCTTCCAAAGAAGACCCAGGGTCGGTGATAGCCATAAAGTGCGAACCGGCCTCGGCGGTACCTACAGTTGCGATCATGCGCTCATAGAAGTAGGCAGCGAAGATGTTAGGCTCCAATGTGGTACCTGATTTGGAGGAAACGATAAAGAGGGTATGGGCTAGGTCAACACTTTCCTCCATTTGCTTTATCTGTTCGGGGTCGGTGGAATCTAGAACGTGGAGTCTTGGAAATCCTGGTAGCGGGCCAAAGGTGTGCGCAAGTACGTCAAGGCATAGACTCGATCCCCCCATGCCCAGAACTACCGCATCTGTGAACTTTGCCTTTCGCATCTCCTTCGCCAACTTCTCAAAACGATGGATATGTGCAGTTTGATCACGGACGATATCCAACCAACCAAGCCAAGCGTCTTCGCCATTGCTCGTCCATACGGTTTTATCGTGAGCCCAGAGCCGAGCCACCTTTCCGGTAGCCCTCCATTCATCGATCGTTGCATCCACTTGATTTGCAAGATCACTCGAAAGAGAGAGGTTCAGCTGCCCCCGCTGCTTTCCGGTATCTGCTGCGAGAGCTTCTTCCACCGACGCAAGGAGCTGACGAAAGGCGATCGAAAACTTTTCCACTCCGTCTTCGAGCAACTGATCAAGTACCTCTGAAAGCTCAACACCATGGCCACTCAAGCTACCTAAGAGGCTTTTTGCCTCCTTCAAGTTTTCTCCCAAGGTAGAACGTACCGTGCCGTTCGCGGCAAATGCCTTATAGGTTGCCGGCGGTACCGTGTCGACGGTGTCTTTGCCAATAAGCGACTCGACGTAAAGCAGATCGGGTAGGGAGGGGTCTTTGACGCTAGTGGAAGCCCAAAGGAGTCGCTGTGTTCTTGCTCCGGAGCTTTTGAGGTGATCCCACCTCTCCCCAGCAAATAGTCGCTGTGAGGCAGCGTAAATTACCTTGGCATTAGCGATTGCCACCTTGCCAAAAAACGAATTGTAGAGACGGTTCTCGAGTGCGGAGTCGAGACGACTGACAAAGACGCTTGCGACAGAGGCGATATTGCTAATTCCACCTCCCGCGGCAAGGCGATCCTCGAGGCCTGCTAGATAGGCCATGGCCGCGCGTTCGTATGCGGCACGGCCGAACAGCAAGGTGACATTTACGTTGATGCCTGCACCTATCAGCTCCTGAATAGCCGGCATTCCCTCTATGGTACCGGGTACCTTCACCATGATATTAGGCCGGTCGATCGTGGCCCATAGGCGCTTGGCCTCGGCGACTGTAGCTGCGGTGTCGTGGGCCAACTCGGGAGAAACCTCCATGCTCACGTACCCGTCAATGCCGCCGCTTTCGTCATAAACTGGGCGAAAGATATCGGCGGCGCTACGAATGTCATCTATTGCCAAAATCTCGTAAACTGACTTGGCATCCAACGGCCCCGAGTTGTGTAGCTCAGCAATTTGCTTGCTGTAGTCGTCAGAGCCAGCTATAGCCTTGTCAAAGATTGAGGGGTTGGAGGTCATGCCGCGCAATCCATCTTTTTGTACCATACGCTCAAGCTCTCCTGATGCAAAGAGGGAACGTTCGATGCCGTCGTACCATATGCTTTGGCCTAGTTTGAGTGTTTGACTAATTGGGTTTTTCATGTGTTTCTCCTATGGTCTTGCAATTGCTGGCGAATTGTGTCGACTACCTTTTCAGGTGTGAAGCCGAACTTGATCTGAAGGTCTTTTAATGGAGCCGAAGCTCCGAAGGTGTGCATGCCGATGACCGCGCCGTTAGTGCCTACATAGCGGTGCCACCCCAACGTCGAAGCCTCTTCAACTGCTACTCTTGCAAGGATCTGCGGAGGGAGGACTGAATCTCGGTAGGCGGCTGATTGGCGGTCAAAGAGTTCGCAACTGGGCATGGACACTACCCGTACTGCCACCCCTTGGGAGGTCAGCTCTTCGTAGGCTTCGATCGCCAACGAAACTTCGCTGCCGGTGGCGATGACGATGACCTCGGGTGGCCCATCTATAGGGTCCGCCAGCACGTAGCCGCCCTTGGCAACCCCTTTAGCCGAGCTATATCTGGAGCGGTCAAGGGTAGGCACCGCTTGGCGGGTGAGTACCAAGGCGACCGGGTTATGTTGTAGCTCCATGATGACTCGCCAAGCCTCGGCAACTTCATTTGCATCTGCTGGTCGGAGCACAATCAGGCCTGGTATGGCTCTGAGCGAGGCAAGCTGTTCTACCGGTTGATGAGTAGGGCCGTCTTGGCCCATGCCTATCGAGTCGTGGGTGAAGATATGGATGACAGGTATTTCCATAAGCGCCGATAGACGGATCGCGCCCCGAGCGTAGTCAGAAAAGACTAGAAATGTGGACCAATAGGGCCGGACCTTAGAGAGCGAGAGCCCACTTGCGATAGCTGCCGCACCGTGTTCACGAATCCCGAAGTGAAAGTTCCGTCCGTTGTGGCTTTTCGCCTCGAAGTCTCCGGCTCCGTCGAAGGTGAGGCGAGTCAGAGTGGATGGAGCCAAGTCGGCTGACCCTCCAAGGAGATAGGGTACCCGAGGGGCGATAGCATTTAGAACCTCACCAGATGAGTCACGGGTAGCCATTCCTTTGGGGTCGGTGCTAAAGGTGGGGATATCGACGTCCCATTGTGGCGGAAGTTCGCGATGCTGCATAGCTAAGATCTCGCCTGCCAGGGTGGGATTATCACGTTGATAGTCGGAGAACAGCGATATCCACGCGTCCCGTAGCGCGCCACCTCGGGCTCCGATTCCTTTTTCAAAGTGGTTATAGACCCCGTCAGGAACCAAAAACTTGGCATCTTCGGGCCAGCCATAGTTGCGTTTGGCCTTTTTGATCTCCTCTGCACCTAAGGGCGATCCGTGCGCTTGGCTGGTATCTTGGATGTCGGGAGCGCCAAATCCGATGTGGCTGTCCACTACTATAAGGGTGGGCCTTAGCACTTCGTCACGGAATACTTGAAATGCCTTTGACAACATAGGAAGGTTATTTGCATCGCTCACGTGGGTGACGTTCCAGCCATAACCAGAAAATACACTGGCGATGTCCTCGCTGAATGCGAGTGATGTGTTGCCCTCGATCGTAACGTGGTTGTTGTCGTAGATCCAGCAGAGATTGGATAATCCAAGGTGGCCAGCGAGCGACGCGGCTTCGTCAGAGACACCTTCCATCATGTCGCCATCACCCATGAGTGCATAGACGTTAAAGTCGAACAGATCGAAGCCGGGTTTGTTATATCGGCTAGCCAACCAGCGAGAAGAGATGGCCATACCTACTGAGTTCGCTACCCCCTGACCAAGGGGTCCAGTTGTGGTCTCTACCGCTGACGTCCAGCGATACTCCGGGTGGCCAGGACAGCGTGATCCGAGCTCACGGAAAGTTTTGATGTCCTCAAGGGTTACCGATGCCCGACCAATTGTCTCATAGGCAGGGTTTACTGCTTTCACTCCTGCGAGGTGCAGTAGCGAATATAGGAGAACCGAGGCGTGACCCTCTGAGAGTACAAAACGGTCCCTGTTTGGCCAGAGTGGATCGGCGGGATCGAAACGCAACTCGTACTGCCAGAGTTGGTAGCCAACGGGTGCCATGGCCATAGGAGTTCCAGGATGACCAGAATTTGCCCTCTCTACTGCGTCGATTGCGAGAGTTCGGATGGTGTTGATGCTGATTGTGTCGAGATCACCTGATGGGCGAAGTGTTGTAGTCATAGTTGTCCTCTTTTACGAATTGAGTTAGGCTTTTCAAAAAATCAGCGCGTCGAGTAGGTACCCGTTGCGCATCTCGCTCTCGCGGAGGGATCGATCTTTTGGGTCGCCAATGATTTGACGCCAGATCTCCATAAGGTGGGAAATTATAAATTTCGAAAATGAAAAACGCATCGCCGCTGAAGCAGCGGCGGAACTGGTAGAAGAGGGCATGACCGTGGGTCTCGGTACCGGTTCTACGGTTGCATATCTGCTCCCTGCCCTTGCTCGCCGTAAGCTTGACATCTACTACGTAGCAACTTCGCCGGTCACCTTTGACACTGCGCAGGTACTTGGGCTGAGAGTTGAGGCTTTTACCGGTATTGACCATCTCGACATCGCCATCGATGGAGCTGACCAGTCTGACCCCGATGGATGGCTTATCAAGGGCGGAGGTGGCGCTCATACCAGGGAGAAGATCGTCGCAAGTGCCTCGGAGCGCTACGTGGTGATCGTCTCTTCGAACAAGCTGGTGGATACTTTGATGGTGCCCGTCCCCTCGAACTTTTGGCCTTTGGTATCGACGCTACCCGCCGTCAATTGGGCGACGATCGTCTCACCGATGCGCCGATTAGTCCCGATGGTGGTGTTCTGGCTGGTTATTATGGACCATTTGACGAGCCCGCCGAGTTGGCATGTCGACTGTCTGCGACGCCAGGGGTGATAAGTCACGGTCTGTTTCAACCAGCTATGGTGAGCGATATCGTTGTTGGCAAAGGCACTCAGGTTAATTGGCGCAGAATCGACAAATGATAGTTCGGCTACATTTTCGAGCTTCCTTTGCGGGTCGATCAGATTCGCAAGGGCTGGTGGTGAGATGGCCATCACAGACCCGGAAACCCGTCCTTGAGTGATGAAAGTACAAATTTGCCGCCAGCTGCTTGCAGTTCATCGGTCGTATAGTGTCCACTTGCCACCCCAACCGATATGGCTCCAGCCGCATTCGTTGCATCCATGTCGTGAGGGGTATCCCCCACGACATATACCTGCCCTGGAGTGAGATTACCGTGGAGCCTTGCTGCCTTTTCAATGGCAAGTCCAGTCAATTTGGCCCGATCAGGTGAGTCCGAGCCATAGGCCCCAAAGACAAAAAATCGGTTGAGATTGGCGGGAATTAGTTTTGTTCGGGCTGCACCTTCCATGGCCCCAGAGACGAGTCCGAGTCCGATTCCACCCTCTAAAAGGCTCATGATAAGACTCTCCGCCCCTGGAAGAACCCTATATCCTTCTGAGACTCTGATGTCATCGGCTAGGTGTAGCAGATACTGTGCGTAGAGTCGGCCCAATTCGTCAGCATCGGGATCGCGGTGTAGAACAGCGCGGAAAGTAGCCATCGCCACTTGTGGGTCAGTCTCACCCGCGGAGCTGTGCTCACCGATGTCGGCCGGAATACCATAGAGCTTTTCGAAAGCGGCTTTCCAGCTTCGCGCTCCTGATCCTCCCGTGTGAACGAGAGTCTCGTCGATATCGAACAGTACTACTGCCGGTTTGGCGGGAGAAATAACTTTACTTATCGCTGACATGTCATCCCTTCTTCTCTTCGTGGCCGCCAAAGCCTTTCCGCATGGCGGAAAGCACCTTGTTGGCGAAGTCGTCGAGATCACGTGAGGCGAAGCGGGAGTAGAGGGCGGTTGTGAGCACCGGGGCTGGAACTCCCTCATCGATGGCGGCGATGGAAGTCCACCGTCCTTCACCGGAGTCCGAAACCCGTCCAGCGTAACCGGCTAGATCGGGCGATTCGAAGAGGGCAGTAGCGGTCAGATCTAGCAGCCAGGACTCGATGACGCTTCCGCGACGCCAAACTTCGGCGACAGCTGCGGTGTCGATGTCGAACTGGTAGTACTCGGGTTGCTCCATGGGGGCGGTCTCGGCGTCAGATTCTGATCTTCGTTTTCCAGCGTTTGCATTCGCCAAGATGTTGAAACCTTCAGCAAATGCAGCCATCATTCCGTATTCAATTCCGTTGTGTACCATCTTCACAAAGTGGCCGGCACCGTTGGAACCGCAGTGTAGGAAGCCATTTTCGGCGGGGTCGGCCTTGCCTTTGCGACCCGGGGTTCGTGGAGCTGAATCAATTCCCGGGGCGATCGTGGAAAAGATAGGTTCGAGGTGCTTTACAATCTCCAACTCGCCGCCGATCATGAGACAGTAGCCCCTGTCTATCCCCCATACTCCGCCACTCGTCCCGCAATCTATCAAGTGAACGCCCTTTTTGGTCAGCGATTTGGCACGGGCGATGTCGTCCCGATAGTAGGAGTTTCCGCCGTCGATGATCATGTCTCCCTTTTCCATGTGGGAGGCCGCTTCTTCGATTACTTTGCCGGTTACATCTCCAGAGGGAACCATTACCCAGAGGCAACGGGGCTTGGAGAGCTTGTCTACTAAATCAGCCATTGAGCTGGCTCCGGTTGCTCCTTCCTTCTCAAGTGTCTTTATGGAGTCAGAATTCGTGTCAAAGACGACACAGCTATGACCATCTCGCATGAGACGGCGAGCGATGTTTTCACCCATCCTTCCGAGTCCAACTACACCTATTTGCATTGGATTATTTGTGGTCATTATTTGATCTCCTTTGATCCTTTTGTGGTCAAGCAACTTCTGTCAAAACGATGGACGGTATTTTGTGGATTGTCGTATTTACGTTTGGAAAATTACCTAATTCGAGAATGGACAAAGCGCCGGGAGAAGGCAACGTGCCTTTGGGGAATCTCAAGGCGTATTGGGTGGGGCCGGGAAAATTGGCTTTGATATGCCAACTGATGGAAAAATTGGCTGTTTTTGTCATGGATGAAGACCTCGCTTTTATTTATGTATAGTTGCCGATAGATAGGTCATTGCTACAACGGGCGCTTGTAGGGCTTCCGGTATCTGGCGAAATTGGCGGCAATGAGGGATTGCAAAGTGCGCGATCGCGAGGGCCATAGCACCTGAGCGATCTCTGGGCTTTTTGGTAAAATTGAAGGTCGCTCCTCAATATCGAGGCCAATATTGAATATTATCCGGCTCTGAAAATTAGGTCGTTCTCGACTTAGGAATTCAAAACGGAATGGCTGCCAGGGCGTAAGTGCGACTTCTATTGTTGTTGCAATAAACGCCCGTGCAATAGGTATGAATAACGTTGTGCTGGAAAGGTTATAATCCTCTGCCCCAAGGCGAAATAATACGCGGGTCTTATGATTTAAATTGCGCGTCACGGCGAGATTTGTCCGCATCCATTCGCAAAGATGGCTAGCGATATTATCTCTAATTGAAACGCCGAAACTTAGAAAGTACACCCCAACTGCAACTTCAATGAAGCAGAGCCACCGGCAGGTATCTATTTTGGAACGATCGCTAATAATGGCGTAGATTACTAAGTATTCTGGCGCGGTAACCAGGATCTCACTCATATTGTCCGCGCTCCTGAACTGGGAGAACTTCCTCTTTTCTAGCGCCGCTTTTGTCGAAGAGGATTGCGCGTACAGCGAGGTCTCGTCCAGTTGCACATTCAGCATCTACATCCCCGCTCCTCTAAAAGCAGGTGGCCATCTGCGGTGAGAATAGGCAGCGAGATTCGATGGTAGTAGTTGGGCGATCGTATATAATTACGATTAGGTGCAAGTTCTAGATGGATCACCGCCAACCAAGTGGAGGTGCATTTTGCTGTTATTTTGGCCACCTGTTCATGTGAGTTTGTGCCGCCAATAACGACTTGCGAATTCAACGATATCGTATCCAATGATGCTCCTTGGCAATTGGAATTCCTAAGGAAAAATACTCGGGATTAGCAACGCCGAGGTTTGGAACAACGATGTAATAGAGCGAGCTTTAGTGGCTTAGCTGGATGTGATAATGAATAACGCTAACACCTATTGATATGGAAATCAATAGCAAGTACTGAGTTTGCGCTTAGTTAACGTCGAAAACTGTATCTTGATTACGGGGGTTAATTTTTGCTATCGTGATTTAGAGGTACATACTGGACAATTAGGGCGTGAATAGCACGATAAGAGCTACGCGTGGGTCTGAATCTCAAAATTTGGAGTTGCGAAATATTAAAAGGAAGAGATCAGGCCCGCCAAACCTTACTCTCTAGTTGCGCAGACCCTTGGCCTAAAATGTGTCGTTATAAGTGAAGCTTCTTTTGAAGAGAGATGCTTGTGAATCTCAAGTTCACTCGTACCAACATCGAGTCTCTCGGGTGCAATTGAGATAGGCACTTGCCCTACGATATCGGAACGGGCGATTCCTGCTTCAGATACTTAGATTTGGGAGTACGCAAGTCTTCGCCCCACCCCATGCTGCTAACTTGGCCGACCAAAGTATGCGAGGCACGGAGCGATTGCCGAATCGGTACCTTTTGCACGACAACGGTTAGAATTTGGCCTTACTTGGGGCTTAGAGCACCTGGTTGTATGGTGCGAGTCGATGTTGGAAAAGGCACAGTCGCCAAAGCTTCCAGGATTGCTTGGCAAGGAGAATGCATTATCAGCGGGCGGATGGTGGCGCAAGAACGTGTCGCAACACTTTTGAGGACTTCTTCGTGGTAGGCGGTGGGATCTTTTGTGGAAAGCATCAAAACTTTCTGAGCCTGAGCACCAACTGCGGTGACGGAAGGATCATTTATGGGGCTTAGAGGCAGGGGCATAAATAGTTTAAATGGATTTTCCAGTGATCTAGATCCAGATTGAGCCGCAGATATCAGGGCTAGCACCATGGGTGCTGTACCCGCTTGCGCCAAAGCGCCTTCTAGTCACGCTCCCAGCAGTTGGATCTGTCTTGTTTGAAGATCGTGTTAATGGCGTTCCCGACATATCCAAGGGCGACCTAGGCGCCACGGACCATTAGCTAGGAGGGGCTGCGGAATCGGTAATTCTTAGATTGATTTTGCCGATGACTTAGGTCGCCAAAGTCGCTAACTACTAATTTTGCTCCCACGACAATCGAGCAAGAAGATGGCAAGATAAACTCACTTTTCGGGTTCGAAGGTCATAGGGAGCAAAGTTTTGTTTCGGCTGGCGCTGACAGTGGGCAAATTGAAGACCAATCTGGAAGCGATAATCTAATTAGTGGGTTGTATTAGGGTGCTAAAGACGACGATATTTGACTCATAACTTCCCGTCGTATGGTTGAAAGTTCCCCCGCAGGTTACTAACTGGAGTCCTCGTACTCCATTCGATCCATAGATCAATTGGTCTGGAAAGAACTCCTTCGCAAATTGTTCAACGCGAGTAACCGCGAAGTTTGCGACGTAGCCATCGGCTAGAACTACTTCAATGGTGGCTCCTGGAACGAGAGACTTCAGATTGAAAAAAATTCCAGGTCCTTGGTAAGAGTCGACGTGTCCGAGCATCACTGCTGACCCCTCTTGTCCAGGTGTTACACCTCCGGAGTACCATCCAATCGATTGGGTGTTTTCTGGAACCATCACTTGTCCATTACTTTGCAAACCCAGAACACCGACGTTGACATCGATGCCGATTGAAGGAATTATCAACCTCTCTGGAAGTGAAGCAACAATATTCATTGGTTGGATGACTTGACTTTTTGCGCGAATTGACGTGGGTGAGGTTGATAATGGTGTCCTCTGAATGACCTTGAAACTACTTAGGGCCTTCGACTTAGGGTCACTCATTGGAAAGGCGCCAACGAGTGAAACAATTGCGACCGTTGTAGTGATTCCGAAGATGGCCCACCAGAACCCCTCACGACCTCGGTGGGCTTGATTAATACTATGTTTTTTTTGCACCTCATTCGACCTAGCTACTTTGTCGACGAGTTCTGATGGCAAATGCACCAGCACCTAGAGCTCCGAGAAGAGCAGTTAGTCCGATGATGCCAAGTTGAAGCTTTGATGGTCCCGCGGTTCCACCTTTACCAGTTGGTGGAGCACTCACAGGAATAATTGTGGAATTCGTAATGGAAGATGGGTTCGTCGCTGATGTCCCAGAATTTGTGGATGTCGACTGGAGCGTGGTTGCAGTCGATGATGTCGAACAGGTTGGTACCGTTACCGTATTACTGTCAAGTGTTACAGCGCCAGTTTGCGCTAGGACTCGACCGTCAACGGTAGCTCCGGTATCTAGAGTCGCAGAGGTTAGGGCAAGGATCGTACCTGAGAAATTAGTAGTGGTTCCAAGCGTTGCTGAACTTCCGACCTGCCAAAAGACGTTACATGCCTGTGCTCCGTTTTCGAGAATTACCTTACTCGAGGAGGCTGTTATGAGAGTTGAATCACTTTGAAAGATAAAGATAGCGCTAGAGTCGCCGTTGCCGTTAAGGGTAAGCGTTCCGTTAGTGCCAGCGTTGAGTTGTGGTAATTGCCAGGAAGAAGGGTCGTACCGCCAAGGGTACCTGCAGCTACGGTGCTCGCAGGTGTAGCACCCGCTGCGACCTTATAGGCACCTGTTGCGGCAGTTTGAGCTGCTAAGGAAGCCGCGTTGGCTTTGTTAATCGTCCCCGATGCGATTCCAGGTGGGAATCCGGTTACGGAGGTCCCAGGCGAGAGGCCGATATCGCCGTGGATTACGGAAGAGCCGGTGTTTGTTATCGTAGAGCCTGCGATAATCGCATAGGTAGCAGCTGATCCAAGATTTAAAGTTGTTGCAGCAAATGCCGGCGAGCTTGTAGCTAGCAAAATGGATGCTAGGCCTAGAGAAGATATCCCGATGATTGCAACTCGACTGTGCCGAGAGGTTGAACTCTGTGGCCGCCCCTCAATTTTTGTTAGGGATTCTCGAGATAGAGGGAGTAAATAGCCGCTTTGGGCGGTGGAAATGTTAACCATTAGCTTGATCGCTTTCAGGAGTGAATTATTTTCTATGAATTTTGAAAATATCCCGTCTCCGTGATCCCTATTATAGCACAATTTACTGGTTTTTTTATTTATTTTATATAAATTATTCAAATAATTCTTACTGATTTGACATAAAATTTCTATGAATTAATACTGAGAGACGAAGTATTATTGCTGATAGATAGCCACTTCTGTCATTTTCGCATGTGATAGATCATGAAAGGGTGGTTAAAGTAAACAAATAATTGTGAGCATTCTCTTAGGTTTTAGATGATAATTATGCAAAAGACTGACTAAATTCAGAAAAAATTACAAGCCTTGAATTTAAGTTGAACTTATCTTGAATATAACCAAAATCTTCTTCGATATTTGTAATTAAATTATTCGCCATCGTGCAATCTTTAACAACAAGGTCAGATGCATGTATGCGGTAACTTCGATATATCAGGCTGGCCATTTCAAGATAGTTGCACCTAGGGGAGGTGATCTTGGTGTATGGGTACCGTTCATTATCAATAGTGAGATCTTGAATTTCGCACTATGTCCTAATTGATTCTCTCGATTTTGTCGGTTTTGGTTGAAAGCTAGGAATAATTGGTGTGCGGCGTCAGACTTGTAAACCGACACCTTTTGATTGAGTACCTATCGCTTCATCGAGTTTGACATATACTCGTTTCGTCCTCGAGCGATCGTAGCGTCCAGAATCTCGTTGTAACTTCGCTATAGTCGTGAGACAGGTCGTTACTATGCGGATAGGTCACGTGGCGACTCTTTGCGTTCCTTGCTAAATTCCTATTTCTTTCGAATGGGGTAATCGTATGTGCGAGGTGGAATTCATCTAGTTAGAGATGCGTGTCAAATCATTCTGTTTAAAGTAATGCCAATATGCCCGACAGGGATTTCAAGTTCTGTACGAGGGAAGTTCAAAGGGCAAGTCTTCGAGGCACCGTGCCACTGATACTTTTAGGACATAAGTTTTGGAGCTCGAGAGGTGCTCTTTTGGTACTCATCAAAGTTGCGATTTGCCGTGGAAGGCTCCGGTGGGTGAGTCGAGGTTGACAGTGGGAGGTTTGACCAATTATACGTTAATTCTCTTGATTAGTTTGTGGTCGTTTGCGAAGGGATACTTCATTGATTTGATGAATAGTAGGCTCTACCTCTCCATCGTATGAGTTTATTTACGCCTAATTGACTTAGCGCCGTAACTCGTAAAGCAAAGATCGCCGCTCGTCGTGATACCTTAAACGCCACGACCCTTACATAAAGTATTGATACCCGTCATACGACCCCTCTAGCGCAAGGGAGGTCAATTAGCGACTTCCAACGTGGTAGTGGGACTTTGCTTGAGTGTTAACGTTTCTTAAAAATTTCAAAAGCTCTTGTCCAAATTGTCCAGCGTGGGAGGGATTTCTAAGAGTTTTCACATTTACTGGCGAAAATCTTTACACCTTTCAACTAATTAGAAGTCACACTTTTGATATATACGATCCATTATTTCAATTAGGGAGGAAATACATGGGGGAAATGGAAAAGTCAAGACGAAGAGGTGTCAAGGGTAAGGCGTTAACATTTTTTGGCGTTTCGACTTTAGTACTTGGAGGAGTTGCCGCATCGGGTGCAGTTGCCGCATCTTCGGCTTCGAATACAACGTCGATCATTTACGAAGTAAATCCGATAGCAATTCAAGCGAATTCTGCTCTTGCAGCAAGTGGCTTCGATACAAATACCTGCATCAAGCAGATCGGTCTTGCGTGCTACGGACCAAGCCAGTTCCATTCTGCTTACAACGTACCTTGGACGATTAATGGACAACTCGCTGGCACCGGAGAGCAGATTGCGATTATTGACGCATACGGTAGCCCAACCCTTGCCTCAGATCTAGCAACTTACGATGCAGAGTTTGGTCTACCATCTGCCAATCTACACGTGTATTATCCGGATGGTAAGCCTGCTTACAACCCACTGCAACATGCTGGTGAGACTGGTTGGGCCGAAGAGACGAGCCTCGACGTACAAACGGTTCACGATTTGGCACCTGGTGCAACGATCAATCTGATAGTGGCTTCATCGCCAAATGGTAACGACTTAAACGTGGCAGAAAGTTATGCCGTCTCTAATCACTTGGGGGACGTTATGTCAATGAGCTTTGGCGCTCCAGAAGCCGCTATTGCAGGCGGAGGTAACAACCTGCAACTCACTCAAGCTGACAGTATCTATAAGCAAGCTGCAGCTGCCGGAATTAGCGTCTTCGCATCTTCGGGAGATAGTGGCGCTAGCGCAGGTTATGCCACAGCTAACGCCTCCTTCCCAGCTTCTGATCCCAACGTTACCTCGGCTGGCGGTACAGACCTCTTCCTCAACTCGAAGGGGGGATATGGCTCTGAGTACACATGGAATGATTCAGATCCGACGACCTGTCCGTTTGGTTGTCTAGACGGTGTCTTTGGGGCTACTGGCGGTGCACCTAGTGTTGTCTATAGTGCAGCGCCATATCAAAGCGCAGCCTCTGGAATGGCAGCAAGGACTACATCAGACGTAGCATTTAACGCATCGGTCTACACCGCGCCAATGATCTACCTTGGATTCTTGGGTCGCCAAATAACAACTTCTACTTCTTCGGTGGAACAAGTGAGGCTTCTCCTGCATGGGCTGCAATAACCGCAGACCTTGATCAGGCTGTAGTTGAAGCTGGTGGGCATACCCGTGGGTAGTTGAATTCAACGCTCTATTCGTTGGCTTCTAATGCTAAGACTTATACGGCTGATTTCCACAACATAACCGTTGGAAATAATCAACTGCCATTTCCAACCGCACCTGGCTTTGGTGCAGGCAAGGGATGCAACCTTCCAACTGGCCTTGGAACTCCAATAGTTTCAGGGATGCCTAAGAGTCTTGCACCAAGCGCAACTTTGAACTTTACTCGGCCCTAACAGTACCGAAGTACGTCGGATTTGAACCTGATGTGAGCAGTCAACAATGCCACGGAGTTGTAAGACTTCGTGGCATTGCTCTTATGCGAATTCGCCCAATTGCAAAAAATACATTGAACTGTCATGGCACGCCTCGAAGGTGCATTACGCAAAGAGGGAAAGTGCGAGATTTCAATTATTTGGGATGCTTTCCCCTAAAAGGAAAAAGTTTGTCATTGTCATTTGATTATGATCGGGGTTACCCAATTGGGAACGCCTACTTCGCCAGCGGTAAGTAGCGCAATAACCTCCGGTGCGTGTCGAGGCCAATTCGGGGCCCACTTAGTCAAACCATCAGTCATAACGACAATGAGATTTGGAATTGGTTTGAGTTTTAACGCTGCCTCAATTCCAACGCGTAGATCCGTACTTCCACCACCTTTTAGCCGAATTTGAGATGCGTTTCGAATCTTGCCTTGGAGACGGACTTCGCTATCGCAAGAGATAAGAGTGAGAGGATCGCCGCGAAGGCTATTTAGGATCGATGAGATTTCAGTGATGGCTTGGTTGAGTTCGGCCTCGCGCATTGAACCTGAGGTATCCACGATGACTGCTACGTTTGGCCTGCTTCTTCCAACGAGTTTCGGGAAGATAAACGGATCGCTATTTCTCCTCGACCAAGGTCCCAATCGGTAATCGGCCCTCTGTGTCGGATCCAACTCTCGACGAACTCGGCGTAATAGAAGCGAAAGCCAGTTGACTTGCGGCTTGATTCGATCCGTCGCCCAGGTCCTTAGAAATGGCGGTGGGTCTGCTCCATCTTTGATACCCTGCAATACCTCTCGAGCAATTTGGTCAAGGAGTACTTCGGTGTTTTCCTCTTTAGGTGTGATGGATTCCTCTTCGTAGCTCCTAGTTGAGCCGTCGGAACATGATCCACAGTCGATATCGGGAAACATATTCTCCAGCTCCGCTCGTCTTCCAGATAGCTGAAGATAAATTGCCTCGGTGGATTGACCTTCTTCGATGCCGAGAAGAATAGAGGTGACTCTTTGGTCCGGGAGTTTTATCGAACTTCGAAGTAGGTCGTCATTGATTGCAGCATCGGCGGCGATGTTCCAAATAAAGCTATCGCTAGCTCTAAAGTCTTTCTCCCGCTGGTGATGGCCGCGCAAAAGATGTGATAGTTCGTGGATAAGAACTCCAGCCAACTCTAAATTCGCGGTCTCTTCAACGAAATTTGGGTTGAAGTAAATCGTCCAATTTGCCGAGACTGCCAGAGTCTTGATTGTGCGACTTTCTATTGGAAAGAGCTTGAAGAGACCTGTTGCGAGATAAGGATGCGCGTCAACAGCAGTTGCTCGTGCTATCTTCAACTTCTCTAACGTTTCCACGCGTTCTCTCCTGCTCATCGTATTCAACTCGTCACTCATCAACCAAAGAGCTATCGGTAGAGATTGCGTTCAAGATCGGTGCGAGCGCGAGCATGGTCGACGGGGGAGGAAGCTGTCCTGCGGGGCGCAACTGCATCCAGGACTTAGCGCTGTGAAGAGCGACGTCAATATATCCAAGTTCGATGATCCTCTCTAAGAGCTTGCCGAGAGAGATCCAAAGTTGAGGATCCTCACTATTTCTTACCTTTGATATCCCCGCTGCAAGCGCTACGTAGACGACATCACTTCTTGAATTTGGAGGAGTAAAGCTACTTGGATCTTCAAGGAGATTGGCAATGTCAATCGAATCGGTTCTGGCTACGAATGAAAGTAGTTCACTTGCTGCCCCAACTCCAACGCATCCTTTGAGTAGTCGAGATCTAATTGATTGAGGTGCGTTCGCTAGTTCACAAGCGGCGATCACTTTTGCCGCCATTTCCCAACTTCTAGGAGTTGGAAATGCCCTACGATCACCGTCATCTGCTGGTAACTGGAGGGCGAGATCGGGACGAGTTGCTATGAATGAGCCTACTAGCCCAAGCGCCTTAGTTAGTGTGGCATCATCGATAGTGAACGATTGACCTGCGTTTGGCTTTGTCCATCCGCTCGTGAATCCGTTTGCTATCTCTGTTGCGTCTATCTTCCAGTCAAGATGAACGAACCTATTTGCCAAGGGCAACGACAGATCCCAACCGCCAGAGGCTTGATCGATTGGATTTGCTGCCGCAAGCGTTATCACAGAACTTGGAAGTTTTAGGTCCCCAACAAATCCATCTAATATCGGTCGCAGAAGTGCTGCTTGTACTGATGGCGGGGCGGTTGATATTTCGTCGTAGAAGATTATGCCGTTGCCAGCGTCGGCGATGTTTATCGCCCATTGTGGTGGTGCAAATCTAACGCCTTCGCCAACACGAATCGGGAGACCAGCAAAGTCGCTAGGTTCTCTGATCGATGCTATGACAATCTCTAATCTCAGATCTCGTGCCTTCGCAATCTCGGTTATTACGGAGGTCTTTCCAACTCCAGGTGGACCCCAAATTATCGTTGGTAGGCCGGCATCAACAAGTATCTCCAATGCCGTGATGTTCGACGTTGACATTTATTTGGACTCCTTGACTTCGTCTTCTTAGCGGTGACTTGAGAATATTTTCAAGTATTTAGGGGTATTGGTTTTTGGAGTTCTTGCCACCCTTCAGTAGAAGAGCAGTCCTCAATTCTTGCGAAATCTCTTTCCTGTCCCAGATGCTACGTTGCACCCAATCTATAGGGTCATCAGAGAGGTCTAAAAGAAGTCCATCTGGTGTCTTGGGGTTTAGTGCAACCCCTCTGCGGACCATTGCTTCGCGATCTTTGCTTAGTTCGATCAGGTCGGATAGATCTAAGTTCGGATGTACCGATACCGCTGTTCGGATAGAGGTGTCACCATCTTTTGCTAGCTCCCTCAGAGCTAGCGAAGGTGTAGAGAGGTGGCTAGCAACTCGCAGCCGAACGCCGTACTCCTTCGAGCTCGCTAGTTCAGCTAAGAGCCAAGGACTTGCCTCGGCGCTTTCGGTTATCATGAGAGCCATTCGTTCGTCGTTCGGGTCGCTCCTGTATGCGGCTTCAATTACGTCGGGTGACGCGTTGCGATCGCGAATGACCGCAAATCGCACGCTTCGCGAGAGATCGCTCGCAAGGCGCAACTTCGCATTCGCAGGCAAGTTCGGGTTTTCAGCTATCGCTACTCTTACCTTCTCGTCGTTGTCCAAGGCTAGATTTATTGCGATTTCAGGTGGTAAGTCGAGGCGCTTTGCTAGGCGAGCGCGGACTATCGCAGTTGGCGACGTCCCTATTTGGTTGATCAACTCAAATTGCAAATTATCGCGCGATAGGAGAGCAAGTTCTACTATCTGATTCTGACTTTGAGCAATCTTGATCAGATCTTCGAGGTCGGAGTTTTCATTCATGGCAACGGCTGCACTTACCTGAGGATTTGAGATTGCGGCTATCGACGACAGAGTCGATGGGGAAGTGGATGGGTCGCGCGCAACCTCTACCAATCGCCCGATATCAGTCGTATCTAGAACGCTGGGTTGCTTTTGGACGACTAAATCTTTTTCTCTGTCGCCATTGTTTAGGGGGGACGACGAAGTCCGCATAGCTTTTTGCCGGTCTAGTAGCCCGACTATTAGTTCCTGAAGTTGAGGGTCAAATGAGAGAATTGAATTTGCTACGATCCAGTCGATAGAGACTTGGTGCTGAGCCGGGTATCCATCGAGTAGTTGAGTCAATTGATTTGTCCGGCGGGCTAACTCAACCATCATCTCAACATCTGCTGTTTGACTCTGTGAGTTGAGGTTTATATACATCTGAAGCAAGGAGGAGGTGGCGTCAATTATCTCTTGGTCCAGCGTGGTTTGCTTGGGCGTCGATGAAAGTGCTTCTATGCGTTCAGAGAGCTTGTTCAATTGCGATTTTTTGCCTTTGCCTTTTTCAAAGATAGTAGCACTCACTATGGATGATGGGATTTAAGCCGCCTTTGCGATTGTACCTGCTGGCGGTGTCATGAGTAGAAGAAGTAGATACTCCACAGTGTTTTGATCTCCCAATGGCATTCCGTGTCTCTCCTGAGACCGCCGCCTTGACTAGAGGAGTTGCACTTGCCCATTCCTAAATAGTGTAATTATTTCCTTATATAAGGACCGGAACTGTTGAAGCAATGCTCACCTTCGACAAAGACGTGCCATTGGCAGGAAATTCAGGTTGGTCCGATGATATGGCCAGGTATCGCTCAGTCAAAGTATTGCTGATGCCGTGACCTATCTACAGATGTGCGCCCGATAGATCAGGTTTAAATTGAGTTTTTTAACAACTGTTACCCAGGAACCTTCACCCACGTAACTTGAAAAAGTTGCACCCCTCGGTGCGGAAGGGAGCGGTGAATTTGATCTGCTCCTGAAAGAGTGATTACGCCCAGTCCTCAAGTTCTTTCCCCGGTAATCGGGTAAAGTCTTCGGTGTTGTTTGTGACGAGAGTCGATTCGGTTGAGATGATAGGAGCTGCAATCATTTTGTCGAACACACCGATAGGCCGTCCAATTTGATCGAATTTTTTCTACATACCCAAAGGCATGTGTGATCGAATGGAAGAACTTCAAATAGCGATAAGAACATCTCTAGCGCCCGTCGATTTCTCTGCGATCCGCTTTTCAACACTCTGAATGCTAATTCGGTAGCGGAAGGCTACACTACGGACTCTTCAGAACTGTTCAATCCAACTTTGACGTTAGAGCCTGTCTGTCTACTGGTTTCGGATGTAACTTCATCCCTTCCCGTTCGTTATTGAATAGTTCAAAGGTTGGATGTGTGGATGAAATACCTAGTGGCGCTCCAAATCAGAGCATCCGTGCTAGCTACTGCATTGTGACAATTATGGAGTTTGCCGATACGGCCGGAGATCTTTCCGCGATCGGGGAGGCGTATGTCAAGGTCGTTGATGGACGCAAAAGTCAAAGCCTTTGGTACTTCCATCTAATCAAGAGCAATAACTTGACTTTATGAATTTTGTTGACATTCTGGTTGAATTTTGAGGATAATTTACCAGCGACTCAATAGCATCTCGATTGGTGTGTCGTTTCGATTAGTTTTTGCAAACCTTTGATAGCCGTAGCAGAACGGGCAAGCGCGAAGAAGTGAATTTAATCTTACTCCCTTACCTACTGGGGCAGGAAAGTGCAAGTTGCAAGTTTTTCACGAAGTTTTGGTGACTGTTTTTTATGAGCGCATGAAGTTGAATATTGCTCATGAGGTGTGGGTTTGAAATAACCTTGGCTGGATTGGTTCGGGATGACCGAAAAGCTGAAATTTATTGACGAAATTCCGAAAAAGAAGGAGACAACTCATGGAGTTAAATAAAAAGCAGCCGACGGTGAAGGGTCCAAATGAGATGTTCACTGGTGACGTCTTCATTGATCGTCTCGCAAACGGAGGTGAACTTTCTCCTGTGTCTGTTGGATCGGTGCACTTTACTCCGGGAGCAAGGTCCGCTTGGCACTCTCACCGTGGGGGTCAAACCCTGTATGTAACTGAAGGTTGTGGCCTAGTTCAATCACGTGGGAGTGAAATAATTAAGATCAACGTAGGAGATGTTGTCGTTGCAGGTGATGGAGAAGAGCACTGGCACGGATCTGACCCTGATCACTTTCTGACCCATATTTCGATGACCATAGGTGACGCTACATGGGGACCACACGTTACCGACGGCGAGTATTACGGTATTCAAAATTAGATTCGAATAGCAGACTATTACTAATCGTTTCAGCAATTAGCGCCCTGAAAGAGCCAAAGGCTTCCATAAGTCATATCCGACATGCGGACATGTTCCTCAACTGACCAGCAGGGTATCGATTGCGAAATCTTCTGAGTTGCGGGGAGAAAGTGCGTATCGATGCGATTAGATATCCTTGGAACTTAATCGATCGAAATGCGAGGCATTTTGGGACGTTGCTCATTCGGGTCAATATTTAATGAGTTGGTTTTAGCGACCGTTTTTGATTGATGCTTCGTAAGTTTGCTGCCCTCGCGACTTGGGTGCTTCTGTTCAAGGACCTCATTTGATCGAACGGTCGTAATTAACCCAACTTTCCGAAAATCAACTCATTCTCCCAGCTAGTTGAGTTGCGGTCTTTCGTTGGGACACTACAAATGGGTCGCAACCGTCTTGATCCGACCTAAGGGATCGGTGACTCCTAGGAGGC
>JAKAZZ010000101.1 GCA_021826315.1 Actinomycetes bacterium
AAGATCTACATCGACGAAGATGATGAGACCCGGGAGCGGAGCGTCAGAGTGGATTACAACGAGCCATTCGACCATCTGCTCTCACGTCTTGTTCCTGCCCGGGTGCATCATGAACTCGAGGCAATGAAGACCGCCCATCCGGTCACGCCGGAGGGTGGTGCTGAGGCTGGAACCAGGGGCACCGATGGGGTGCAGGGTTCTCATACGGATACTTTGGTGGGCGCTAAGGGACTCGAACCCCCGACCTGCTGAGTGTAAATCAGCTGCTCTAACCAACTGAGCTAAACGCCCTAAAGTGCTACTTAACACTAGCGGAATACAAGACTCTTCAGGCCGTCGAAACGACGTTAGCCGGGTCAAAGTAAAGTCGCGAGCCGATTCAAAGCAAGGAAAGCAAACTGCAGTCTATTGGAAGTTACGCTGCTCAAAACGATATCAACTTCGAATAGCGCCAAGTATCTCATCGCGAAGACTCTTGTCTCGTGCCACAAGTAGACGTCTACGGCCACTCAAAAGTGAGACGGTGAAGTCTTTTGTAATCGCGATCTCTTGAACCTCAGGGTTACCGTCACCAACCTCGCCGCCATTTTGGGCAGAATTAAGCCACGCAAAACTACATCCAACTTCCCGTGCAATCGCGAGTGCACCTAGGTAGTCCCATGGAGCTAATCCTGTAGCTGAATGATCGACGAAGGCGTCGACTTTGCCAGAAGCTACCATCGAGACCTCAAGTGCCGCAGAACCGAGAGCACGATATTGACCCCACCCGTAGTAGTTGCCTGGGTACCCGTTGAGTGCAAGGATCGACTTTGCCAACGGCCTGCCGTTGGTGGATTTACTTAGGGCGATACCATTTAGCGCGGCACCATCTCCAATTGACGCACTGTATTCATCACCGTTTGAGAGGTCACAGACAACCCCTGCTATTAGCTGATCACCTTCAATAAGGGCAAGCGAAAGAGCAAACGAAGGCAAACCGCGCGAAGCATTAGTAGACCCATCAACGGGATCGACAACCACAAGGTACTTACCGTCACCGCGCCAACCACTCTCTTCCGAAAAGGTAGCAAAGCCCTGGCTCTCGAGATGGCCAATTACAAAGTCGTCGACGTCGACGTCGCCTTGGTGCTGTCCGTCTTTTTCCCCGGTCATAGCCCAACTCAGATTTGTAGTCGAGAACATTTTGCGTACGCCATTAGCGATGTCATCGGCAATCTTGAAAAAGTCGTGGGGAGTTGAATTCTTCAAGCAACATCCTTCTTGCTGTAATCCTCGTAGTAACGATACTTCGCACTTCGGTACATTGGATGACCTGGAAGGTAATTCCTCATGATAAATCCAAGAGAGGCCATAACTGGCTTCCGTAGAAATGTACCTATCGGATCGCTAGATATTCCGTAGTAACCCTTTGCGAATTCGGGGAGGCTATCGATGGCACTATCAAAGACGATTCTCCATGGCAAGGATAAAAACCCCACGTTATTGGGAAATGGAAATTCCTTTAGCTGTTTGAAACCGCGCGTAGTGGCTTCAACTACTCCAAGATTATCCATGGAGCTAATTTGACCTTCCAGTTTGTGATATTCGGTAACTACCTCATCTGGCTTAGCCCCTAGCAGCAATGCGATCTGGGCCTGTTCTTCCAAGTACTGATTCTTCTCCACCGGAGTCAGCAGTGCAACGTAACGACTGTAGCAGTCAAGCATCGAATCGGTATAACAGTTGTGGATGAAAGCGAGAAGGTGCGGATCACCCGCAGCGAAGGGAAGGCCGGTATTACTATCGAAACCTTTGACCCTTTCATGCATTGCTCGAACTGATTCGATCATTCTCATGGCATCGTCGCTGCTACCAAATGTTGTCTCAACAACAAACATGGTCGTCCGATTGAATCGCCCCCAGGAGTCGTCATGGTACGTAGAAAAAGTATCAACTGCAAGCATCGATGGTATCGAGAGTGCCTGCATGAGTAGTGCCCTGATACCACCAACAAGCGACGTAGGATCGGCATGGATACGCCAGGACATAGATGAAGGTCCGTATTCTTTAAAGCTCGACACGTCAAAATCTCCTTACAGATCCGCCAAATAGCCTACGACAATTCAGTACGTAGTTACTAACGGACGGTGAACTCCACGGCCTTTGAAAATAATCTAAGCAACACAACGGTACTAGGATCGAAGTTAGTCCTGCGCGCGGAGATTCGACCGAGTCCCGCCTGAGTAGATATGAGATATACGAGGTGATGATGGCCATCAGAGGTGGCATAAAGTACGTTGTTGCCGCCCTAGTAATAGCTGCAACTGCATCCTCTTGCGGCGCATCGGCCGCATCGAATGGGACGAAGGCTTGTAGCTACGTCAACAGAGGCTTATCGATCTATTCCAAAAATCACGCCAATACTCAACAGGCTCTAAATGTCATACGTGAGGCCCTGCCATTTGCTGCGATTGCTGCCGGTACCGATGGGAGCTGGCAACCTCTAGAGGCCACCCTCTCAGAGACCAATCGGGTACCATTGTCGGATCTCATTACCGCTCTGACTCAAGAGTGCCAAGGTGGGGGCGGTAATCCCAATAATGGCGGAGTATTCGAGCAGGCAACCATTCCATCTGGAAACGGGGGATAATGGCAACTATTGACGTTGATCCGTCCATTCTGCCCGCGATCTTTGTAGACCTCGACGGAACCATCCTCAACGACGATGGACAGGTCGACGAGAAAAGTGCATTATTACTTTCAGAGCTCGCCGCCATGGAAGTGAGGGTCGTCGTTGCTACAGCTCGATCACCCCAAGGCGCATTAGAAGTCATTGAAGGATTGGCATTCGACCCAATTTGCGTTACTTTGAATGGCGCTCTAGTAATTGACACGCGGAACGATGAGATCGTGTACGAGTCGATCCTACCCATTAACAATTACCAACGAATCGTTTCAACCGTTGAGGAGGCAAGCCTTGGGGGGAGCTACCTCGCGCTTCAGCACCGCAACTCATTCATCACCGAAGCTGGATTCATGGATAATTGTAACTTTGTGATTCCCCACACGATCGGCGAAGTTCGCAACTATAGCGAATCGGCGTCGAAGCTGATTTTGCGTACCGACAACTACGACTCATCCGAACTTCATCACATCTTCGGTGAGCGGCTTTCGTCGCACTCATATATGTCAACCTCAGGGGACGAATGGTTGGACTTTTCGCCCACTAATGTTTCAAAGGCGACAGGGGCACATCAAGTTGCAAATTACTACGGATTTAGCGTTTCAAGCTGTGTGGCAATTGGAAACGACCTCAATGACGTAGACCTACTGCGGTCTGTCGGATTTGGATTTGCGGTAGCAAATGCCCGCTCTCGGATCTTAGACGACCCATCAATTTTGAAGCTGACGTCGGACAACAATTCGATTCCCCTCCTCGAGGTCATAAAGAGATGCTCAAGTCTCAATTGAGAAAAAGAATTATCGGCGGACATACTCTGATTTTGACCATAGAAAACAAACCAAACCGAGAGCGGAAAGACAAGTTAGTTGCTTTCGTCGATACGCTTAGCCAGTCAAATCCTTCGCGCCTAACGGAGTGCGAAAGAAAGATAGAAAGCTACCAAAGTCTTCAATAGCTTCTAGCTAAATCAACCTGCGGAAGTTGTCGAGGTCGACGAAGGGGTGGTCAAAGAGCCAACTTTGGTCGTGGTAGTTGCTCCTGAATTGGTCGTGGTTGTCGTTGACAAACCAGAAGGCGCTGTCGTCGAAGTAGAAGAGCCAACGGCCGTCGTTGTAGTTGCCCCAACCGCCGTGGTGGTTGTAGTAGAGCTCGTCGTGGTTGTCGAGGTGGTGGTTGTAGTAGAGCTCGTCGTGGTTGTAGGAGCGACTCGCGGCACAGTTGTTATGGGTGCAAGGGTTGTAGTAGTGACCGTCACTTGGTTTACGGTCATTGGGTAGTACCTCGGCCTATCTCCTAGATATCCAAAGAGCACCAAGATAAACAAGGCAGCCAAAATAGCCGTGGAACGTCGTGGAAGGTGGCGTTTAATCCGCTCCTTGAATGAGATTGGAACTTTAATTTCACCAGTTGATTCAAATGTCATGGGCCATAATTCAGATTAATCGACTCAGGTCGAACCAATGCGTTGAGATCAGCTAAGACCTCGACACCTTTAGCTCTGATGACACGGGCAACCTCCCACTGCTGGGCAGGTAATGTCTTTGCCAACATACGAATGGTCACCACACCTGGCGAGATCGACTCGATTCCGGTTACGACTATCGCTCCAGCCAATTGATTCGATAACGCTTCAGACTTTGTCAAGTCAATAGCTAAATCATCCAATCGTCTGCGTACCTCACTTAAATCTACTGAAGGATTGATAGGAAAGTCGACGACGACCTGAGACCACTCACGAGAGAGGTTTACTACCTGTCGGATCTCTGAATTAGGCAGAATAATCTGCTCACCCGCGATGCTGCGAATCCTCGTAATTCTTAGGGTTACCTCTTCTACAGTCCCAGAGATGCCGCCCAAAGTTCCTGGAGCCGAGATCCTGATAATGTCCCCAACGCCAAATTGTCGTTCGGCAAAGATAAAAAACCCCGCAACGAGGTCAGCTACTACCTTTTGTGCACCAAATCCAAGAGCCACGCCAAGCACAGTAGCAGGAGCAACCAGAGAGGTAATCGGAATCCTAATTGCCATAAGGCCAAGAACGATAGCTACAGAGTAGATCAGGGCTACTGCCGCCCACTCAACGGCTTGTACTACCGCTGCTGTGTGCTTATTTCTCTCAGACAAGACGAAGTCATCGCGAATCTGTGCGCGAGCGGTCTTCTTAATAGAATCGGAGACCTTGTCGCCAAACCAATGGACGAGGCGAGAGGCGAGAATTGACCCTAAAGCGATCAATAAGACCAATAGCCCCACACTCTTCATCCAGTTGGTTATATCTGAGTAGATATTAGAAAAGTTGACTGTCACCGCCTACGATGCTAGGCGCTTTTGATCTCGATCAATTTCACGGGTGGACTCAATGGCAACAAACACGCATAATCTTCAACGTGGTCGCACTTAGGATTACGCGCCCGCAATGAAGGGTATTTGATCTATAAAGTGCCATCTTTTATGTTGGCGTTACCGAGAAACTCTCGCACCTTGAATCTATCGCAATAGACAAAACTGGCCATCCGACGTGCCCTCACCTTTTTATGCTCGCTATGTTGCGAGAAATATTTGAATCACCCAGCAGTTTCGATCTGACACGAGAATTCATATGAGGTGTTTAAATCATGCTGACCAAGATTCAGATCACTTATCCAAACTGGCACTAGTAGGTATGGATATTGGAGATGCTTAAATTATCGTAAGGAATGGATCTAAAGAAGCGCCAACGAAAAGAAAGCTATTGGCGCTACTCTGCTTTACTTGCAAAAAATACGAGATGAAAGCCTCCTACACTCGACGCTTGATCAAACATGCATAATCGTCGATCTAGTGTCCCTAGTCATAAATTCACTTAGTAAATGGTCCGAGGTACTTTTCCATGGATCTAAAGATCTCGTCAGCCGTCTTATGCCATCTAAAAGGACGAGGATTCTCATTCCAGGT